>CAYWFS010000018.1:0-16487 GCA_964457685.1 uncultured Ruminococcus sp. | reverse complement strand
ATGTGCGTAGGCTGCGGACTCTGCTCCCAGATGTGCAAGGTCGGTGCGATTTAAGGAAGAGGGAAACGTGGGGAGAGACGGTGGAGGAACTTTTTGTGAAAAAGCTTCCCCCACACCCCCTCAAAAAACGAATGAACGGTATGGATTTTGTGAGTGCTGATTTAAAGCTCGGTTTCGCTGAGTAATAAAGGATTCAGCTACGGCTCGCAATTCTTCATTTTTCATTTTTCATTTTTCATTCTTCATTTTTCATTTTTAAAAACTACAGGTTGGTATAAACATGAACAAGAACATAATGATAGTAGGCGTAGGAGGACAGGGTACTCTTCTCGCTTCAAAGATACTCGGTCGTGCCGCTATGGAATCCGGGCTTGACGTAAAGGTATCCGAGGTACACGGAATGTCTCAGAGAGGCGGCTCGGTAGTTACATATGTTCGCTACGGCGAAGAGGTATACTCTCCCGTCATCTGCAAGGGAGACGCAGACGTTATTCTCAGCTTTGAGCTTCTCGAGGCTGCACGTTGGCTTCCCAATCTCAAGACAGGCGGAGTTATTGTCACATCCACACAGCAGATAAACCCCATGCCCGTCATCACAGGTGCGGCACAGTATCCCGAGGACATTCTCCCCGACATGAAGCTGCTCGGAGTTGACGTTCGTGCATTTGACGCTCAGTCCATTGCAGAGCAGGCAGGAAACGTAAAGGCATCAAACGTAGCACTTATCGGTCTTGCATCCTCCGTACTCGGCTTTGACCACGAGATACTCAGAAATGCGGTTGCGGCTTGTGTTCCGGCAAAGGCACTGGACGTTAACATGAAGGCATTCGACCTCGCATACGAAATTTCGAGAGGCTAAGGTCGTGGTGGATCTTTTATCGCTGCAAAAGAGCTTTATACTTCCCCACATCGGCGAGGGAGACATTGTAGCGGACTTCACGATGGGAAACGGCTACGACACGGTCTTTCTTTCAAAGGCTGTGGGGGCAAGCGGACGTGTCTATGCGTTTGACATACAGCCGTCTGCACTCATCTCGACAGAAAAGAATCTCCGTGAAAACGGCTGTCCCGACAACTGGCATCTGATATGTGCGTCTCACGACCGTGCGAACGAGTTTATCAAGGGAAAGATAAAGGCGGGGATGTTCAATCTCGGTTATCTTCCCGGAAGCGGACACAAGCAGCTTACGACGCGAAGAAGCACCACGCTTCCTGCGGTAAAGAATGCCATGGAAATGCTCGGGGAGAACTCGATACTTTGCGTTGCGGTATATCCGGGTCATCCCGAGGGAGAGCTTGAAGGACGTGAGCTTACGGAATACTTCTCGACAATATCACGTTTCAAGTACAGCATAGCACAGATTCGCATGGTAAACTCCCCCGAGAGTCCGTTTTTCACGATAATCGAGACAAAATAAAGCTATTTTAAACTGACAAGACACAAAGAATTGCGGTGCGGTTACTAATTGAACTTCACCGCATAATTTGTATCAAAAAACACTGTAATTTAAAGGAGGGGTAAAAAAATGAACAACGGACGGCCACCACAAAGGCGTAGGATAAGTCCCGAGGAAAGACGGCGGAGGGAGGAAGAGCTTCGGAGGCGGAGAGAGTACGAAAAGGCTCGTGAAAAGCGTCGAAGAAAAGCACGTCGTCGTGAGAGAATGCGAGTTCTTCTCGGGCGGCTGATTGTATTCGGAGCGGTACTTATTATAATTCTGTTGTTATTCGGGATAATCTTCTTCATGTTCTTCCGTTCGACCCCCGACAAGGCAAGTGACAGCGGAAAGATGGCATACTACTACGGCGGCTCCAAGGTACGTTCGGCTGAAATAACGGAGGCTATATCGGATTCCTCGGTTTACTTCTGTTTCAACGACCTTGCGGACTATCTGGGATTTTACGAAAGCGGTTCTTCTGCGGAGATGAAGTTTATTTTATCAAACTCAGTTGAAGCTGCCGACACTGCCGCAGGAGACGGTAACGAGGAGATAATTATATTCTACACCGATGCATGGCGAGTCAACATCAACGGGCAGGATGTAACGCTTGACATTCCGAACAAGCTGACGGATGGTGAGGTATGGTGTTCGGTGAAGTTCATCACGGACTACATGGAAAACATTTCCGTTATTGTTGACGAAAAGAAAGCTACGGTGACGATTGCGAGAATAAAGGACGAGGAGAATTCCGACGAAGAATACACGGCATATCTCCCTGTAACATTCAAGCTGAAGTGGGCGGGAGAGCTTGAGCAGATAGAGGAAGACCCGCTTATCGGCGACATTGTGATAAAGGATTCATCCGAGGGAGAAGACGGCGAGGTTGCACTTGATTTTCTGACGGATTTATCGGACTACGAGAAGTACATGAATCCGACGGGAAATCTTCGTGACGCATTTTTGGTACTTGTGAACACGGAAAACACTCTTACTGCGGATGATGTTCCGAACGACCTTATGGATGTGAAGTACACAAGCTCCGCAAGGAAGACGCAGCAGCTTCGTGAATATGCGGCAAAGTCTCTTGAGGCATTATATCAGGAGATGCACGCTGCCGGCTACTACGACATGGCTGTATACAGTGGATTCAGGACGTACACATATCAAAGCACGTTATTTGAGTCATACACAGCGAACGAGATGGCTGCAAATCCGTCTCTGAGCCGAGAAGAGGCTGAGGCTATAGTTCTGACGTACTCCACAAGACCGGGAACCAGTGAGCATCAGACGGGGCTTGCGGTTGACATGGACACGCTCGGCACGTTCACGACGGATTTTGAATACGAGCCTGAATACGAGTGGCTATCGGAGAATGCGTGGAAGTTCGGTTTCATACTCCGTTTCCCGAAGGACAAGGTTGACATTACTTCAATTCAATTTGAGCCGTGGCACTACCGTTATGTCGGTCGTTATCACGCACAGAAAATCCACCAATCCGGTCTTTGTCTCGAAGAATACATTGAGAAGCTGAACTAGGGGAACTGGTCGCATGGGTGGGACGGTCGCTTTTTGAAATAAAGCTCCGCAAAAACTTTTCAAACGGTTCTCTCTTGGGTTTTTGCGTTGATGTTTTATTGAGCTTAGATTTATAGTACGGTGCGGTTTCTTTAATATAGTTTTGGCGTTGACGTTACGTTTGACTTAGATTTATAAGTTAGGTGCTGTTTCTCACTCCACATCATCCCACACAAACTAAATACAAAAAACCCGAGCGGTCTTCTAAAGAGAAGATTACTCGGGTTTCTTTTATGAAGTTTTTGCTAATCGGTAATGGATTAACCCTAACCCCTAATTAGGTAGCAGTAAGACCGGAGGATTCGATACCCTGAACGATGTACTTCTGACCGAAGAGGTAGAGGACGATCAGGGGAGCGATAATGAGGATACCTGCGGTATTATTAATAGCAGCCGTATAGAGGGACTGACCTGCGTAGTTGGTATCAAGCGACTTCGGAACCTTAATGATATCGGGAAGGAGCTTGTCACCGGCAGTTGTGAAGAACAGGTCGGTATAGAAGTTATCGGTCCACTGCCAGCAGAAGGAGAACATGAATACTGTTACCATCATTGTAACGGACAGGGGAAGGATAATGCTAACGAATGTTCTGTAAACACCGGAACCATCGAGGTAAGCGGACTCTTCAAGCTCATCGGGGAGGTTGCGGAAGAACTGACGGAGCATGAAGATGAACAGACCGTTCTTATACGCAAGACCTGTGATAGAGAGGATGTAGAGAGGCCAGTTGGTGTTAATAAGGTTAATGGATGTTTCGCCGCCTGTGACGTTAATAGCGTCGATCACACCGCCTCCGAGGAGCTTCACGATGTTAAGAATATCGAAGTATCTGAACTTCATGAAGAGGGAGAGCTGAAGTGTGGTATGCGGAACTACCATCGTGAAGATTACGCAGAGGAAGAGGAGCTTATTGCCCTTGAACTTAAACTTTGCGAAACCGTAAGCGATGAAGCAGCATACGAAGGTCTGGATAAGACCACAGGTAAGGGAAAGGAGGAATGTATTGAGGAGGGCCTCAAGATATCCGTTATCCGTTATAATAGCCTTATATGTATCGAGGGTGGGGTGCTTAGGGATAAGTCTAACCGTTACGTCAACGAAGTCTTCGGGAGCCATGAAGGACGAAGCGATCTTTGAGTAGAACGGATAGAGGATTACGTAGGAAATACCGAGGAGGAGAAGGAATCTGAACAGATACCAAACTACCTTCTTTACAGTATAGAGGTTAATGAGCTTAGCCTTAACTCTATCCCAGAACGGTGTACGTTCAAAATCAACTCTGATTTTGTTTTTGGTTTCTTTTGTAACCTTAGGTGCTGTCTGTGCGTTGTTCATAAATCATATCCTCCTTTCTTAGTCTTTCTTCTGATAGAATACGAATGCACTGAGAATACCGGAAACTGCCGCGATGAAGAGGATTACTATAAGGAAGTACATCCAGGACATTGCGGAGGAAAGTACGTTACCGTCTGCCTGTTCGTAAACAGAGGAGATGTACTTCATTACCTGGTTATCGGACGATGTAAACGCGTCTATGATTGTGTAGATGGTATTTACGAGGATCTGAGGGCTTACCATGGGGAGGGTAATCTTCCAGAAGGTTTCCCAACCGGAAGCACCGTCGATGGAGCAGGACTCGTAAATAGCGGGAGAAATCGACTGAAGTGCGGAGAGGAAGATAAGCATCTGTACACCGCAACGGTTTACGATATTGAAGATGTTGTTAACCATGCTAACAACGTATTCAACAACTTCTGTACCGATCATCATGTTATCGAAAAGTCTTTCAACGTCGAGAACGGAGATGATTTCAGTAGCGGTAGAGGTCTGACCTGTACCGTTATCGATACCGCTGGAGGATTCCATGTAAGAGGAAAGGGTGTTTGCACTGTCGATATCTGCGATAAGACCTGTTGTAAGAATAACAGGGATGAAGAATATCGCACGGAATGCTGCACGACCTGCTATCTTCTGGTTAAGGATGATAGCGATGAACAGAGAGAACAGAACGATTGACGGGATGTCAAGGACGAGCTGTTTAAGACCGCTCACGAGGGTCGTTACATAGCTTGTATCAACGAACAGAGCGTCTGAGTAGTTATCCCAACCTACGAATGTAAGCTTGTAACCACCACCGATAAGAATATCGATTTCGTTGAAGGAGTATCTGATGGAGTCAAAGATAATGGGAAGGTAGATAAGTACGAAGCCGAGGAGGAAGGGGAGAATGAACACCCAGCCCGCTCTCGCTTTTTTCACGTCAAGAGACGCACCGCGCTTTTTCTTTTTTCCGGGAGCATCGATTTGAATCTTCTGCTTCTTTCCGCCTTTTCCGGCGTCAATATTTAAGTTCATTTATGCACTCCCCTTTCTTTAGTCTATTCTTACGAAGTCAAGTCCTGCGATATTGTAGGTCTGACCTTCGTATTCAACTGTGATATCGAATGAGTTGTAGTTAAGGATGAAGTTTACGCCGCCTTCGTATTCAACACGAACGACAGTACCGACTGTAGTCTTATACTTGTCTGCAACTTCTTCTTCCTCTTCTTCTTCTGCTTCGATTTCTTCACCGAATTCGTTAACATTGCCGGAGGTTTCTTCGTCATCCTCTACCTCGGTTTCTGTTTCGGTTTCGGTTGTTTCGGTTTCGTCTGTTACCTCAGTATCTACTGTTACATCAACATCAACTTCGGTTTCATCTGCTGTTGTACCGTTAAGACGTGCTTCGAGTCTTGCTTTTCTTTCTTCCTTGAGTCTTGCTTCCTCTTCTTCAGCGGCAGCTGCTGCAAGTGCTTCTTCTTCAGCGAGACGGTCTGCTTCTGCTTCGTCTTCATCGGGAATACGTTCAGCATCCATGAATTCATGGTCAACGATGTAAGAGGTCTGGAGATCCTTGATTGCATCATTGAGAGTTGTGTAATACGTTGCAATGTCATCCTTCCAGATGTCATATGCTACGGAGTAGTACTTGGAGAGGTTCATATCTTCCTTAAGTTCGCTTGTGTTCTGGTAGGAGAGAATGAAGTACATAGCCGCACCGTTTTCGATAGCGTTGAGGATGGACTCATTGATGTCGCCTTCCATGTTTGTAGCGGAACCGGTGAATACCTTAGAGCCGTGGAGTACCATACCGAGGAAAGGAATGGACTGAGAAGCCTTGGAGTTACCGGAGGAAGTAAGAGAAGCCTTGAGTATTACGTCCGCATACTTGAGTGTATAAGCGTTACCGCCTTCAACAAGCACGCTGGAGTAATCTTCGTCGATGGCAGCAAGGATATCCTGAGTGAATTCCTTGTTGTCTTCGCGGTGGTACGGTTCATCTTCGTCAAAGTCGGAGTTGAGGTCTGTACCGAGAGTTGTTACTGCGATAGAATCGTTGCCGTAGCTGAGATACTTTTCGGCGAAGGATTCATAGAGAGATTCAAAGTATGCGGGGGAGATAGCGATGGAGAAGCTCTTATCGAAGGACTGAGTAGCTGCATCGTACGCACGTCTTGTTGTATAACGGTCGTCGATTGTACGAACTGCGTGCTTTCTCAGGCTGATGCCGTCCATGAAGCCGCTTTCCTGCATATAAACGAAGTCGAAGTCAGGGTAAACCTTGAAGCCGTTTTCGTTTGCGAAGGATACGAGGTCGCTGAAGCCTTCGTTGCCACCGAGAACCTTAGTCCACTTAAGCTGGTGAGGATATGTGGGCTTAAGACCGCCGTTTGCATAACCTGTGAGCTTGAAGTTTACGTTACCTACACCGAGATCTGTGAGTTCGGTATACATTGTCTTGATGTCTTCAAAGGTTGTAAGGGGTGTATCTACTTCAACGGGGAAGGAGAATACTCTTTCTGTTGTTTCGATAGAACCGAATGTTTCGATGTAGAGCGGAATATCTTCCTTAACGTCTGCATCGGTAAGCTTTGTGATGTCGCCGTTTGCTGTGAGGTAATCACGGTAAGCGGTAGCCATACCTGTCCAGTCAGCTTCGTAGTAATCATCTACACCGTATTCTTCGGCAAGTCTTGTGTCGGAGAGGAAGGTGTACTGAATACGGTAGCTTCCGGTATACTTTCTCTTGGATGTAACAGTCCATGTAGCGTTACCGCTGACGGAGATGGAATCCGCAAGGTTGTATTCGTCGGACGGACGAGGTGTGAACATTGCGTATACAGTATTGTACGGATGGAGTGAACCGCCGCAAACTGCCATGAGCTTAGCAAGGGAGTCACCCTCTGTGATAACTGCGAGGAAGCCTGTTGTTGTGGTAACCGATGTATCGGGTTCAACTACAACTTCGGGCATTGTGGCTGTTGTCGCACCGACGTAGGTTTCGCCGTTTGCTTCAGCTTCCGCCTTAGCCGCGTCGATTTCAGCCTGAGCCGCTTCATATTCTGCCTGAGCTGCTGCTTCTGCTTCAGCCTTAGCTTCTGCGGCCTTAAGGAGAGACATTTCCTGGCTATACTCGGTTACTACACCGTAGTAAGGAAGTCTCATAGCTTCGGAGTGCTGACCGTCGATTTCGTGGTAAGCGTAGTCGGAACCGTAGATAGTACCTGCGATGTTAACAGACTTACCCTTGAAGTCTTCGTATCTGATGATAGCACCGGAGCCGTCGGGGATTACAGTGTAGCCGTTATATTCATTGCTGCCCGCACCGAAGTAGGGGAGAATGTTAACGGTCTGGAACTGATAAGTGGATTCGTCGAATTCGATACCGTTTGCGGGAAGTCTTACTTCAAGACCGTTCTCGTTAAGGGTATATTCAAGGCTCATACGGAATCTCGGCGGAGCGGCATCTGCACCTGTGTAGTTAACGAGGTCATGGTCGTAGTCGAGTTCTTCGTATGTATAGTTGGGACAGAAAGTCTTAATAATGGTTTCAAGTTCACGAAGCTCTCTTGCCTTAATGTCAGGGTCGCAAACGTAAACTGCCATTTCCATAGTGATCGGGAACTTAGCCTGCATTTCCGCAACGCCGCGTTCTGTAAGGGTTTCATCGTCCTTATCCTTCTTGGTGTAGAAGGACTCGATCTTCTGGTAGTACCAGTCATCTTCGATCTGGGAAAGAATAAGCTCTTCAAAGCGTTCTACCTTGATCATTCTCGGTACGAGACGTGTGGTCTGTTCTTCACCGAGGATGTATTCGCAGCGGATACCGCCTTTGATGTTCTTCTTTGTGATCTGACCTCTGAGAGCGGCTTCTGTGTAGCTGTCCATTGACTTCTGAACGTCGTTTTCGAGGTAGGAGATAGTCAGCTGAGAAAGGAGCTGCTTCTTTGTGGGGTCAGAGATTGTCTGATAACCGGAGTTGATATCGTAGGGGTTAGAGAAGAGGACTTCTCCTGTTGATGTCTTTACAAGAGCAAATTCGCCTGTGAACTCTTCATAGTAGAGCTGGTAGCCGTAAGCTTCCTTGCAAAGTACCATGTCGGCGAGCTTTTCTTCGGGTGTAGCATAATCCTGGGTAAGATAGTTGATAATAGGGTCGCCCTTATCGTCAACCTTGTCTGCCCATGCAGCGTCTGCGGAAACCACAAGGGAAGTGAGAAGCGTAGCCAGAGTTAAGACCGCTGATATAAGTCTTTTTGTTTTCATATCTTTTCTCCTTCTCTCTGCTTATAGACGGTATGTGATTTCTTCAACGATGTTGGTAACGAAGCTTACGATCTTTGCCATAAGGCTGGAGAACAGTATGCCGATAAACATGATGAATGCCATACCGACGATAGTTGCTACGCAGGTGATGATATTCTTTCCGGCTGAATAGTCGTGAGTTACCATCATTCCGAACACAACGAGGAGTCCGAGCCAGATGTAAGCAAAGGTTACGAGCATTGTAACTACGCCTGCCTCAGATTCTGTGAGGAAGTTTGTTGCGATAGTTACGGGGATCATAACGATCGGGAGAGGTGTGAGGCAGTAGCAAGCTGCTATGAAAATATCGCTCATGCTTCCTTCACCTTCAAAGAGTGTGGTCAGACACCAGTTAGCTACTACCCAAAGGAGCAGAGGTGCAAGAACCGCAGACACGGACGTCATGACGTTGAATGAAGAGGACGGACGAGGACTGAAGATGTAGCCCTGACCGATACTGTTGTAGTAGTACGCAAGGATAGTAACGATGAGGATTACCATAGCACTTCTTACGGAACCACGCTTTTCATGCTTAAGATCCCAGAAGCCGTCGAACGGATGGAGGATTACATGGAAAGCATAGAGAAGCTCTTCCTTGAGGCTCTTTCTTCCGAGCTTGAGTGCGGTTCTCTTATTAACCTTAGCTGCGAAGCCGAAGAACTTAGCAAGAAGGATGCAGACGACAACGATAATAATCGGAATCATCCAGAAGTACTTGTTAGCCCATTCCTTACGGATTTCCTTATAAGAGAGAGAATAGTTTTCTGTTTCGTATGCAGCCTTGAAGTATTCCATGGATTCTTCATATTTACCCTGACGGTAAAGTGCCTTACCTATCTGGATATAAGCTGTATCGAAGTTGTTGTTTCTTTTGAGGATTTCTGTCCAGTCATCGATAGTCATATCGTACTGACGGTTGTTGTTATGCTCGATAGCACTGAGGAGAAGGTCACCGTATTCGGTTCTTCTGTAAACAACGATGTTGTCGTTAGACTTGTCGAGAACGAGGATCTTGGAACCCTGGTAAGCGATAGCCTCAACGGAGTCTATGTTACCGGTCTGGTTACCCTTATCTCCGAATACGAAGAGGAGGTCACCGTTATCGTTATAGGTAAATATCTTGGAACGCTTTTCGTCGATGATTGACCATGTGCCTTCGGGACCTACGGCAGCGTCGATAATCTTGGAAGCACCTGTGATATTTGCGGTGGAGAGGTTTGTTACCTTAACTTCACCGGACGGGGGATAGAAGCCGTTACGCTTCATTACGTCGGAGCCGGATGCATTGAGCTTCTTAACGGGAGCGTAGTCAGAGGACTTAGACTTACCGGTAATAGCGGACTGCTGAGAGGACTCGTCGATAGAGGATGTTGTTACATAGATGAAGTTATCGGAGTCAATTGTGATGTTATTGAACTCTGTGGAGATATATTCTTCGGAATATTCTCTCTGTTCATCTGTCTGAATCTTTCTCCAGAGAATATCGAGGGCACTGATAGAAACCTTCTGAGCACCGATGAATCCGAAGAAGTCACCGTCGTCATTAAGAACGATAATACCCTGATATGTAGTGGAAGAAACTACGAAGATTCGTCCGTACTGGTCAACAGCACAGGCAACCGGCTTATAAATGGAGCCTTCTTCGAAGAGGTTAGATTCGGGTTTGCCGATGATCTTAATGTAGTTACCTTCTATGTCGAACTTTACGATACGGTTATTATCGGAGTCGCATACATAGATGTAATCATCATTTACGAATACACCGGAGGGATTTGCGAAGGTGTCGGGAACACCGTGTTCGTTTGTAAAGGACTTGATCTCGAAGAGGAACTTATAATATCTGTCAAGTACGATAACGCTTGAAGAAGCCGCACTTACGATATATACCTTCTGGTCGGGACCGACAAACATATCTCTCGGATCGTCAAGTGCTGTTGACAGACCCATATAGGATGAGTCAACCACCATATCCGGCACATATGCTGCGGGGGAGGAAAGAACCTGACCCTGAGCGGAGTATGTGTAGGTTGCGTAGGGTGTTGCCGCAGAAACTACGGACGGAAGAAGCATCATGACGCAAAGAGCGATAAGGAGTACGCGTATAAATTTCTTCATTTTTTCCTCCTTAGTCTTTCATACCGCTCGAACCCATTGTTTCGATGATGTTAGACTGAGATACAACGAATACGAGGATCGGTACTATCATCATTACAACGGTCGATGCAGCTGTCGCACCTGCACGGGCAACGCCGCCGGCTGTGATCTGGCTGATTGCGTAGTTAAGAGTCTTGAGCTGTTCGGAGTAAATGAAGGAGGACTGACCGGAGTTCCAAAGTCCCTGGAAGGAGTACACGATAAGTGTGAGCCAACCGGGCTTAACCATCGGCATTGCGATAGACCAGAATGTTCTGAGTTCGGACGCACCGTCGAGTCTTGCGGATTCAAGTACTTCTGTGGAAATGTTGGATTCCATGAACTGCTTCATGAGGTAAAGACCGAGAGTGGAGCACCATGCGGGTACGATTACGGCGAGGTATGTATCAATCCAGCCGATCATAGAGAGCGTGATGAAGTTTACGATACCGGTTACGGTTGCGGTAAACATAAGGGATTTCTGGATGAGCCAGAAGCAGCCCTTTGCTCCGGGGAAGTCGATCTTAGCGAGTGCATATGCACAAAGTGAGGCGAGAACGAGGTTACCGAATGTACCGCCAACGGAAATGAGGACGGTATTGAAGATATATCTTGAGAACGGAACCCAAGAGTCTGCCATCAGGTTGAAGAGGTCTGTAAAGTTTGTGAGGGTCGGGTTAATAACATAGAAGCGGGGCGGGAAGTAGAACAGCTCGTTCAGGGGTTTGAGAGCCTGAATGATGGTGTAGTACATCGGGAGGAACATGAAAATTCCGAAGATGGTAAGTATTACTGTAATACCTGCGTCACCGCCGACCGATCTGTTAAGAACGACCTGATGCTTTCTTGTTCTTAATTTCTTCATGACTGACCCACCTTTGAAATAAGCTTAGTTACGAGGGCGTTAGCACCGATCATCATGAGGAAGAGGATGAAGGAGATAGCCGAAGCATATCCGACCTCCCAACGGTTACTCTGATATTCGTCAAGATGGTGAGTAAGTGTATAGCCAACGTAGTCTGTCGGGGGGTTGCCGGCGAGTGCAGTAACGATACCGCCGAAACCGAACGAACCTGTGATAGCGAGGATAGCACCGAACATCAGCTGAGGCTTCATGGAAGGCAGAGTGATGTACCAGAGTTCCTGCCATCTGTTCTTGATACCGTCGATAGAACCTGCTTCAAAGAGGCTGCGGTTGATACCCTGAAGACCTGCGATGAAGGAAAGGAACGATGTACCAAGAGATGTCCAAAGAGCAACTATGATACACAGAGGCATGATATAGGTTGCATTCTGGAAGAACTTAATAGGTGAGTCGATTACGCCCATCTCAATGAGAAGACCGTTTACGATACCGTACTGGTCAGATGAGAAGAGGTATGTCCAGATGAGGTATACGTTACCTGCAATGGACGGAGCGTAGAAGATAAGTGTTACGAATGCACGGATCTTCGGGCTAAGCTCGTTGATGAACCATGCAACGATGAAGGAAATGATATACGATGCAGGACCTGTTACAGCCGCAAAGATAAGTGTGTTCTTGAGAGCGGTAATAAAGAGGTCGTCGTCGAGGAACAGGGTGATGTAGTTATCCATGAAGATGAACTTAGGAAACTCAAGCATGTTGAACGACGTTAAGCTGAGAACGAGAGACAGTGCGACCGGAATGATCGTGAAGAGGAAGAAGAGTATCATAAACGGAGCTATCATGAAATACGCCGTTTTATTTCTCTTCACGAGGAACCATGTCCACTCTGCATTAGTCATTTCTTTACGAGTCTTGACTTGTTTTTCAGTGTTGTTTGACATGAACTCTCTCCTTTGTCAGAATTTTTCTTTGTTTCAGTCAGTTTTTCTACCTTATTATATATAGACGATTAATCGAGGTAGGATTCGAGAGCGTTTGCAGCGTCTGTGAGGTAGGAATAAAGCTGAGCCATTGTTTCATCGGAGGTATTAAGTCCGGATGCTGCACTTCTGAGTTCTTCGATATTTTCGTTTGCGATTGCATTTACGACAGTTTCGAGGGATGTCTTCTGTGCGTCGTCAAGTTCGTCTATAAGCTCTGTTGCCTGACCGAGACGTTTAGAGGCGAGAGTCTGTCCGATCTCAAGTGTTTCGAGACTAAACTCAGTTCTCTTTCTGTTTACTTCCTTGTTAATAGTGTTAATATAACCGAGAAGTGAATCTACCGGGTCACCCTTGTTGTTATAAGCATTGAGGAATGCAAAGCTTGTATAACGGCTGAGTATGTAGGAACCGGGGTAGTTTGTGATAGCGGATGTGTTATCCATCTGCTTCATAAGCTGGCTGTATTCTCTGGATGTCCAGGGAAGTTCTTCAAGTGCTTCCATATTAGCGGTTGCGTTCTTAGCAGCGGGGCCGAGGATTGCAACAAGCTCGTTGGAGTAGTCAACCTGGAACTTTGAATCTGTGTACCACTTAAGGAATTCCCAAGCGGTTTCAACATTTTCGGAGCCTGCCATGATAACGAGAGCGGAGGAGCCGGACATTGTAGTATTGTTTACAGTGCCGTCTTCCTGGATTGTTCCGGGGATAGGACCGAATTCCCAAAGACCTGCGATTTCGGTAGCGAAGATGATGATGTTGTTATACGCTGTGTAGTTCTGGATTGCTATCGGCATTTCACCTGTTCTGAAACGGTTGGCGAAGTCGTAGTCAACGGAGAGCGAGTACTGCGTAAACATATTACACATCTTTTCAAAAGCTTCGAGGGACTTATTGGAGTCGAGGTTAATTCTCATACCGTCGTCTGCCCAAAGCTCTTCACCCATCTGGTACATGAAGGTCTGGTAGTTCTGAGTCATACCGATTTCCATGTTATTGAACTGGAGGATCGGGATGAGAGCGAGGAGGTCGTCCCAAGTTTCGGGAACGTCAACACCAAGCTCTGCAAGGATGTCTGTACGGTAGAACATCATATCCCAAGACTGTGTATCGGGGAGACCGTATGTCTTGCCGTAGAGTGAAAGGGGAATCATAGCTGCGTCTGTAAATCTTTCTGTGATTTCATGGAAATCGGAGAAGATTTCACGCATCTTTGCGTTATACTCAAGAGTATCTGCGTCGTCATCGGCAGAATCTTCATACGCTTCGGGGTTCATAGCGATAACTGCGGAACGGATAGCGTACTGAATGGGGTCAACACCTGTACCGGGAAGAGCTACATCGGGACCGACACCTGCAAGAACGGAGGGGAGGAGAGTACCGCCCGCAACGAGCTTAAGGTTAGCGTTGATACCTGTTGTGGGACCGAAGTCGTTATCGATGAGGTTACGGATGATCTGAGCCTGGTCACGACCGGTTGTAACCCATACTTCAACGCTTCTGTCATAGCTGTCTTCTTCGCCGGAGCTACCGAGGGAGTTATAGTCAGTATAGAACGAAGCCATGAACTGTCTTATCTCATACCAAAGAGACTGGAAGATATTACCGTCTGTCTTAGGCTTTTCAACGGAAGCGGGCTGAATGTTGATGTAGTCTATCTCAAGGGGCTGGTTCTTCGCATCGGAAGCCCAGTCACCGAGTGTACTTACCTGGTTTTTAAGGTTAGAGAGGTTCTTGGCGATTTCGTCTTCATCCGTACCCATGAGGCGGCAGTAACGAGCTGCTGTTTCAAGAGTGGAGGAGTTTTCGGACTTAATGTCTGCCATACCCTCGAGGTAATCAACGATGTCTGTAAGATTGTTAGCCTGAACAACAAGGTCTTCGATTACATCGGGAAGAACACGACCGAAGCCGTAGTCACGGTAGCTGTCGGGAGAAGTACCGGTGAGCTTAAGGATCTCGAGGTAGTCGTTGTTGAGGGAGTCAACGATCTTTGTTACCTGGTTTACAACATTGCCCATTTCGCCGAGAGTTACTTCAAGCTTGAGAGTGTGATGACCGGGTGTAAGATAGAACTGGAATGTATCGGCGCCGTTACCGATAGCTTCAACCTGCCAGCCGGAGGAGTAATTGAACTTAGCGTAGTTAGCTTCTTCAAAAGGAACTTCACCGTCGATATATACCTTACGGGAGGTATACATACCTGTCTGTTCATTTTGTCTGAAACGCATTACGATCTCATAGAGACCTTCTGTTTCTACGTCAAATTCATATTCTACCCACTGACCAACGGTCTGCCACTTTTCGCTGCCTATCGTATTAAGTCTTATCTTAGCGGGGTCCTGCGGCTCTGTAATCGAGGATTTACGGTCATAAATCGGATATACAGTATAGTCGGAGGTAGCGGAGGGAGTTTCTGCATCGAGGTGAATTACTTCTGTCGTTGCAGCTTCGGACTTTCCGCTGATGTATTCGTCGTAAGAGATTTTGTCTTCATAAGGAGCGACTGTAACCTCATTTACGACCATGGATTCACGAACGCCTTCAAGGGTGATTGTATTTTCGCCTTCTTCAAGATAGAACTCGAAGGGGTTAGCATAATAACCGTTGGAGTCGATGAAGGTGTAATCCTTCCATTCCTTCTGTACATAGGAAGTGGGACGAAGCTCGTTTCCGTTAGCATCCATCTCAAATCTTCCGTCGATGTAGTTATTCTTCCACGTTTTCTTCATGAGAAGATAACGTGCTTCACTGAACGGTACTTCGCCATTGATGTAAAGCACACGTTCGATAGAGTTTGTCTTATCTGTTACCGAGCAGTACGAGATCGTTATTGTATAAAGACCCGCCTTCGGAACTTTTACGGACCATGTCACCTTACCGGAGTCTTCCACCAAGAGTGACTTACCGCTTTTACCTTCGTAATCGCTTACTACGGAGACTTCAGCCGTCGTTTCATCTGCCAGATAGTCAGTGGCAGCAACAACTACGGTACTTGTTCCTCGAACAGCACCTTCATGTTTGTTGACGTATTCTTCGTATGAGATCGATTTAAAGGTTTCGCTGATTTCCTGAAGAGTCGTTTTGACATCAATCTTCTCTGTGGTTTCATCTGCCAGAATGGGTGAAACGAGAGCGGATGTTGTCATAAGAACCGACAAAGCCAGGCTTATCAGCTTATTGCTTGTGGTTTTTCTCATAGAACCTTCCTCCTGCAAATTTTTGAGTGACCCCGATGACCGCCGAGACCACTCCCACACCGTCTCCACCCACAGTCGATGGAGCGGTTAATTATAATGAAGGCTTTTTTTAACTCAAACGGCTGAGGAGACAAAAAAAGCACCTCCGGGAGTGCCTAAACGCACTTATCCCGATAATTATATGTCATTATAATAGCATAATGCCACAAAAAAGTCAAGCGTTCCCCGAAAAGGCTACTACACTTTTTACGACCTATTTCGCCGAAAAAAGTCCTTCATTAAAGCGTACTTCCCCGCCCCGTCTTTTCCGCCTTCGATTGCTTTTATGTGACAGCACGAAAAAGCGTAAAGTAATGTAATTCAAATTTACTGTGAGTGTTTATTTTTTATCGTTTTTAGTTGTTTTAAGGTATGTTTTTTATTATTGTGATGGCGATTTTATTAACAAACAATGTTGTTGTAAATATTATTTACCGTTCCGAGTGTCATAAGAAAATGCGGTGGGTGATGTGTTTGTGAAGATAAAAAAGGGCAATATGTGAAAGTTGCACAAATTTGAGGTCGAAATTTCTACACTTATACACAATGCACAAATTTTGCAAAACAGCCCGGTTTACAGTCAAAAATTGGAATTAAGCGGAAGTTTTGGCAAAAAATGAAAAA
>CAYWFS010000017.1:18321-38828 GCA_964457685.1 uncultured Ruminococcus sp. | reverse complement strand
GCAACCATGGTCTGGGTAGCATCGAACAGAGAACCGTAACGCATACCGATCACGTCGGAGGAAACGATCTCGTCGGTGTTGTAACCGAAGGATTCGGTAGCAGCAGCCTTCATAGCAGCGTTGATGGATTCCTTTGTTACGTCTGTACCCTTAACAACAGCAACGAGGATTGTTGTGGAACCTGTGCATGTAGGAACTCTCTGAGCGGAGCCGATGAGCTTACCGTTGAGTTCGGGAATTACGAGACCGATAGCCTTAGCAGCACCTGTGGAGTTAGGAACGATGTTCTGAGCACCGGCACGAGCTCTTCTGAGGTCACCCTTTCTGTGAGGACCATCGAGGATCATCTGGTCACCTGTGTAAGCGTGAACAGTTGTCATGATACCGGACTGGATCGGGTATGCATCGTTAAGAGCCTTAGCCATAGGAGCGAGGCAGTTTGTTGTGCAGGAAGCAGCAGAGATGATCTGGTCATCAGCTGTAAGTGTTTCGTTGTTTACGTTGTAAACGATTGTCTTGAGGTCGTTGCCTGCGGGAGCAGAGATAACTACCTTCTTAGCACCTGCGTTGATGTGAGCCATGGACTTTTCCTTGGATGTGTAGAAGCCTGTGCATTCGAGAACTACGTCAACACCGAGTTCACCCCACGGGCAGTCAGCAGCGTTCTTTTCAGCGTAGATCTTGAGAGTCTTGCCGTCAACAGTGATTGTGCCTGCTTCATCGTCTGCTTCTACAGTGTGACCCATAGCAACATAGTTACCCTGAGCTGTATCATACTTAAGAAGGTGAGCGAGCATCTTAGGGCTTGTGAGGTCGTTGATAGCAACAACTTCGTAACCTTCAGCACCGAACATCTGACGGAATGCGAGACGACCAATACGTCCGAAACCGTTAATAGCAACTTTAACTGACATTTGAGTTTCCTCCGAAGTATATAATATAATTTGGGATACAAATTTAATAATTTTCCCTTCAAGAGTATATTTTACCGCATTTTTGTTAAATATACAAGGGTTTTTCCGAATTTTTTTGAGAATTTACCATTTAGATAAATTTGAAATACAATATAGGCTGTTTTCGTTAATAATGAAAGAAAGGCAAAAATACCGCACCCGGCAATAAACATGGGTACGGTATTTAAAAATCAGTCTTCTATGAGTTCGCCGCGAGCGATTGCAGCCTTTTCTTCTTCAACCTTTGCTCTGAATGCCGCACGTCTCTGAGCTGTCTCTTCAGCACGCTTTGCAAGTTCCTTCTGGCGTGTAGTGATAGCTCTGGAGATCTGTTCCGCATACTTATCAATGTCAGCACCGTAGTCAACGCACATTTCGAGAGCCTTTGTACCGTCTGCCTGGAAGATGGAGAATACATAGTATCTGACTTCCATGGGACGATCCTTCTGAGTATAAGTATAAACTCTTTCTTCAACCTCTGCATGGTCAAGCTCTGTGAAGTAATAGGAAGCGGTTTCAAGTGAATCAATGGATTCATCGATGAGAGAGAAACGGCGAGCGAAAACGAACATCTTCTCATTTGTGAAGATGAGGTTACATCCCTTGAAATAGTTTGTTCTGTTTACGCCGTCCTTACCCTTCTTGAAGTAAAGGGGTTCTTCCTTAGCGAGGAAGTCGTAGCCTCTGAGGTTAATGGGCTTGAGCATCTTGAGGAAGCTCTTTTCGTAAACTTCAAACTTCTTTTCGGAACGTTCCTGGAGGTTCTTGATTCTCTCGGAAATCTGGAACTCGAGGTCACTGTCTTCTGACTTACCGCCGGATGTAAATGCTATAACAAGCACACCGAGGATAAGAATGAGAATCGAATAAAGCTTCGGAATGTAGCGAATGCACATAGCTACCACACCGAGAGCAGTGATAATCCAACCGATAAGAGAAGGAACACTTATCAGCGGAGCTGTAAAGTATTTGAGATTGCGTTTGGTTTCCATAACAACTCTCCATTAAAATGATTTTAGGATGATAACGGTAAAACGTACATTATCAATACTTTAATAATAACACAAAAACACGATAATGTCAAGTGTAACAGCGTTTATAATTGATAAATAGTTATCTACTCGACAAAAAAGCAACAAGTAATTGTGCGTAATTCACAAATTTCAAAAGCCGCTTATGTTGATAATGACGGCTCGATATTTTCGGAAAATCGGGAACAAAATCCCCCGTATCAGTGTATTCTCAGCGAATCGTCATCCTCGCCCTTAATGAGGTCTCTGACAACAACATAATATGAATATTTGTCGTTTACCTGTACAAGAATGCGGTCTCCCTCTTTATGACCGAGTATAGCCTGAGCAAGCGGAGAATCCTTTGATATGCGGTCATTCAGAATATCGTGACGGAGAGGTGTTACTATAGTTATGGTGCGTTCCTCCTCGTCCTCTTCATTCCAAAGTGTAACGTGGTCAAACAGTCCTATGCTATCCTCGTCAGATTCATAGTTTATAACAACAGCGTTTTCAAGCATGGCTTTAAGATAGCGGATTCTCGAATAGTTTCGGTTAAGCTCTCTTTTGGCACTGCGGTATTCGTCGTTTTCGGAAAGGTCACCGAACGCTCTTGTACGCTGAACCTCTGCGATATATTTCGGAGTAAGAACAGTCTGACGATGCTCTATTTCTTCCTTGATTTTGTTAAGCTCTACCTCGGTAAGTTCGTTGTTTGGCATTGACTTTCTCCTTAGGATTTTTTCATTAATGAGATTATACCACCGACGGCGAAAAAAATCAATCTGAGCATGAAAGAAAATCCGACTTTTCGCATGACATTTATCTTAATAAATGTGGATTTATCTTGAATTACATGATATAATCTATTATGTTACAAGGCTTGATACAAACCACGTCACAACAAATTTTGGGAGAAAATTTCCGGACAAAAAACGGAAGAGTTACAAATTTATGATAGATATAAAAATAATCACCGCAGAGAATAAATCCGATATAAACATTCCGAATGAGCCGTTTAAGCTGTTCGGAAAAATGATACCGTCTTATTTGAATGAGCAGTGGAATTACAGTGTTAATTACCTTGAAGAAAATGCTATCACAGAAATGTGCTTTCCCGATGAAAACTATAATTTCGATGATATGCAGAAAAACAGTGTTTTCATAGGTGCATACGGCAACGACAAGTGTATAGGTCTTGCAATTATGCAGGACGCATGGTTTAAATATATGTACTTATATGATTTAAAGGTATCAACGGCTTACAGAAGCAAGGGTGTTGCCACTGCGTTGATACAAAAGGCGACAGATGTATGCAAGGAGCGTGGTTATTCGGGCATATATACCCAAGGACAGGATAACAATCTTGCGGCTTGCCTTTTCTATATAAAATCCGGATTCCACATAGGCGGTTTGGATACAAATGTATATAAGGGAACAAAACAGGAGGGAAAATCTGACATTATTTTCTATCTCGATTGCTGATTTTCGCTTCACGGCACTCTCTTAACTTTCCGTAAAGCAAAGGATATATACCATAGCTTCGTTTTTTTCTTGACATATTCGGCATTTTCTGATATAATTTATAAAAAATGTGTATAAAGAGGTCACATATGGATAAATTAATAGAACTTCAGAAGGCGTTTGTCAACAAAAGACTCGGCACCTTCATTCACTGTAACAGTGCTGCAACTCAGTTCCACAACTCCCCCGACATAATCGACTGGGAATTTGACGTTGAAAACGGCGGTGCTCCCAGAATATATCCCTTCAACGAAAAGGACTGGAATCCTCAGCACCTCGACTGCAACCGTTGGGCTGAAATCGCAAAGAGTGCCGGCTGTACATTCGCTATTCTCACAACAAAGCACCACGAAGGTTTTGCTCTTTGGGACAGCAAGTACTCCGAGCATTGCGTAAGAAACGCTACAAACAAGACTGACGTTGTTGCGGAGTTCCTCAAGGCCTTCCGTGCCGCAGGTATCACAGCAGGTCTCTACTTCTCGGTTCTTGACCTTACAGCAGAATGCGGAAGATATGCATTCACAGAAGCTCACCGTGAAATGGTTCTCGGTCAGATTACAGAACTTCTCACAAATTACGGCGAAATTCCTTACCTCATCATCGACGGTTGGAATGCTCCTTGGGGAGGTCCTTCCTACGAAACACTTCCCTTTGAAGAGGTTGACGCACTCGTTAAAAAGCTCCAGCCCAACTGTCTTCTCATGAACATCGGATGCACAGAGGGTATCAGCGGTACAGACATCATCTTCTACGAAAACGGTGCAGGTCAGGAAGTTGACGACGGCTTCAACGGTCCCGGTGCTCTCTGTCAGAAGCTCACAAGAACATGGTACAACCGTGACGAGCATGAAACAGAACCTGTAAAGAGTGCTGAATGGGCAATAGACCTCATGAACAAGTGCTTCAAGATGAACATCAGCTTCATTATGAACCTCAGCCCCGATCCGGACGGCGTTATTCACGACAATCTCGCAGAAAGATTTGCGGAAATCGGCAAGCTTGTTTCTCTCCCCGAACCCATCGAAGAGATTCCCGACGGTTGGCAGATCAGAAAGTAAGACAAAGCAAACATACAACATGGAAATTACGGCAGAAATTGCCGTTTTTTCTTTTATAAAGCAATTTCCACACAAAAAAACACCCCAATCTCACTTTTTATTATGTGCCACCGGGTGGCGATTCATTTAAGTGACAGAGTGTTTTTTATATTTTATATTAAATTACTTCTTCTGGAGAACGGATACTGCTTCTGCGATAGTCTTTTCGTGAGCGAGCATACCGTACTTGTCAACCTCGGTCTTGTTCTTTTCACCGTGTGTAAGGCATCCCGCACCGCCGATACAACCGCCGATACAAGCCATACCTTCAATGAAGTTAGCGTCGAGGAGGTTCTTGCTCTTCTTGAGGAGTGCTACACGGCAAGCCTCGATACCGTCGCAAGCAACAGCCTTGAGTGCAAATTCTTCGAGACCCTGTTCCTTGAGAGCTTCCGCAACAGCATCGGAAAGACCGCCGGAACGAGCGAAGATTCTTCCGTAGTAGGAAGCATTGTCGAGAACGTCCTCTTCAAGAGTTGTGATGTCTATATCACGGCTATCGAACAGGGACTGAAGTTCTTCAAATGTAAGAACAACGTCAACGTAATTCTTAACCTTATCGAGCTGAACCTCTGCCTTCTTAGCTGTACAAGGACCTACGAATACAATCTTGGCGTTTTCTTCTGTTTCCTTGATGTACTTGGAGATAGCTCCCATAGGAGAAAGGTTATGAGAGATATTCTTTACGAGGTCGGGGAAGTTCTTTTCGATGTACATAACGAATGCAGGGCAGCAAGAACTTGTAAGGAATCCCTTTTCAACAAGCTCCTGAGCCTCGGTCTGAGCAACCATATCCGCACCGAGAGCCGCCTCGATTACTGTATGGAAGCCGAGCTTCTTCATACCTGTGATAACCTGACCGAGCTTTGCGTATGTAAACTGGCTGGAGATGGAAGGAGCAACGATGGCGTATACCTTATTCTTGCCGTCTCTGTTCTTGAGAAGCTCGATTGCGTCAAGGATATAGGACTTATCCATGATAGCTCCGAAAGGACACTGATATACACAAGCACCGCAGGAGATACACTTGCTGTTATCAATAGCTGCTGCCTTGTGGTCGTTCATAGAGATAGCCTTAACCTTGCAGGCATTCTGGCAGGGACGCTTGCGGCTTACGATAGCTGTATAAGGACATACCTTAGCACAAGCACCGCATTCGATACACTTTGACTTATCAATGTGTGCAACATGGTTTTCGTCAAAGGAGATAGCACCTCTCTTACAAACGTCTTCGCAACGGTGAGCAAGACATCCACGGCATGCATTTGTTACTTCATAGCCGCCAACGGGACATTCGTCACAAGCGATATCGATAACCTCGATAACGTTCGGGTTCTCCTTATTGCCGCCCATAGCAAGCTTAACTCTTTCGCCTACGATAGCACGTTCCTTATATACACAGCATCTCATAGTGGGAGTATTTCCGGGAACTATGATCTGAGGAATATCAAGAAGGTTTTCGAGGAGAGAGTCTGCCCATGCCTGACGAGCAACTTCACGAAGAACTTTATATTTAAGGTGCTGGACTTTGGTATCAAATTTTCTCATCTATTATTTAACCTCTTTTAATTAGAAATAAATTACTTTTATACGTTTGCCCATTTTTTTCAGGCTTTCCGAAAGCTCTTCAACAAGATTCATTTTTATATTGAAGTTGATGGGAAGATCGGGGTTTTGGTGTGCAGGGTTGACCGCACGTCCGACGAAGAAGTTTATATCAGTAGCTTCTTCAAACAGCATACGACAGATAAGCGATGCACCGTCACGTTTATAACCCCAATGCTCATAGCTTTCGTTATCACGAAGATAATCTTTTGCATACTCTACAACTCGGTTTACGGTGATAACACCCTCGGTAACGAGATCGACACCCTCTATCTCCGCAATAGGCGGAATATCGCTTCTCTCGAAATTAAGGCTGGTTTTCAGCTCTTTTCCGAGATATTTTGCGGCAATCGACGATGTGGTACCTCCGCAGACGATATGCTTTCCTTCCTTAGAGAAGAACAGCGACATCATTCTGTCACAGTCGTCACGGTTACGGGGAGGTCCGAAGAGCATATTCATCGGCACTCTCTTGCGTATACGGACTATGCAGGCGGTAGCGTCATCTCCCGGCTTGTTTTCGTAAAGCTTATTACATTCGTCAACAAGTATGGTAGACAGAGTTTTTGCCGTATAACCGACGTGGGCGATAGACTCCATAAACGAAGTTATATCTTCCCTTTTCCATCCGAAATTGTATGCAAGTCCGATTCCGGCATGAGGACAACCGTCACTCATAGCGATAAAAATATCGTTCTCGCAAAGCTTTATCTGAGATTTATAAATCTTTTTTCCGCCGAGATTCATCTCAGTCATCGGATAATCATAGTTTTGGCAGTTTCTTATGAGAATTATATGCGGATTATCATACTGGATAAGCTCTGCCACGGAATTGTCAATAAGATGGATAATGGTAAATGTCGAATATGCAACTCCTCTTACGGAACAAACGGGGAGAGTTGCGGCTATGGTCTCAACGCAGTCCTCGAGAGAAAGTCCCTCTGCCATCATCGTTGAGATTATCTTTGATGTAAGCGTAGAGAGAATGCTCGCTTTAACACCGCTTCCGAGACCGTCTGCAAGAACGACCACGGTGGAGTTTTCGTTTTGCTCGATAATATCCACATGGTCACCGCAGAGCTGTTCACCGTAATGATTTATGCTTTTATATCCGATATCGGCACACAGATCATTCATCTGAAATCGACTCCTTCAGTTTGGTCAGGGCAATCTTTGTCTCAGCCGCAGTTTCTCCGAGAAGAGACGCTATCTCCTGTACGATACGCATCTGCTTATCAACTACCTTATCGGCAATCTCGACTGTCTGACGGCTGATATTCTCTTTCTTTTCACGTTCGCTTTCCTCATCGGTAACGTCACGCATGATACATATGAGCAGTCTGTATTCCTTATCGTATATAACGGTCTGCTCAACATATTTGCCATATTCGGCAAGATAAATTCTCTGGTCTCGAACGGGACGACCCGAATTCAGCACATCGAGGAACACCTTGGGATCGAGAATACGAACTACAAGGTCACCGAGAACATCGGAGGACGAGCGGATATTCATAATCTTTCTCGCCGCCACGTTTATCTGCTGAACCTCAAGCTTTTCGTTAAGAACGATAAGTCCGTTCGGTGTGTTATTGACTATGCAATCGGAGAAGCTTTCCGCTTTGTCTTTAAGGAACGGCAGGCACATTGATATTTCAGCCTTATTCTGATATATCGCAATAGCCTTTTCACGGCAGGTATCGTAACCGCAGGAGCCGCAGTTCAGCTCATCCGAGGGTTTGATTTTACCCATTTGACGAAGAATATCCCTTATTTCATCCTCGGTAGGCACCTGAGAACGAAGCTCTATCGAGGTAAAGGTCTTACGCATTTGAACCTCATCGGGCTGCTCTACGGGGAAATCACGCTCACCGGCATAATTTGCAACGGATATATAATCCTTTACGGGAGAACGGTGATATTTTTCCATGACGGGACCGCCGACACAGCTTCCCACACACGCAGACATTTCGATAAAGCAATGGTGAAGATTACCGTTTTCAATCTCTTTGAGAGCTGTTATACAGTTTTCAACACCGTCTATCGCAAGGTATGTATAACCCGGCTCGTTCTGTGCCATGGTTTTGAGTATACCGCCTGTAGTCGGGAAGAATCTCGCACGGCTTTCTTCGTTTTTATCGCACTCACGTTTAAGCTCGATATGCTCCGCTTTAAGCCATTTTGTAAGTTCCTCAAAGGTCAGTACAGCGTCAACTATACCCTCGTAATAATCCGCCTCATCTTTTTTCGCCACACACGGACCTATAAAGACGGTTTTTGCATTGGGTATTCTCTTTTTTATATCTCTGCAATGCGTCTGCATAGGAGAAAGAACATCGGCAAGATACTGAAGCTCCTTCGGGAAATACTTCTGAATAAGAAGATTTACAGAATGACAGCATGAGGAAATAACAATATCTCTATGCTCCTCGTGCAGCATACGTTCGTATTCGGTTTTGACCATCGTTGCACCGATAGCGGTTTCCTCCACTCCGGCAAAACCCAGTTTTAAAAGGGCTTCACGCATAGCTTCGATACCGACTCCATCGTAATTTGCGATAAAGGACGGTGCAAGGCTCACATAAACGGGGGCTCCCGACTGCATGAGTACCTTTACCTTTTCGGTTTCGTCAACGATAGCCTTGGCATCCTGCGGACATACTACAAAGCACTGACCGCAAAGGATACATTCGTTTCCAATGATATGCGCCTGATTTCCTGAGAATCGGATAGATTTTACGGGACAGTGGCGTATACATTTATAGCAGTTCTTACAGTTGGACTTTTTTAACGTCAGGTAATTTGCCACCCAAACTCATCCTTTCCTTGGCTTACTTTAATTTTGCGAGAATGTTCTTTTCAAAGAATTCCTTAAAGTTTTCCTTGGTTATACCGGTAAAAACGTCATCGTCAACGGTTATTGTAACTCCGACTCTGTTGCACTGACCGGTACAGAAGCTTCCTGCGAGAGTTACCTCCGCTTCAAGCTCGTTATCTGCTATAGCCTTCTGCATAAGCTCGATTATCTCCTGCGACCCTTTAAGGTAACAGGAGCTTCCGACACATATTTCAATAACCATAAATTTTTTCCTTAAAGGTTAGCCATTACGTCGTTCTTGAAGAACTCTTCTACTGTATCGGGAGTAACGGAATAGAATTCGTCGTCTACTGTAACGCAAACGCCTTCCTTGCATCTTCCCATGCAGAATGTGCCTGCAAGCTCTACCTTATCTTCAACACCGTTTTCGGCGATGAGCTTCTGGAGAGCTTCAACAACATAGCGAGATCCCTTGAGGTGGCATGAGCTTCCGATACATACTGTGATTTTCATAATGATTATTCTCCTCTTTATGATGGTTTATATAATTTTTTTGTAATCTTGTTTATTTTTCGTCAATCCTGAATATTATAACACAAAATGCGTCTGTATTCAATATTCCGTTTGACATATTCTTATATCAAAAAACATATTATTCATCGTTGTGTTTGACGAATTTTTCTTTTGCGGATGTAAGCTCCCTTATAAACATATTATCAAGCGGAGTCAGCTTATAGTCCTTGCGGTAAATAAGAACATCCTTATACGTTTTCACGTTATCCTCGCACACCCTCTGAACAAGGTCGTATCTTTCAAGCATATCGTAAGGTATCGGAGACACCCACATGAATGTTCTGCTGTTTGATGACAGAAGCTCAAACTGACTTGCACGTTCGAAAATGAATATTCTCTTGTTGATGTCATCGGGAAGCTCTTCCTTTTTCACCTCGTAGAACGGAAGTGACGGAACATACGGGTCTGCATGAGCTATTTCTATGTACGGCTCAAGGTCGGAGTACATTATCTTCGGATAAAGTGCAAGCTTATGCTCACAGCTCATCAGCAGAAGATACCTAAACTCCGTTATCGTCTCGTAAGCAAGTCCCTTTTCATCGAGCATATTCTTGAAATACTTATCGAAATGCTCTGCGTAGCGAATTATTCCTAGCTTATAGTCCGCTTTCAGAATATTGCTTATCGCACGCATGGAGTTTGTTTCCTTGTAGAATATCTCCGCCGCCTGATCCGAGGTAACATGATTTGTAAACTTGGAAAAGGCATAGGAAATATAGCTTGCACGGGGAACGGAAATGGAAAAACGCTGCTTTGTACTGTTTTCCGATTTATAAAGCTCCTCTATTTCATCAACCTGTCTCAGAATTTTCTGAGCATAGGAAATAAATCCCTCTCCGTCGGGAGTAAGTATCATTCCCTTGGACGAACGCTGAAATATAATTATACCGAGAGACGTTTCAAGCTCCTTTATCGCACGGCTCAGATTAGGCTGACCCATATAAAGGTTTTCGGCGGCCTTATTGATGGAGCCGCACCTTGCGACCTCGACCGCATATTTCAGATGAACCAAATTCACGTCTCTTGTCCTCCGAACATGACATAAGAAGATTTTTTACAACATTATTATATCTTATTATATCACGTTTGCATTACGCTCGTCAATCGGTAAAAGAAATATTTCCGCTTCATAAAATCGGATAAAACGTATATTAAAGGGAGGCAAGAAGCTCTCTGTCCTCGTCAAGGATACGCTTGTCTCTGAAATAAAACTCTCTGTCATGTTCGCCAATCTCACGGATAACACGGCAAGGATTTCCGTATGCGACAACATTTGCGGGTATATCCTTTGTAACAACGCTTCCGGCACCTATAACGGTATTGTCACCGATTGTAACACCGGGAAGAATAACGGCACCTGCACCTATCCAGCAGTTACGTCCGATATGCACGGGAATGTTATACTGGAATGCCTTTTCACGATATTCGGGAGCAATCGGGTGACCTGCTGTTGCAATAACCACGTTCGGTGCAATCATTGTATAGTCCCCAATATAGATATGTGTGTCATCAACCAGAGTAAGATTGAAATTTGCATAAACATTTGCCCCGAGGTGAACATGATGTCCTCCCCAGTTCGAGTGAAGCGGCGGCTCAATATAGCAGTTCTCGCCAAGCTCTGCAAACATTTTCTTCATAAGCTCCTGTCTCTTTTTTGCTTCGGACGGTCTTGTTGCGTTGTAGTCGTACTGAAGCTCAAGGCACTGTGCCTGTTTTCTCGCCATTTCTTCGTCTGAGCAGGAATAAAGACGTTCCGAGGTCATTTTTTCCATGGGAGTCAGCTTTTTGTTTTCCATATTGCATAGTCCTTTTCGTTTTCTGTATTTTTATAATTATAGCAATTATGTCGAGCTATGTCAATCTCAGTTTGCGTTTATTTGATTGTTTTTATATCTTGCGACTTTCTTGACACAAACGGCATTTACGGATATAATATAAACAAAAGAGCAAGGGAGAAAATTGAAGTGACAAGCACACCCGAAATCGGAAGAACAGTCGCACATTCACGCACGGAACACGTACAGATACTTATGCAGGGAACACTGAACGGCTACAACAGACTGTTCGGCGGCAAGCTTATGGAATGGATAGATGTTGTTGCGGCGGTAACAGCAAGAAGACACTGCGGCAAAAACGTCACCACGGCGGCTGTAGACTCGCTTATATTCAAGTCACCTGCAATGGTAAACGACACAATCCTCCTCGAGGGTCACGTTACCTATGCGGGAAAGACCTCTATGGAGGTATGTGTAACAACATACGTTGAGGAGCTTGACGGACAAAGAAGAGAGATAAACAAGGCATATCTCGTTATGGTTGCGATAGATGATGACGGAAGGCCTACATCGGTTCCATCTCTTATTCCCGAAACGGAAGAAGAAAAGAAAGAATACGCAGAGGCACTTGAAAGAAGACAAAACCGCAAAAACAGGAAGTAAATCCCATTTCTGCGGAATTGTAAATTATTCAGCCCAGAGCTTGATTATATTTTCTATTATTTCGCACGATTTTTCCATTCCCTCGACTGTGATATGCTCGTAGGGACCGTGGAATGCGTAGCCGCCTGTTCCGAGGTTGGGAGTGGGAAGGCCCATGAACGAAAGTCTCGCACCGTCGGTACCGCCTCTTACGGGGTTATGTGCCGGTTCGAGTCCGCAAAGTCTTATTGCACGGTCTGCAACCTCAACGACTTCAAAACGGTCTTTTATGACCTCTTTCATATTTCTGTAGGAATCACGGAGAGTAAGGACAGCTGTTCCCTCTCCGTATTTTTCGTTTATGAATTTCTCTATATGACGGAGAGTTTCTTTTCTTGCTTCAAACAGTGTGCTGCTGTGGTCTCTTACTATGTATTCGAGTCTTGCATTTTCGATATTTCCGCTCATTTTTTCGAGGTGATAGAAGCCTTCATAACCCTCTGTTCTCGCAGGAATTTCAGCGGCGGGAAGAAGTGAATTTATCTCCATCGCAACAAGGGATGCGTTTATCATACAGTCCTTTGCAACACCGGGGTGAATGTTAAAGCCCTTTACATCAAAGTAAGCGGAGCAGGCATTAAAGGTCTCGTATACAGCTTCTCCCTCAGTTCCGCCGTCTACAGTGTATGCAAGCTCTGCGTCAAATGCGGTAAGGTCGAAGTTGTCGGCACTTGTTCCGCATTCCTCATCGGGAGTAAACGCTATGGAAATCTGACCGTGAGGTACACCGCTCTTTATTATTCTTTCGGCAACGTAAAGTATTTCGGATATACCGGACTTATCATCCGCACCGAGAAGTGTGTTTCCGTCGGTTGTTATTAGAGTACGTCCTACAAGTTCTTTGAGATTCGAGAAGGTTGCAACGTCAAGCACTCTTCCGGAATCTCCGAGAACAACATCACCGCCGTCATAGTTTTTGATTATCTGCGGCTTTATCGGTGAATCTGCGAAATCGGGAGCTGTGTCAATATGTGCCACAAATCCTATCTTTGTTTTGTTTTCGCATCCGGGTGTTGCGGGAATATGTCCGTAAACATAGCATTTTTCATTCATGTATGCGTCTGTAATACCGATCTCGTGCATATCCTCTACGAGTATCTTCGCAAGCACGAATTCCTTTTCGGCTGTCGGAACGGTATTTGATGTATTATCGCTTGAAGTGGGTATTGCCACATATTTCAAAAATCTTTCGAGAAGCTCCATTGTTTCAGTTCTCCTTAATAATATATTTTCAGTTTAAATTATACTCTCCGCACGCTTTTTTGTCAACTGTGAGAGCTTACCTTGAATACAGCTTTTCAAAAACAATCACGGGAGCTGTTGCCCACGGATGGAACAGGCTTGTATTCCACTTTTGATTCTTGCCCCAAGCTTCAAACGTAACGCTTCCGCCCTCATTTATCATGTTAAGCCATGCTCCGTCATCTTCGGCAAGCTCAAGTGCAATCACTTCTCTGCCGTTTTTCATGAGTGCTTCAAGTGCAAAATACGACATATACACTCCCATAGACGTAAGCTTTTTTTGTTTTATCAGCTCGCACGCATTTTCTGCAAACCTCTCGTCTTCCTTCATTATTCCGAAATACAGCGGAAGCACGTTTGAATGCACCGACGAATGCTTTTTTGAGGTGGAATCGCAGAAAAGTCCGCTTTTTTCGTCATAAAATGCTTCGATAAATGCTTTTTCTTTCCTTTCTGCCTTGCCGCTTACATTTTTTCCGAGAATCAGTGCTATTTCATCGTAAGCCTTAATAAATCCGTACCAAAATGCGTTTATGACGTTGTGAAGTCCGTTTCCTATCGGATTTGTCAGCGGAAAATCATAGCCGTCTCTGAGATTGTCGGGCCAGTCAACCAAATTCCATTTGTCTCGCACATTTTCAATCAGCCCGTTCTCGTTTTCATATTGCGAAAAATGTTCGTACACTCCGCAAATATACGGATAAGCATATTCAAGGAACTCTCTATCTCCCTCTCTTTTGTAAACCCACAGAACAAGCTCCGCTATAAGAAGCGAATAGTCCGCTATCTCCTGCATATGAGATGAGGTAGATACCGCCATAAGTCCGGGACATATAAAGGATGAAGCAAAGAAATCTCCTATCGCTTTTTTCAACATTGTCGTGTCCGATGTAAGTATCGCTTCTGCCCTGCCCGAGATATATACATCCCCGAGATACTGACCTTTTTCACGGGTCGGACAGTCAACAAACACCTCCTGCACTCCGTAGTGTATTGTATCCTCGCAAAGCTTCAGTATTTTATCGAGCTTTTCGTTTCCCGTACAAAGCTTAACCTTTCTCTCGTATGGATAATGCTGTACCGACATCGCAATATCGCAGACTTCACAGCCATCAGGTAGCGTAACGGAGACATATCTGAACGCTTTATAGTCAAATTCGTCGAGAAGATCATATCCGCCCGAAAGAATCCACTTTTCTTCGTATTTACAGTTGCACCTCAAATTATATCGGACGTTTCCGTCTTCATCAAGTTCTTCACCGAAGTGCATTGTAATACAGTCACCTGCTTTTCCACGAGCTTTCATAACAAGTCTGCCGACATATTCCCTGCCCATATCGACAAAAATATTGTTTCCGTTTTTTACCACACGTTCCGGTTGTACGGTATAAACCTCCAGCGGCTTTATCGGAGACTTAACAAGGGTGTAGTCTGCGTTTTCGTACACGCTTGCGTACTCCCATGTGCTGTCATCGTAATCGGGACGCTCAAATCCGACTTCAGCAGAGGAAGAATCATAGCATTCCGCAAAGGCTGTCTCGTAGCCGTATATTCCGCAGGATGAATATGCACTGTGGTCGGCACACTTCCAGCTTTCGTCACTCACAAGAACAATATCCCCCTCCAGCTCAAGCTCATAGAAAAAGCTTTCACGCATATCTCCCGACACCCAAACTCTGTTTATAAGTCCCTGATAGTAGGTGTGTACCGCAACAGTGTTTTCTCCGTCCGTAATAAACTCGCTCACGTCCTTTTCCATATACCTGTATTCACTCGGATATGACGGCGGCGGTCCCTGCATAACAAATTCTCCGTTTATGTACAGCTTGAAATAATCATCGGCACTTATTCTTATAACGGCTCTGTCTCCGACTCTTGCATTGAAGCGATTTCGGAAAAGAATATGCCTGTTCATAAAGCTGCCGTCGTTTTTCGGAATCACATCTCCGCTATGCTCCTTATGAAACACGTTTATCGGCTTTACGGATGAAAAATCCCTGTGACAAATAAATTTTCCTCTCATGCGTACCTCCGTGAAGATATTACCTGCTTTTTACTTGATTATACACTCCGCAAAAGAGCTTGTCAACCGCAGAGTACCGTTGTTATTATTATTTTGCTTCCCGTTCATGGCGGATATATCTATTTTTTGACAAAATTCATGTTGAATATTTCAGCAATTTGTGCTATACTCATCTCAAAAGTTCGATTTAAAGGAGAAGCTTATGAAGTTTCAGGATAAATTCGGCGTTTACGGCATTGACGACACGAGAGCAAGAAAAACTCTCTTTCCCGTCCGCACCGTTCTCACTCGCGGTAATGTTTCGGGAGAAAATCACCTTACGGAATACAAGCCGTCTCAGGTAGCAATCTACGCATACCATGACCAATGCGTTCTCGACAATCGTTCGGGAGATGAAAAGGCCGCCGTTCTTGTGGATTTCGGCAGAGAGCTTCACGGAAATATATCGCTGTCTCTTTGGAGCATGAACTCTTCTTCTGCTGATATAAAAATACGCCTCGGCGAAAGCGTTTCCGAAGCACTGTCTCCCATCGGCACAAAAAACGCAACCAACGACCATGCTCAGCGTGATATGGTAATGAATCTCGCACCATGGAGTACGAACGAAACAAACGAAAGCGGTTTCCGTTTTGCGTATATCGAGCTTCTTACACCGGGTATATTTGTCGAAATACGCTCTGTCTGTGCAACTCTTATTTTCCGTGATATAGAATACAAGGGATTTTTCGAGTGCAGCGACCCTCTCGTAACGAAAATATACGACACCGCCGCCTACACCGTTCATCTCAATATGCAGAAATATCTTTGGGACGGAATCAAGCGTGACAGACTTGTTTGGGCGGGAGATATGAACACCGAAGTTGCGGCTATTCTTTCAGTATTCGGCGAAAACGAAGTCGTTCCGAAGTCTCTCGATTTTGTGCGTGACATCACCCCTGCCGACGGATTCATGAACGGTATGCCGGAATACACTCTCTGGTGGGTTCTCTGTCAGCACGCATGGTATATGGGAAGCGGAAATTACGAATATCTTGCCACACAAAAAGACTATATAAAGGAGCTTATCACTCATTATCTCGGATACGTTGCCGAAGACGGAAGTGAAGCTCTTCCCGGCGGACGTTTCTTCGATTGGCCGACAAATGACTACCCGGACGCAAAGCACGCAGGAGTACAGGGACTTTTCCGCTATGCTCTTTGTGCGGCGGGAGATATACTGAAAACCCTCGGCGAAAGCGATACCGCATACGACTGCTACAGAGTCGCCGACAAAATGCTGTCACACCGCCCGTCTTACGGAAACTGGAAACAGCCTGCCGCTCTCATGGTAATGGGTGGACTTGCAGACCCGAAAAAAGCTTTTGACGAATGCATTTCCGTTGGAGGAGCAAAGGGTCTCTCCACATTCCTCGGTTATTATACACTCACCGCCTCCGCAAAAGCAGGTGAGCATGAAACCGCACTGAACATTCTCCGTGATTACTGGGGAGGAATGCTCAAAATGGGTGCAACAACCTTCTGGGAGGACTTCGACATCAACTGGATGGAAAACTCCGCTCCGATTACCGAACTCGTTCCCGACGGAAAGCGTGACATCCACGGCGATTTCGGTGCATTCTGCTATACGGGACTTCGTCACAGTCTCTGTCACGGATGGGCATCGGGTCCTGCACCGTACCTTGCGGAAAACGTACTCGGCGTAACACCTCTCTCACCCGGATTTGCAAAGGTCAGCATAAAACCAAATCTCAGCGGTCTCGAATGGATAAAGGGTGCATACCCCACACCGCACGGAATAATCGAAATAGAAGCCGACAAAAACGGTGTCAAATACAATGTTCCCGACGGAACAGAAGTTGTTGAATAAATAAGGAATATTAGCGTGAAAGTTTAATGCTTTAAAACCGGAAAGAAAAACTGTTTCACGCATAAATTCACCTAAAAAACGGGACCCAACTCGTTTTTGTCGCAAGCGATGCCGGTGAATTTCGTTAACTATTTGTGCAGCCGAACGACGGCGGAATGGAGATTATTATGTTAAGAGATATAGTTGCAGACTCTCGAAGCTACAGAAGCTTTGACGAATCTAAAAAAATAGGCAAAGAGGATCTTGTTGAGCTTATCGAAACCGCAAGACTTTGCCCGAGTGCGGTAAATCTACAGCCTCTCAGATACAGACTTGTTTACGAACACGATGAGGTTGAGGAGGTTCTCGCACTCACACACTGGGCAGGTCTGCTCAAGGACGTAAAGCTACCACCCGACGGACATCACCCCACCGCATTCATAGCAGTTCTTTGCGACACAACGGTATGCACACCCGAAAGAGCCGAATTTGACGCAGGTATCGCTTCTCAAACTATAATGCTTGAAGCGTGTGAAATGGGCTTCGGCGGCTGTATGATAGGTGCGTTTAACCGTGATGAGCTTTCAAAAACTTTGCTTATTTCAAAGAAATACAAACCCGTAATTCTTCTCGCACTAGGAGTCCCCGATGAGAACGTATTCATCTGTAATCTTCCGAAAAGCGGAGAAACGGCTTACTACAGAGATTCCGCAGGACTTCACTTTGTACCCAAGCGTTCGGCAGAGGATATAATTGTAGAATGAGTGCATATATAATATTTTCTGCCATTGTCATCGCATTTTTTGCAGTCCTCGCTCATCTGAGAAAGAAATACCCCGACAAAACAAAGCTTTTCTGCATTCTCGATTCATCCGTTGCGATTTTCGGTGCGGTACTTGCCGTTGTCGCATATATTCTCATGTACTCCACACTTTCTTCGACAGACGAGGAATTTGCGGAATGGATGCGTGATATGCTCGATATGTTTTTCTCGATAGATATTCCGCTCCTTATCGTGCTTGTAGCCGCGGTTTTTGTGCCTGCATTCATCGCATGGTGGGATAAAAAGCTAAGAAACGGCTTAAACAGCGTACTGAGAAAGGCAAATTCCGTGTTTGCTCCCGCATTTATTCTTATTGTCGGCGGATTTTATTCGGCATTTGTCAAAAACACTACCGTTTCGACCGATACTTACCTGCGACTCTTCACTTTCGGTGAGGCTATGATATTCCGTGCCGTTTATGCCGTTGAATACCGTTCCTATCTCATAAACCGTTCAATTGTGAAGAAAAAGTGACAGAATACCATTGCTTCACTGAAAAATCACCGATATTTAAGTATTACTATTGATTTTTACGGTTAAATATGATAAAATACCGAAAGTATTTATCACTCAGACAGGAGCTAATCCAACATGAAGATCGCTTACAGCAGACTTATATCGCTCGCACTTACAATTTGTCTTGCGTTATCTCTCTGCATATTCGTTGCCCCCATTCATTCGATGGCGGGTGAAACAATCAAATCAACGGTTAACATAGCCAATGCCAACAAAAACGTGAGCGGCTCCGGCTATGACTGGAAAAACAGATACGACACCCTTACGTTAAACGGCGTGAATATCGAAACAGAGGACGATTACGGTCTCCGTCTGCCGAAAAACTGCACCGTTGTGCTTAAGGGTAAAAACTACATAAAGGCGGCAAAATACGGTGTATCATGTGCCGGAAATGTTATTTTCAAGGGTACGGGTTCTCTCGTTATCGACGCAGGTGAAATAGGCTTCTACCTCATTTCTCAGGATTCCACGCAGAAGATAAGACTCATTGACGGCAAATACGAAGTAACGGCAGGTATGTACGGTGTATACAGTGATGCCGCAGATTTCTCCTTTGTCGGCAGCTCCATGAAGATAAGCACGACAAACGACGGCTCATATTCGATATTCGGCAGAAACGTAAATCTCCTCGGCGGTAAATTCGAGGCTTCTTCATCCGTATACGCTTCAAATGAGCTTGTTGTCGAGGGTCTTGAGATAAGCATTTCCGCTTCATCACAGGCACTTGACGCAAAAAAGCTTACGCTGAATTATCTTGACAGCGAATATAACGGTGAAAACGAAATCTCCGCTAAGTCCACTGCACCCAAGCACAAGTCAAGTGCAATATTCGGTGACAGCGTTCCAGGATATGTGGATTATATTCTTCTCGTTCTTCTTGCTGTCGGTGTGATTGCCGGAGTATTCGGTCCCGCAATGCGAAGAAAGAAGAAAGCAAAAGAGCTTCACGAACGTCTCCGCCTCGAGGGATACGAAAACTGACTTTACATTAGGGTGACATTATTGTTGCCCTTTTTGTGCATAAAATGACTACATTATTATAAGGAAGATATAACTATGAAATCCATAAGAGAAGTCTACAAAATAGGCAGAGGACCCTCAAGCTCTCACACAATGGGTCCCGAAAAAGCGGTAAAGCTGTTCAGAGAAGAAAATCCGAACGCTTCTTCGTACAAGGCTATTCTTTACGGCTCCCTCTCCGAGACAGGCAAGGGTCACTGCACAGACCGTCCCATTCTCGAGGGATTTGCTCCGATTCCCTGCGAAATTGAGTGGAACCACGACCACAGCTTAAAGCTTCCTCACGAGAACACACTCGATCTTTTCGCATATGACAGTGACGGAAACGAAACCGCCCGTGCAAGAATAATGTCGGTAGGTGGCGGTGATATTGTTGTTGAGGGTCGTCCCAAAGACACCTCCGAGGAGCTTTACGAGCATTCCACCTTTGACGAAATAGCCGAATACTGTCTCAATCGCAACATCCGTCTTTCCGACTATGTTTTCGAGCATGAGGGAGAGGAAATAAAGGAATATCTCGCCAAGGTATGGAAGGTCATGATGAACTCCATTGACGAAGGTCTGACCAGACGCGGCACTCTTCCCGGAGGTCTCGGAGTTGAAAGAAAGGCACAGTACCTTTACAATCAGAGACACATAGACGAATCCTCAAGCACAAGAGAAAACCGTATAGTATGTGCATACGCATTCGCCGCAAGTGAACAGAATGCCGACTGCGGAACGATAGTAACTGCACCCACCTGCGGAGCTTGTGCTGTTCTTCCGTCTGTTCTCAGATATATGCGTGAGGAAAAGTCCTTTGGAGATGAAGAAACCATTCGAGCGTTGGCTGTAGCGGGTCTTATAGGAAACCTCGTAAAAACAAATGCGTCTGTGTCCGGTGCCGAATGCGGATGTCAGGCTGAGGTAGGAACTGCTTGCTCAATGGCGGCGGCTGCTCTCGGTGAAATGAACTCCATGGGCATTCATCAGATAGAATATGC
>CAYWFS010000017.1:10459-18221 GCA_964457685.1 uncultured Ruminococcus sp. | reverse complement strand
CGGAAGAAGTGTGCTATATCGGATATGCTCTTTGAATAGATAGCGGCAAAGTCAGAGCTTACGTTTTCTCTGATAAGGTCTATCATCTGACCGGATTCGTTGTCACGGGCATACTTTACTTTAAGAGAAACGTCATAATATGCGGGAGTAACGGTCTTCAAGCTTTCGGACGCAAGGCACTCGAGAGTAATACTTGTTGCTTCAACCTTTGAGTTGGTTACGGGAATACCGAACAGCGTTACACCGTCGTGAAGCATGGTATTATAATGCTCCTGAGCCTCCTCAAGCTTCGGAACGGGAACTATGCGGAATTCTTCTTCCATTTCACGGAGGTAAATTCCGGACATAAACAGCTTGTTTACGGTTACCATAGCCTTGTTTTCCGCAAACATATTCATAACGGTTTTACTGTCGTCCTCAGCGTGGAACAATCCGTCGTTCTGATAAAGAAGCTTATAAATCTTTTCGTAGAACGTATATGATCTTTCGTTTCCGAGTGCTACATACGGAGTGCCGCTTTCATCAACCTCTGCGAAACGAACGAGAGAACCGGCAGCCATACCTTCGACAGGGTCTTCTATATCGAAAATAAAGCCGTATACATCATCTCTGTCACGTCTTGTATTTCCGTTTGTGTCTTCATATACAGTGTTGCTTACTTCGTAGAGCTTATCAAGAGTCCACGCACCTTCGTTTACTATATCATATATATTGGTGTCTGAATAGTAGTCGTTCCAGATAGACTGGTTTACATAGGAGACGTACATACCTCCCGTATATCTGAGTGCAATGTCACCTGTCGCCCAATATGTAACACCGTTGTACGACATATTTTCAATATAATCCGCCGCCCAGTATTCTCTTGTAAGGTCAAGGTTGTCTAAGTTATTAAGATTCATAAACAGACCCTCGGGACCCATCTGCACACCGTAATACTGATATGTGCCGATAATATCATACTCATCGGAGTCTGATTGTACCGCAGTACGAACGATTTGCGGAAGACTCTGCCATTCGACAACATTCACAAGGTCTATCGACACGTTAAGTCTGTCTTGAACAATTGAGTTTCTCTGATAAACCGCCGAGTCAACTACTTCTCCCGTATCTTCCTCTGCCATAATCGAAAGCTCTGTAAGGTTTCCGTTACCGCCTTCCTCAACTATAAATCTTATAGACTCTCCGCCGAGATCCATTTTTTCGGGAAGATCATCGAGATAAAGCTTTTCTTCCTCGATTTCTTCAATCTCCGCTACATCTCCTGCCTGAGAGAGCGGATTATCTGCGAGCTGTTTCTTTGTTTCTTCACTTTCTTCGGTTATTGAATTCTCGGAGCAGGAAGCCATTGACACAAGCAACATGGCAAAAGCGAGAATCAAGCTAACGTGCTTTTTCATAAGCGTCTCCTTGTGCATAATTCAGTGACAATTCGTTCACGATTGAGTTATAAAAAGATTATATATCATTTTCCGTGCAATTGCAATAGTTTTCTAAAATTTCTTGACATTTATTTCAAATTAATTTATCTTGATTGTCTCCTTTTTCAGTACATTAATCGAATTGACAGATAAAACGAAGAAAAATGTAAATAAGCGGAACTTACTCGAACAATCAAACGTCACTCTCATAGAAAATTAATATAAAGTGATTGAATTATTTCTACACCAAGTATATAATTAACACAGTAAAATATAATAATCTACATGAATGGTAATAATCAAATGAAATATAAAGCTGCAATATTTGACCTTGACGGAACTTTACTGAACACTCTCGAAGACCTGCACGGTGCTGTCGAACACACCCTTGACAAATACTCCTATCCTCACAGAACTCTCGAGGAAGTACGCTCATTTGTCGGAAACGGTGTAGACAGACTTATAATGCTGTGTCTGCCTGACGGAGAAAACGACCCGAATTTTGAGGACGCAAAGCGTGAATACCGCTCCTATTATGCAACTCATTCCGAAATCAAAACAAAGCCTTATGACGGAGTTCTCGAGCTTATTTCCAAGTTAAACTCCGACGGTATTCTGACGGCTGTTGTATCAAACAAAATGCATAAGGCAACCGCAGAGCTGTGTAAAAAATATTTTCCCGAAATCGAAAACGCATACGGTGAGCGTGAAAGTGAGGGTATTCGCCGCAAGCCTTACCCCGATATGCTTCTTGAAGCCGCAAAAGCTCTCGACGTGTCCCTCTCCGAAGTTGTATATATAGGAGACTCCGAGGTAGATATAGAAACTGCCGAAAGAGCTGGAGTAGACTGTATTTCTGTACTTTGGGGATTCCGTGACCGTGCCATGCTTGAAGAAAACGGAGGCAAGATTTTCGCTTCCACCGCAGACGAAGTATACAGCATAATCACGGAAAAATAATACCGTTTGCTTGATATAGCCATGAATAAATGATATAATAAATCCATCGACATTACTTGCGTTTTCACTGAGGTTCATTAATGGTTTTCTCCAATATCTTTTTTATGTACGTCTTTTTACCGGCACTGTTTATCGCATATTTTGCCGTAAAAAACGATTCCTACAGACGTGCTGTCCTCGTTGCGTTTTCTCTTTTGTTCTACGCATGGGGAGAGCCTGTTTATGTTTTTCTCATGGTCGGCATGGTTCTTTGCGACTATGTATTCGGCATTCTTATATCGAGGACGGAGCAGATTTGGCTACGAAAATTTTGGCTTGTCATAGCGGTAGTCTCGAATCTCGGCGTTCTCGGAGTATACAAATACCTCGGATTTTTCACGGAAACGCTTAATTTTATTTTTAACGTAAACATCCCCGTTGTTGAGCTTGCTCTTCCGATAGGTATCAGCTTCTTCACATTCCAAACCATGTCGTATGTAATTGACGTGTACCGTGAAGACGCAGAGGTTCAAAAATCGTTTTTTAAGCTTCTTCTTTATGTTTCGTTCTTTCCGCAGCTTGTTGCAGGTCCCATTGTCCGCTACAAGGATATTGAAATGCAGCTTTCGGCCAGATCGGTCAGCATTGAAAAAATAAACGACGGTATGTTCCGTTTTTCGATCGGACTTGCGAAAAAGGTGCTTATCGCCGACTGCTGTGACACTGCCCTCACCGCCCTGCTCAGTTTATCGGATGTTACCTTTGTCGGAAGATGGACTGCGGCACTTTTCTTCACGTTACAGCTTTACTTTGACTTCTCCGGTTACTCCGATATGGCAATAGGACTCGGTCGAATGTTCGGCTTTGAGTTTCTCGAAAACTTTAACTATCCGCTCATCTCAAGAAGTGCAACGGAATTTTGGAGACGCTGGCATATGTCTCTCGGCACATTCTTCCGTGATTACGTCTATATTCCGCTCGGAGGAAATCGCCATGATCACCAAAGAAACATTCTTGTCGTGTGGTTTCTCACAGGTCTTTGGCACGGAGCTTCATGGAACTACATCATCTGGGGAATGTACTACGGCTTTCTGCTTATGTGGGAGAAAAAACACTATCTGAAAAAGACAGAGCTTTTACCGAAGCCCGTTTCGTTTGTCATTTCCCATGTATACACGCTGTTTATCACGATATTCGGCTTTGCGGTGTTCTATTTTGAGACAGATACACTTAAAAATCTCGGGTATCTTTTCGGAATCGGTTGCACTGCCGTAAACGATATTTTCACAAAGTCTATTATAATGGACAACATAATACTTCTCGCTCTTGCGTGCGTTTTTGCTTCTCCCATCGTTCCCACCGTTTGGAACAAGCTTAAAGCTCGCATAAATGTAGGTTATTCCGCCGAAAGAATAATAAAGACGGTTGTAGTTATTGCATTCGTTGCACTGTCTTCCGTAAGACTTGTAGGGGACACCTACAGTGCGTTCCTGTATTTCAGATACTGATACGAAAGGATGGCGTAATTTAATGAAAAACAAAAATAAAGCAGTAGATGTGGTTTGTCTGTGCGTTGTCGCCGCCATCTTCGGTGGGGTAGCACTGTGCAATATTTTGCAGACAGACCGTCCCACGGAATCGGTAGCGGAAAAGAGAACTCTTGCGGAAATGCCGGAATTCTCATGGGAAACTCTAAAAGACGGCTCATATTTTGCCGGAGTCGCTTCGTTCATTTCGGACACCTTTATAGAGCGTGACAGACTTGTAAATCTTTCAAAAGAAATGGACACCTTAAAAGGTATTGACTATTCCATTGACGGAGACGACAGCTTTGTTCTTCTCAGTCCTGTCGAAAGCACATCCGACAACACCGAGGAGCATAACGAACTTTCCGACAAGCTCAGTGCCGCCCTCGATAACCTTGACGAAAAAAACGATACAACGGAATCCTCTGCCCCTGAAGCCGTACCCGAACTCGATGACGGTGTAATAGCCGACAGTGAGATAATCGAGGAGGAAGCGGACGAAAACCCGAATCTTACGGATGACGACGAAACGACCTCCCCCATCGATCAGCCCGAGGAAGAAAATGCAAATGCCGTTACGGCAATACATCTCTCGAAAACCACGTTAAAGCTCACGGTCGGAAGCGGCTCCGTAATATACGCAACGGTTGACACGGAGTATGAGGGCGGTGCAAAAGTAAAGTGGTCTATTTCCGACAAGGGAGTTGCAACAATATCCGTAAACGAAAGCGGCGGAATCAACGTAAAAGGTGTATCTACGGGAAAAACCACGCTTACCTGCTCTTACGGTGACAGCGTAAAGGAAAGCTGTGTAGTTGAGGTAAACGAAATAACCTCCGTAACTCAGCAACAGAATGACCTGCACGCCGACTTCCTCGCAAGCGGACTGTTCATTTACGGAGATGCGGTATATACTCAGGCATGGTACAACGATTCAGCCTCCGAGGTATATGCACAGACCGTTGAATACTACAAGAAGCTGTTCGGAGATGACACAAGAGTAAGTGTAGTCGTAGCACCCGTTTCTTCAATGGTAGTAGATAACGAGGAAGTAAGCTCAAAAATCGAAGACCAGGATGAAATGATACAGAAAATAGGTGCCCACATGGATTCGAGCATCAATTTTGTAAATCCGTATGCCGAAATGTATGAGCATCGTGACGAATATCTCTTCTTCAAGAGCGACCACCACTGGACTCAAAGAGGAGCGTACTATGCTTACCGTGCGTTCTGTAAGTCAATAGGTGAAGAAGCTACGGAGCTTGACAAGTTCGACTATCGAATACGAAACGAAAGCTACAGCGGAAGCCTTTACAGCTGGACAAACGATGCAAGAGTTAAGAACTTCACCGATGTTATTGAAGCTTTCATGCCGAGAAAGGCTCACACAATGACCGTGACCTCTTCTAACGGCACTACCTACAACTATAATTCGTCTATTGTCGATACAAACAAGACTTATGTAACCTTCATAGCCGGAGACAACCCGTACACCGTAATAAACGTCCCCGACAATCCTCAGGACAAGAGCATTCTCGTACTCAAGGATTCATTCGGAAATGCATTCGTACCGTTCCTTTGCGAAAACTACGGTAACATTATCGTGGTTGACGTTCGCTACTCGAGCTTCAATATTTATGAACAGCTCAAGGATTACGGTCTTACCGATATAGTATTTGTAAACAACACTCAGGCGATAACCGCATCATGGGCAAAAATGTACCTTGCGGCTGTCGGAGTCGATTAAAATACAAAGGAGACTATCATGAAACTTGGAATCATCAACGGATGGGATGAGAGTTGCTTTGAATATGTAGCGTCTCTCGGACTTCATGCAGTGGAGTTTTGCTGCAACCACAACTACGACAGCATGGAGGTAGCAGGTCACACCGATGAAATACTCGGCTACAGCAAAAAATACGATGTTGCGGTAGGTTCTATCGGTCGTTGGGGGCAGAAGAGAATTGACGAAAACGGTGAGATAATCGCCTCTGCACTTCAGCACGACAAGAATCTTATAGATGCGGCATCTCGTCTCGGCTGTCCCGTATTCAATTGCGGATGTAACTACACTGAGGGTAAGACCTTTTTTGAAAACTGCGAAATTGCAATAAACTACTTCAAAACGCTCCTTGAGTATGCGGAAGGCAAGAACGTAAAAATCGCCGTTTACAACTGTGACTGGGAAAACTTCGTTTATAATGACAAGACCTGGGATATTATTCTGCCAGCACTTCCCGAGCTTGGAATCAAGTATGATACCTCGCACTGTCTCCACAGACACGGTGACTATCTCAGCGAAATGAAGAAGTGGGGAAACCGTATTTACCACTTCCACCTCAAGGGTTCGCTCTACATTGACGGCAACCACTACGATGATCCGCCGGTAGGTCTCGACCAGACAAACTGGGGTGCGGTAATGGATGTCCTGTACACCAAGAACTACAACGGAATGCTTTCCATAGAGCCACATTCGGCTTACTGGAGCGGTGCAAAGGGTCAGTGGGGTGTTGAATTCAGCATAGGCTACATAAAGCCCTACATCATGCCCGAGTTCACCGATGAAAACGTAAAGTCACCGTATATGCCATAACATAAAATAAACCGCTTGGTTATCTCAAAAAAAGATTCCGAGCGGTTTGTTTTTTTATTCATTTACAAAGGTGAATTTTTCCCACGGGATATTAACTTCCGCTTTATTTGTAAGTATATCATCAACGTGCATGAGAAGTGGAAAATCTTCCGTGTTGAGTATTCCCTTTTCGGAAAGTCTCTTTACGGCTCTTGCAACTCTTACCGCAACCACAAGGGACTCCAGTGTTACTCCGTTCAACTCCGCTTTTGCTTCATCAATATTCATTCCCTGACCGAGAAGTATTCCGACAAGTCTTGTTCTTCCGCCGTATACTGTAACATAAAGGTCTCCCGCACCTACGCAAAGGTTATCGAGTGTGCCTGCCCCCTGAAGTTCAAGAAGCTTTGCCATTTCACGGACGCTTTGACCGAACACTGCCGCCTGCGAATTGAAGTGAAGCTCGCTGTCCATACCGAAGTTTTTACGGTTCACACCTATCGTAAGTGCAATTCCGAGGGCATATCCGTTTTTAAGAGCAACCGCACTTTCTATTCCGACAACGTCTGTAGACAGGCTTATGTGGTAGTATTCCGTCTGCATTATCGACTTCAAATATTCGAGAGTTTTCATATCCTTGCCGCATAATGCAACCTCTGTCTGGTCATGTGCGACAAGCTCATAGCTGGTGCAGGGACCTCCTATTGCATTGAGAGAACGCTTTATTCCCTTTTCCGCCAGTCTTTTCTCCCAAAGCTCGGGATATGTGATAAGTCGTCCGTCCTCGGTGTCGTAAAGTCCCTTTGTTACGGTAAGTACAGGTATATCCTCGGGGATTTTCGGCAGAACGTAATCTCCGAACCAGTCCACACCGAAGCTGCTGACACCTCCGATTATCATATCCGCTCCCGACACAGCCTCTTCCATCTCGGTTATTTGGTAAAATTTCACACCGGACGGAAAATCGCTTTTAAACTTTGGATGACGATTGTTCTTTTTGCATTCGTCGATTATCTCACTGTCGAGATGAGTACCGACAAGTCTTACCTCATGTCCGTTTTCACGAGCCGGAAACGCAAGAGCCGAACCCATCATTCCGGATCCGATAATAGTTACAACAGCCATATAAGCCTCCGCACAAAAATTTATCAATATTATTTTTAGAGATTATAGCACAAGGCGAATCCGATTTCAACCAGTGAAGCTCAAAGCTTTTGTATCTTCTTGAATATATCCTGCATACGAACGTCTATATCGGCAATCTCGTTTGCACATTCAAGCATATGTGTCTGTATTTCCTGCGGAAT
>CAYWFS010000017.1:0-10359 GCA_964457685.1 uncultured Ruminococcus sp. | reverse complement strand
TCGTCTATATATCCGCAGACAACACGCACACCTGCTATGTCGTTGATATTCTCTCTTGCGGATTCAAGCGACAAGTCCTTCCCTCTTTTAAGAAGCTTTTTTACCATGCTTGTCTGAGATTTAAGTCTCGATTCTATATGATGTATCGGACTTCTTTCGTATTTCACCTTGAACTGCTCGTTCAGTATCTCGAATTTTACCGTAAGCTCCTTTATAGCGGAATTGTATAAATGCTCCATCTCCGAAAGCTCTTTGTAATCGGCGATAAGCTCGTTTGCATCTATATGCTGTGCAACATTTCCGTCATTGATTATTATATTTATATCGTTGTTCATTTTTCGCCTCGATAATTTTACTTCATATAATATGATACCACAAATATGTGAACATCTCAACATCGTTTTATCGACTTTATCCGCTTACTTCATGTTTTTATACATGATTTACATGGATATGGACTTTTTACGGACTTGCATATGCTCATTTGGTACGATTTCTCATCAAAGCTGAATATTATACAACAAAAATGCACAAAAACAGAGTAAATATACACTATCAATTAATAATTATACCAAATCTGAAATTTTTTTCAAAAACCCCTTGCTTTTTTTCAACGATGGTGCTATAATCTACACATCGCATAATTATACAACATCTTGCATATTTATTAAGGAGTATAAAAGTCATGAAAAACTCGCACAACAGTAAGAAGTGCTTAGCTTCTCTTCTTACACTTGCACTTCTTCTTCAGACTGCACCTGCAATTTTAGCTGAAGAAGCCGTAGCAGAACAGGAAAGCACACAGGTAACATCCACATTTACAAACGTATCCGAAAACGGTGAAGATATGATCTCCCTCTCAGAAGCGAGATCCTACAAAGCAATGATTCCCGTAAGCGGTGACGTAGATCCTGCTTCCGTTGTATGGACAATGACAAGATGCTCCGATAAGGCATACAATGATTCCGAAAAATATCCGAACCAGATTCAGGGCGGTTCACTCAGCGAATGGGTAGCGGGTAACGGAGAACCTTTCTTCAGTGAAGTTACAACAACAATCGAAGAGGTTGACGGTCAGAAATACGTTGTAGCAAGCTTCAGCAACGATTCCTACTTCTACAGCTGGGGCGGAGAAGCCGATTACAGTGCTCCTCACACAAACGGCGGTTATTACCTTGATGCCTGCGGTTACTTCAACCTCACTGCATCCGATGAAAACGGCGAGCTTGGTTCCGTTCAGGTAAAAATCGCACCTTACGATTCATTCAATACAATGGATGAGATATACGAAACTCTCGATGACATGGTAGAGTTTGCAGCCGAGAAAACAGACATTTACGTTGAGAAATTCTCGATGGGTCAGTCCTCCGGTGAAATATACGAGCCGATGGATATGCCCTACCTTATCGTAGCCGATGATCAGTCCTCCGTAAAGGAATGGCTTGAATTCAGCGAGCTTGCCGAAACAGACCCGACAGCCGCTCTTGAAGCAATCGAAAACGGTGAGTATGATGACCTCAAGGTTCCGGTTCTTTACTCTAACGTACACGCAAATGAAGTAGCCGCAGCAGACGGTATCATAAACTTCGCATGGATGCTTCTTGAAGCCGCTTCCGAAGACGGTGTTATGACCTACAACAACCTCACGGGCTTCACCGAAGAAGGTCAGGCAGAGCTTGAAGCCGAAATGGAAGAAGACGGAGTTGTAGTTCCCGACCTCGTAGCGGAAGATTCCACATACCTCGGATTCATCCACGAAGACAACGTAGCTGAAACCTACTGGGGAGCTGACGTTTACTCCGGTATAGTAGACCTCGACAAGTACTACACTCAGGAAGAAGTAACCGTAACTGTTGATGAGCTTCTCGATGACGTATTCTTCATTCTCGTTCCCGAAGAAAACGTAGAGGGTCGTGAATATGTTACACGTTATGCCTCCAACGGTTACGACCTCAACCGTGACAACTCTTTCCAGACGACCGAAGAAACACAGAATATGCAGCACCTCATCGCTACATTCAATCCTGTTTCCTTTGCCGAATTCCACGGTCGTGTTGAAGCGTTCCAGTGCGAACCCTGCGACCCTCCGCACGAACCCAACTTTGAATATGACCTCTTATCCGAGCATCTTATGAAGGGTGGCGAGGCTCTCGGTATTGCCGCTGTAGCTAACAACGACACCTACAACAGCTACACAATCCCTCAGCGTGACTACCTCTACGCTTATGAAGACGAAAACGGCGAAGAATACGCTTATTGGTCTCCTTGGGATGATATGTCCACCTCCTACACACCTCAGTTCTCCATGCTTCAGGGTACTGTTGCTTACACCGTTGAGCTTCCCGGCTACAATGACGCAGGTTCGGCTCTCGTACAGTACGGTATTCTCGGTCAGGCTAACTACATCGCTTCCGCAAAGCTTGAATATGTTACAGCTCAGACTCAGATATTCGAACGCGGTGTAACAAATGCAAACTCCGATGCATTCGATCTCGTAGGTCAGTGGTTCTGCGACCAGTACGACGTTGAAGGTGCTGAAATGGATGTATTCCGTCCCGAGTATGACGGCGAAGGTCAGAACGGCAACTTCTATCCCGAATGCTACATTATCCCTCTCGATTCAGAAAATCAGACAAACCTCCAGGCAGCTTCCGATATGATGGTATGGCTTGCTCGTAACGACGTAAAGATTCTCCTCACAGAAGACGAATTTGTATATGACGGCGTTACCTACCCCGCAGGCACAATGATCGTTTCCATGTACCAGGCAAAGCGTTCCGTAGCTAACGGTGCCCTCTACAACGGTACACTCATTACTCAGTGGTCCGACCTCTACTCCGAGGGTATCACAACATTCGGCGAAACCCGTGGTTTTGAAGCTGTTGTAGTTGCAGAACCTGCGGCTTATGAAGCTATCAAGGCTGTATGCGGCGAATGGATGGATTATGAAGATGCTTGCGAATACCATGAAGGTGTTACATCCGCATTCACAGGTGTTACAGGCGGTCAGGTTGTTATCTCCAACGCATCCGAAGCTTCCACAGCAGCAGTAAACGCACTCCTCAAGGCAGGCGAAACAGTTGCAATGGTAACAGACGAAACAAGCGAATTCTACGGTGACTTCGTTACTTCCTATGAAGCATGGCTCACAGTAGCTGATGACTTTGTTGTTACCGCAACCGGCATTAAGACCTCCGAACTTCCCACAGCAAACGTAATTACAAAGGCTCCCACAGTATATCTCCCCGGCACATCCGGCACAAATGATTCCGGTTTCGTATACACAAGCCGTGTTACAAACACCACATGGAACTACGACAACGAAGCTATGGAAATGATGGGCTTCGATGTTACAACAGAGCTTTCCGAAGCTGACGCTGTTGTAGGTGCCTCCTCCTTGAACGATAACGAAGTAGCCGCTGTTAAATCCGGTACTCCCTACATCGGTTACGGCTCTCGTGCAGGTAACGGCTCCAAGATATTCGGTGACGCTATCGTTTACGATTCCGCATACGGTATGGACTGCCTCGCATATGTTACATACCCCACAACAACTCTCGTTAACGCAAGCTATGTAATGGACAACGATGACGTTCTCTACGGCTACGGTGTCGGATACTACGCTTCCATTCCCGAAGGTGCCGAAGTTCTCGTTCAGATAGACGGTACTCGCACACCTACAGAAGGATTTATCCAGGCTATCACAGAGGAACAGATTGCCGCAAGTGAAGCATACCTCGGCGATTCCGTTCAGGCTATCGCGTACAACGGTGAAGACGCAGAGGGCAACACTCTCAATGTAGTTCTCTTTGCAAACACTCTTACAAACAAGCTCCACCAGCGTGACGAATATGCTTACATCAGCAACTTCATCTTCTCGAACCTCCTCGGCGAAGTATACGCTCCCGTTGTTGAAGAAGTAGTTGAAGCTCAGGCAGAAGCAGCTGTTGAAAGCACAGTTATCTCTCCCAACATGATTTACTTCACAAGCATAGTAGGTCAGACAGCTAACAACTGAGATATAAGCTCCGAGAGTTAAAAACTAAAACATAATAAAAAAGCTCCGATTCTGCATTACAAAGTGCAAGTCGGAGTTTTTTTGTGTTATTGTATATCGACTATTCTTCCGTCGGATTTATATATGCTGTTCGCCGGAACAAATCCTCTTATTGTGCTGTGTGGGTATATCCTGCTTCCCTTTCCTATTATACTGCCGGGATTCAGAACACTTCCGCATCCGATTTCGGCACGGTCTCCAACGATAGCACCGAATTTCCTGCGTTCTGTTTCTATTCGCCTGTCACCGATATTGATACAGACGTTTTTTCCGTCGCTTTTCAGGTTCGATATTACTGACGATGCTCCGAGATGCACTCCCCTGCCGAGAACGGAATCTCCCACATAGTTGTAATGCGGAAGATGAGTTCCGTTAAAGATGATACAGTTTTTCAACTCCGTTGAATTTCCTATTACGCACTCGTTTCCTATAAGCACGCTTCCTCGAATATATGCACAGTGGCGAATCTCACTACCGTCTCCTATTATGCACGGAGAATTTATTTCGGCACTTTTCGCAATCGACACCGATTTTCCAACCCACACCTCGGGAAGTATTTCCGTATATCCGTGGGCTTCAAGACGTTTTCCTATCTGTCTTATGTATTCCGCAAGATATGACAGTATTTTCCAAGGGTCACCGAGCTTTACAAGCTCTTCTTTCGCTATTGTCGCATTGTAGTCGAGTATTTTTGAAAATTCAAGGTCATCGTTCATTTGGCGTACCTTTCTTTGATGAATGCGGCGACTTTTTCCGCACAGCTTTCACATTTCTTCGCGTCCTCACATTCAACCATAACCCTTATCACGTTTTCCGTACCGCTCTTTCGTACAAGGATACGTCCCATGTCTGCAAGCTCTTTCTCTGTTTTCGAGATAAAATAAATAACATCCTCATCGCTCATAACCGCATCCTTATCCCTTACCTTGATATTGATAAGTCTTTGCGGAAACTCCTTTACGGGGGAAGCAAGCTTTGCAAGGGTGGACTTTCTGTCGAGCATTTCTTCCATGAGCATGAGTGCGGTAAGTATTCCGTCACCCGTTGTTGCGTACTTCTGAAGTATTATATGCCCCGACTGCTCACCACCGAGAAGATAACCGTCCTTCATCATTGCTTCGTAAACGTACCTGTCACCGACCGCAGTTTTTACCGCCGATATTCCCGAGTCTCCGAGAGCCTTAATAAGTCCTCCGTTCGACATTACGGTTGTTACTACAGTATTGTGGTCGAGTATGCCTTTTCTTTTCAGCTGATTTGCGAGGATATATATAATATCATCACCGTTTACCACATTTCCGTTTTCATCCACCGCAATACATCTGTCGGCATCTCCGTCAAACGCAAATCCCACATCAAGGTGCTGTTCCCTGACAAGCTTTTGAAGTCCCTCAATGTGTGTGGAGCCTGCACCGGAGTTTATGTTCTGACCGTCGGGAGAGGCATTTATGACATAGGTCGTAGCTCCGAGAGCCTCGAATATAGCCGGTGCTATCATCCATGACGAACCGTTTGCACAGTCGAGACCGACCCTGAGTGAACGGAAAGAATGCGATACTATGGAAATAAGGTATCCCATATAGCGATTTCTTCCCGAAACATAGTCGATTATCGCACCGATACGCTCTTTTTTTGCGTGCGGAAGATCACTGTCTCCGTTTTTCAGAAACACCTCCGTCTTTCCGTCAAGATAGGCTTCGATAAGATACAGTGTATCATCGTCCATTTTTTCGCCGAATCTGTTTACGAGCTTTATTCCGTTATCCTCATATGAATTATGTGAAGCAGAAATCATTATGCCGCAGTCAAAATCGTCCTGTCTCGTAACGTATGATACACTCGGTGTTGTCGTAACATGAAGCATATATGTGTCACCACCCGAGGCTGTTATTCCGGCGGCTATGGCATATTCGAGCATATAGCTTGAACGACGGGTATCCTTACCGATAACGAATCTTGGGCGATAGTTTCTGTCTCTGCATCCCGATATAGGACTTGAGTAATACCATCCGAGGAAACGTCCGACCTTGAAAGCCTGCTCCGCCGTTAAATCAATATTCGCCTCCCCACGAAAACCGTCTGTTCCGAAATATTCGCTTGTTGCTGTTTGCCTTACAATCGGTCTGACATAATCTTCAAAAGATATTTCATCACGGAGAAGCTCATCGGTACTGACTCCGAACACCGTACACATCTGAATAAGCTTATCTATACGGGGATATGCGGCATCCATCTCCCATTTTGAAACGGACTGTCTCGATACATCAAGCCTGTATGCAAGCTCTTCCTGGGAAATGCCGTTTTTCTGTCTGAGCCACGTTATCTTCTTACCTATTGTCATTTTTATGCCTCATAGTTCATCTTTATTTGTTCACTTAAAATTATACCGCCGAATTATGGTTATTTCAACCAACTTTGTTATTATTTATATTGCTACCTCAAGTTGCCTGCGGCATTTTATCGGTATTGTGTATACTTTTATTCGACTTTTATCGAGTTTGTTTTGTATATTGCAACGACTTCAGTATCGTTTTCGGTTGCACATCGGTGTAATACCATTATATGCACGTCATATAACGCAGGGCACCATTATTTTTCATTCGCCGCCATTTCACGCAGAACCGAGATTCCGATCGGCAAGGAAATAAGGAACGATATAACATCCGCCGCAGTCTGTGAAAGCTGTAAGCCTATCATTGGGTCTGCTCCGAACGCTCCGGCTATAAGAGGAAGCACAAAAACTGCCGGAATGAATGCTATTCCCTGTCTCGACATTGCTACAATTGTAGCTCTTGCAGTCATTCCGATGTTTTGAAGCATCATATTGCTCATCGTCACCCATGCCATAAGCGGAAATACTGCCAACTGTGCCTTAAACGCAAATGCCGCTATCTCTCCTGCAAGTGCTGTACTTCCGGCAACTGCGGCTGTGATAGGCTCTGCAAAAACAAATCCAACAGCGGCAATTCCGACAAGTGCTACAGACGCAACCTTAACGCAGAACGTGTACGCACGGATAACCCTCTTATACTTTCCTGCACCGTAGTTGAATCCGCACACCGGCTGGAAGCCCTGACCGAATCCTGTGAGTGCGGAGCTGAGGAAGTTCATTATCTTTGAAACACCGGTAAGAGCCGCCTGCACCGCATCTATAACTGCGTCTCCCTCTATGTAGAGACCAACCGCATGATTGAGGCAGGTAGAAGCAACGCTTGCGAGTCCCTGTCTTGCGAGTGACGGAAGTCCGCCTCTTATAATATTCTTTATATAGTAGGTTTTCGGCGAGAAGTTCTTTATGTGTATCTTTACGTTATCGCTTTTCATTACTCCGACAAAAAGAATAACAAAGCTTATTATCTGACTTATTGCCGTTGCAAGTGCCGCACCACCGACACCCATTCCGACACCGAACGGAACCGTTATTCTTCCGCCTATTATACTGTCCCCCGACGAATAAATAAGCATTGGGTCGAGAATAAGGTTTACAGCCGCTCCCGAGGTCAGACCGATCATTGCAAAGAACGCATTTCCCTGCATTCTCAGCTGATTGTTCATAACTATGGCTCCTGTCATAAACGGTGCGGCAATGAGTATGTATCTCATGTAATCTACAGTTGCCGTGAGAGTAGCTTCGGTTTTAGCACCGAGAATAAGTGCCAAAGGACGTGTAAAAGAAAGTCCTACCACTCCGAAGAACAGACCGAACGCCATTGCATAGCAAAATCCCGTTGCCGCCATGGTTTGAGCATCCTTGTAATCCTGTTTTCCGTAAGCCCTCGAGATATAGTTACCGGAGCCGTGTCCGCAGAAATATCCGAATGCCTGAATTATTGTCATAAGCGGAAGCACGACCCCGACTGCCGCAACCATACTGTCACTTTCAAGCTGTCGCACAAAAAAGGTATCGGCAAGATTATAAAAAGACGTAACAAGCATGGAGATTATCGTCGGTACCGCAAGTCTCAATATCAGCTTTTCAACCGGCTGTGTGGTCATCCTCACAAATTTCTCGTTATTTTTTGCAATGTCTGTTTTTTCTTCCATGATATTACTCCGTGTCTGTTATTCTGTAGTCGAGATAGTTAAGAAAACGTCTTACCGCAAGAGTAGTGTTCTTTGTGTTTTTCAAAGCAAGGGCAAGCTTTCTGTAAGCAGGAACGTCAAGCTCCTTTATCACTACCCTGTACGGTATTCTTTTCAGTATCAGCTCGGGAAGCACGCTGATTCCGAGTCCCGATTCGACCATTGACATTATACTATAATCGTCCCATGTTGTAAAGTGTACCTTCGGGTGAATGTCATAAGCCTTGAGCAGCTGTGCAATTTCGCTTCGTTCTCCCTTGTCCATCAGCAGAAACGGTTCTTCTTCGAGTGCTTCTATCGGTATTTTGTCAAACTGCGTGAAGGGGTGGTTTTCGGGAAGTATTACTTTCAGCTTGTCGTCACCGAGGAATATCGTGTCAAACTCGCTTCTCGTCGGAAGAATGATAAATCCGCAGTCAACTCTACCGTCCGCTACCCACTCCTCTATCTCACCGTAGTCACCCTGTAGCAGCTCATAGTCGATTCCGGGGTAATCCTTTTGATAATGCTTTATGATATTCGGTATCCAGTGAGTTGCGACACTCGATATTGTTCCTATTCTTATAATACCGGAGTGCAGACCGTTCAGCTCGTTTATCTGATTTTCAAGCCTTTCGTATTCCGCACACAACGCTTTCGCATACGGAAGAAGCAAAGTTCCGTCTCCGGTAAGCCTTACTCCGGCACGACTTCGTTCGAGAAGAGTCAGACTGCACTCGGATTCAAGCTCACTTATCATACGACTTATTCCGGACTGAGTGTAGTGCAAAAGGTCTGCCGCTTTGGTAAAACTACCGTATTCGACAGTTTTCACAAAAGCAAGGTACTTTATTATGTTTCTGTCCATCACTTTAACTCCTGATAAAAATTTCTACGTTTTTAATGACAAATCGTCATCTTAAAGATTCAAAACATTCGCTTTCCTTATCTCTCTTAATATGATATACTATCAGCGTTGCGATATCAAGAGGAGAATGAAAAAAACATGAACAAATCTTTTATTAAGTATTTAGCCGGTCTTTTAATCTTCGGCACCAATGGCGTTGTTGCAAGCCACATTTCACTTTCAAGTAGCGAGACAGTTTTCTGGCGTTCAATGTTCGGTGCCATCTGCCTTGTAGCTATCTTCCTTATTACAGGAAACAAGTTCACATTCCACCATTATAAAAAAGACGCTTTCTTCCTTGCTCTCTCCGGAATCGGAATGGGTATGAGCTGGGCGGCACTTTACGAAGGATATGCTCGTATCGGAGTCAGTGTAACAACTCTCCTCTACTACACAGGTCCCGTGTTCGTTATGGTTCTCGCACCTTTCATCTTCAAGGAAAAGCTTTCACTTAAAAAGATCATGTGCTTCGGTGTTGTTATCGCAGGCATCCTTCTTGTTAACGGAAGCGGAAACGCAAACGACGTAATCGGTATTCTTTGCGGAATCCTCGCCGCACTTTCCTACACCGTAATGGTTATCTTCGGCAAGCTCACAAAGAAAATCGAAGGCTTTGAAAACCCCGTTTTACAGGTTGTATTCGCATTCCTTTTCTGTGCCGTATACCACATAATCAAGAGCGGCTTCACATTTGAAATGCAGCTCGACTCCCTCCCCGCTACAATTATTCTCGGCGTATTCAACACAGGTCTTGCTTGCTACCTCTACTTTGAAGGTCTCAAGAACCTCGGTGTTCAGACAGTTGCTATCTGCGGATACCTCGAACCCCTCTCCGCTGTTGTATTCTCCGTAATGTTCCTCGGGGAAACAATGACTACCGTTCAGGTTATCGGTGCTGTTCTTATCATCGGCGGTGCTGTTGCGGGAGAACTCAAGATTGGCAAAAAGCTTCCCGTTGCACGCAGAAAGAAAGCTACCGCAAGAAGCTGAGGCTGAAATTTTAAAATTAGTTATTGCAAAATATCATTTGATGTGATATAATATATGCGTTATCGGAGAATATCCGATGACCATGCCGGTGTGATGGAATTGGCAGACGTGTCGGACTCAAAATCCGATGGTAGCGATACCGTACCGGTTCGACCCCGGTCACCGGCATACAACAACCTAATCCGAACTGATTCTTACGTTGAATCGGTTCGGATTTTTGTTTTTTGCGGCTCGACAAGTTACGCTCGTGTTACGCAAAATATGATATTATTTTAAAAGTATAAAACAAGCGAGGAATACCATGAAGAAATCTATTTACAAGACAGTCGAAACCGCTCTGTTT
>CAYWFS010000016.1:31412-39211 GCA_964457685.1 uncultured Ruminococcus sp. | reverse complement strand
TCTTGCCGATAGCCTTACCTGCTGCTGCGAACTGAGCAACCTGACCGATGTTGGAGGACTTGGAAGCCTGACCGCCTGTGTTGGAGTAAACTTCGGTATCGAATACCATGATGTTTACGTCTTCACCGGAAGCGATAACGTGGTCGAGACCGCCGAAGCCGATGTCGTATGCCCAACCGTCACCACCGAATATCCATACGGACTTCTTAGCGAGGTAGTTCTTTTCGGAGAGAACTTCGGAAGCTACGGGGCAACCTGCGGCAGCAGCCTTTTCGAGTTCAACGATGAGGGCTTCTGTAGCAGGAGTATTTGCCTTACCGTCATCCTTTGTATCAAGGTAAGCCTTAGCAGCAGCCTTGAATTCATCGGAAGCCTTGTCGTAGTTCATCATTTCTTCGATCTTAGCGATCATGCGGTTACGGATTGTCTTCTGACCGAGGTACATACCGAGACCGTGTTCAGCGTTATCTTCGAAGAGGGAGTTAGCCCATGCAGGACCGTGACCGGAAGCATTGTTTACGGTGTAAGGAGTTGCGGGAGCGGAACCACCCCAAATGGAGGAGCATCCTGTAGCGTTGGAAATGTACATTCTTTCGCCGAAGAGCTGTGTGATAAGACGAGCGTAAGATGTTTCAGCACAACCTGCACAAGAACCGGAGAACTCGAGGAGAGGCTGCTTGAACTGGCTTCCCTTAACGGTAGCGTTGATAAGCTCGGGCTTTTCTGTTACGTTAGCTACAGCGTAATCGAACGGAGCCTGCTGAGCGGACTGTGTTTCCTGGAGAACCATGCGGATAGCCTTCTTGTCAGTGCCGTCCTTTTCAGCCTTAGATGTTACAGGGCAAGCCTTAACGCAGAGGGTACAACCCATACAGTCGAGAGGAGATACAGCGATAGAGAACTTGTAGTTTGTCTTGATAACGGGCTTTTCGGTGAACTTTGTTTCTGCGGGAGCAGCAGCAGCTTCAGCCTCTGTCATAGCGAAGGGACGGATAGCGGCGTGCGGGCAAACGAAGGAACAGTTGTTACACTGGATACAGTTTTCGGGAATCCATTCGGGAACGTAAACTGCAACACCACGCTTTTCGGAAGCAGCAGCACCCTGAGGAAGTGTACCGTCAACGTAGTCGGAGAATGCGGAAACGGGGAGCTTGTCACCACGCATTGCACCAACGGGTTCAACGATAGTATTAACGAACTTAGCGAGGTCAGCTCTCTTGCTTGTGAAGTCAGCCTTGGGAGCGTCGGGAGCTACAGTCTTCCATGCTTCGGGAACATCGATCTGTGTGAATGCGTCAGCACCTGCATCAATAGCGGCATAGTTGAGGTCAACCATAGCCTGACCCTTCTTGATGTAGGACTTGTAAGCCATCTTCTTCATGTACTCGATAGCTTCATCCTTAGGAAGAATGTTAGCGAGAGCGAAGAATGCGGACTGGAGAACGGTGTTCTTAACCTTAGCGTTACCTATCTTCTTTGTAGCGATAGTTGTAGCGTCGATTGTGTAGAACTTAATATCGTTGTTAGCGATGTAGGACTTAACAGCTGCGGGAAGGTGTTCTTCGAGTTCTGCGGGAGTCCAAGAGCAGTCGAGCATGAATACGCCGCCCGGCTTAACGTCTTCTACGATGTCATACTTCTTGATGTAGGACTGGTTATGGCAAGCAACGAAGTCAGCCTTGTTGATGTAGTAAGGGCTCTTGATGGGCTTGTCACCGAAGCGGAGGTGAGAAATTGTGATACCACCGGTCTTCTTGGAGTCGTACTGGAAGTAAGCCTGAATATATTTGTCGGTATGGTCACCGATGATCTTGATGGAGTTCTTGTTAGCACCAACAGTACCGTCACCGCCGAGACCCCAGAACTTGCAAGAGATAGTACCCTTAGCGGAAGTGTCGGGAGCGGGCTTTTCTGTGAGAGAGTGACCTGTAACGTCGTCTACGATACCGATAGTGAAGTTGTTCTTCGGACATTCGGCAGCGAGGTTTTCGTATACTGCGAAGATGGACTGCGGAGGAGTATCCTTGGAGCCGAGACCGTAACGACCGCCTACAACCTTAATGTCTGTCATGCCCATTGTGGAAAGAGCAGTAACAACATCGAGGTAGAGAGGTTCGCCGAGAGCACCGGGTTCCTTTGTTCTGTCGAGAACAGCAATCTTCTTACAAGTAGCGGGGATAGCTTCAGCAAGCTTTGCAGCTACGAAAGGTCTGTAAAGACGAACCTTAATGAGACCTACCTTTTCGCCTGTAGCGTTCATGTAGTCGATAACTTCTTCGGCAACGTCGCATACAGAACCCATAGCAACGATAACTCTTTCAGCATCGGGAGCACCGTAGTAGTTGAAGAGCTTGTAATCTGTACCGATCTTTTCGTTAACCTTGTCCATGTATTCTTCTACGATAGCGGGGAATGCTTCGTAGTAGCTGTTGCAGGCTTCTCTGTGCTGGAAGAAGATGTCGCCGTTTTCAGCAGAACCACGGAGAACGGGGTGTTCGGGGTTGATGGATCTTGCACGGAATGCTGCGATAGCATCCTTGTCAACCATTTCGTTGAGGTCTTCGTAATCCCAAACTTCGATCTTCTGAATTTCGTGAGAAGTTCTGAAGCCATCGAAGAAGTTAAGAACAGGAACACGACCCTTGATAGCAGCAAGGTGAGCTACTACGCCGAGGTCCATGATTTCCTGGGGATTTGTTTCAGCCATCATAGCGAAACCGGTCTGACGGCAAGCGTAAATGTCACTGTGGTCACCGAAAATGTTAAGAGCATGAGATGCTACGCAACGAGCAGATACGTGGATAACGCAGGGAAGAAGTTCACCTGCGATCTTGTACATATTCGGGATCATAAGGAGAAGACCCTGAGATGCGGTGTAAGTAGTTGTGAGAGCACCAGCGGCGAGAGAACCGTGAACGGCACCGGCAGCACCTGCTTCGGACTGCATTTCTACAACCTTAACTGTATCGCCCATGATGTTCTTAAGACCTGTTGCAGACCATGTATCTGTAACGTCAGCCATGGGAGAAGAAGGGGTAATCGGGTAGATGGCAGCAACTTCCGTGAACGCATAAGAAGCGTGGGCGGCGGCGGTGTTACCATCCATGGAAAGCTTTTTTCTTGCCATGTTATATATCCTCCATAAAAATATTATGATTAAATCAAATATAAACTTAGTCGCAAAAGCGGCAAATTATATCCATACTATTATAACGCAAAATTCGCAGAAAGTAAATACATTATTGCAGAATCAATTATAAAATTTTTATCACATATACTGTTAATTAATGATATATGCGGAGAAAGCGATGTTTTTTGCTTTGAGCGGTGTATATCCGTGAAACGAAAAGAAAAGACCGACCTCCGAATCGTTAGATTTTCGGTCTAACTTTTTGGTGGTCGGTTCAATCCTTAAATATGAGTCGGTCTTTAAAGCTTATTTACTGCAAGCCGTTTAGCCGTTCACCTTAGCCTGAGCCTTGAGACGGTTAGCGGTATTGAGAATTTTCTTGCGGAGTCTGATTGTCTTGGGAGTTACCTCGATAAGCTCGTCCTCACCGATAAATTCGATAGCCTGCTCAAGAGAGAATATTTTCGGAGGTGTGAGAATGAGAGCTTCGTCGGCACCCTTGGAACGTACTGCGGTGAGGTGCTTCTTCTTGCATACGTTTACTGCGATGTCAACCTTCTTCGGGCATTCACCTACAAGCATTCCTTCGTATACGGGAGTCTGAACGCCGATGAACATTGTACCTCTGTCCTGTGCGTTGAAGAGACCGTAGGAAGTAGCTTCACCGTCTTCACTTGCTACGAGAGAGCCTGTGAATCTGGTAACAACTTCTCCCTTGAAGGGCTGGTAGCCGTCGGAAATGGAGTTAAGGATACCCTCACCTCTTGTGTCTGTCATGAATTCGCTTCTGTAACCGAAGAGGCAACGTGCGGGGATGGAGTATTCGATTCTCATTCTTGAACCATGGAGATTCATTTCGAGAAGTTCGCCCTTTCTTGCACCGAGTTTTTCAACAACGGCACCGACATATTCTTCGGGAACGTCAACGGTAACTCTTTCCATAGGCTCGCACATTACGCCGTCTATTGTCTTGTAGATAACACGAGGTGTGGAGCAGCAGATTTCGTAGCCCTCACGACGCATTGTCTCAATGAGGATGGAGAGGTGCATTTCACCACGTCCGGAAACCTTAAAGCTGTCGGTTGTATCGCCGTCGTTTACTCTGAGAGATACGTCCTTGAGAGTTTCCTTGTAGAGACGTTCTCTGATCTGACGGGAAGTAACGAACTTGCCTTCACGACCTGCAAACGGGCTGTCGTTTACGGAGAAGGTCATTTCAAGCGTAGGCTCACTTACCTTAACGAACTCGAGAGGAGTCGGGTCAAGGGGAGAAGCGATAGTGTCACCGATTGTGATGTTTTCCGCACCGCTGAAGCATACGATGTCACCCATGGAAGCCTCTGTAACAGCCTTTCTGCCGAGACCGTCTATCGTGTAAAGAGAAACGATTCTTGTCTTCTTCGGAGGTTCATCGGGAGTGTGATAGTTTGTAATAACAACTTCATCGTTCTGGTGGAGGACACCTCTTTCGATACGACCGATACCTATACGACCAACATATTCGTTGTAGTCGATGGAGGAAACGAGAAGCTCTACGGGTGCGTCCATTTCACCTTCGGGAGCGGGAATATAATCAACGATCGTGTCAAAGAGTACGTCAAGGTTGTCGCCCATTTCATAGGGATTGAGGGATGCTTTACCTGTACGACCGCTACAGAAAAGAACGGGGGAATCAAGCTGATCGTCTGTAGCGTCAAGCTCCATAAGAAGCTCGAGAACCTCATCCGGAACTTCGTCAAGTCTGGCATCGGGACGGTCTATCTTATTAATAACAACGATTATTCTGTGTCCAAGCTCCATTGCACGCTTAAGAACGAAACGTGTCTGCGGCATGGGACCCTCTGCGGAGTCAACGAGAAGGATAACTCCGTTTACCATTTTGAGTATACGTTCAACCTCTCCGCCGAAGTCGGCGTGTCCGGGGGTGTCTACGATGTTGATTTTTATACCGTTGCGAACGACAGATGTGTTTTTCGCAAGTATAGTAATTCCTCTTTCTCTTTCAAGGTCGCCGGAGTCCATAACTCTGTCTCTGACTACCTGGTTTTCGTGATATGTGTCACACTGCTTGAGCATCTGGTCAACGAGAGTGGTCTTGCCGTGGTCAACGTGAGCTATAATTGCGACATTACGAAGGTCTTCTCTTATCAAAACAATTACCTGTCAATTATCTTTCTTTGGCAGAAGATAATCCTTTCGTATAAAATCTTTCTTTATTTTTATCCTTGTCAACCTTTTCATTATATCATAATTTTATTTGAAAATAAAGCTATGATATGCAAAAAATGCATTTTCGGCACTTTGTAGAAATAATAATGGGCATGAAAGTCGTTTTTTATATTATTTCAAAGGTCGCAAAAAAATATGTATATGACGATGTATACCGTCCTTTCTCTCTGTAGGGCGAAGTTTGTACTTTCACGGAACCAAATCTCCGTCATTCCGTAAGAGAGCTTCTTTCATCCCAAAAATCGGAAAGAATACTGCTCAGGGAGGTTGTGTCTCCCGTGTATTTTATGTGTCGCCAGTGCGGAGGAAGCATATGCTTTATATTTCCGTCCCCGAGTCGGTCGTCTATCCAAACGATTATGCCGCAGTCGTTTTCCGAACGGATTACTCTGCCTGCCGCCTGCATGACCTTGTTTATACCCGGACAGAGATAAGCGAAATCATGACCTCTGCCGTTGATTTCATCGTAATATGCCGCCATAATATTTCGTTCGGCAGACAGCTGTGGCATACCCGTACCTACGATTATCGTGCCGATCAGACTTTCGCCGGAGAGGTCTATTCCCTCGGAGAACATCCCACCAAGCACACAAAATCCGATGACAGCTCCTCTCTTTCGGTTGCGGAAAAGTGATACGAATCTCTCACGCTCTCTGTAGCTCATGTTTTGCTTCTGCATTACTATGTTTGTCTCGGGCATTATAGACGCAAAGAGCTTGCAAACACGTCTCATGTAGTCGTAGGACGGAAAATATGCGATGTAATTTCCCTCTTTTGCCGATATGGTTTCGGCGATTACCTCAGCACATCTGTAGGCACCGTTTTTTCTGTCGTTCAGTCGGGTACTTATGGAATCATATGCAACTATACAAAGATTGTCGCTGTCGTATGGTGAGGAAAGCTCAAGTGTGCGTGCATCCTCGAGTCCCGTGACTTCGCTGAAATATTCTGTCGGAGAAAGTGTAGCCGAAAACATTACCGTTGAGCGTGCGGACGAAAGCATTGCCGAGAGAACTCCCGACGGATCAACGCAAAGAAGTTGAATATTGACCTTTTCGTTTTCTCGTGAAGCAAAGAAACGGAATTTCTCATCAAAGTAAGACGAAACGAAAACAAGCCGTTTAAGCCGTTTGTAATATTCTTCAAAAAGCTCCGAAAAGTCGGCTCCGTCTCGCAGGATTCTTCCGAGGACACGGGCAAGATTTCCCGAGCATCGAATAAGCTCACCGGGCAGGGAAGAGCTTTCGTAAAAGCCGTACAAGACCTCTCCGTCTTCTGTGTAGCGTGTGTATTCGCTTTCGTTACACATGGTTGTTACCTCTTGTACGGCGGATGACAGCTCCGTAATGCGTGAGGTAAGCTCCGTGTCGCTTGCAAAATAAGTTTCCGAGACGGCGGTAAGTGAATCAATATTGGCGGAGGAAATTGAAGCAGAGTAGGTGTTTCTCGTTCTGTCGGGGAGATTGTGTGCCTCGTCGAACAGGAAAATGAATTTTTCGGTGTTATTTACGTTTTTGAAGTAGCGTGTAAACCTGATTCCGTCGTCTATGACATAGTTGTAATCACATATGATTATCTCGCATTTTTCGGAGAGGTCAAGTGCAAGCTCATATGGGCATACGTTGTGCTTTTCGGCGGTGGAAATGAGCTTTTCGACGGTGTAGCATACATCCTCGTCAAGTAAAAGCTCGTTTAATGCGTCAAGCTGTCTCTCCTTATAGGAAATATAAGTCTTGCCGAAATCCTCCGTGATACTGTCAAGCTTGTCACAGAATCGACAGCTCATTTTAACATCCTTTGCTTTTGAGTAAGGGCATAGCATTTCCTTCGAGCATATCATGACGGAACGGAGGTGCGGTGCATATTTTGTAATACGGGAGAGTGCTTCGATTGCGGCTTTTCCCGTGATATTTTTGGCGGTAAGGTAGAACGCTTTGTCTGCATGACCGCTTCCGATAGCTTTTATGGCAGGGAAGAGAGCGGACATTGTTTTTCCGATTCCCGTAGGTGCGGAAACAAGGAGTGAGCCGCCTTTTTTCATTGTGCGGTAGGCTGTATTTATAAATTCAAGCTGTCCGTCACGGATGGATGTGTATGGAAACGGTAGCTCCGCGGCTTCATTCGGCAGGATTCTGTATCTGTCCGCAAATGCATTTACCGAGGTATATGCACGGCTTATCAGGGATTCAAACATTCTTGCAAGGCTGACTCTTGTAAAAGCGGAGGTGAAAGTAATTTTTTCTCCGTTTGAGCGTTTAACATAGCTTACGGAGACATTCACCTCGGAAAGACTGTGGTTTTCGGAGTAGATATAAGCATAGACAGCGGCCTGTGCGAAATGCTCCGGATAGGTAAGTGCGGAGAGACCTTTCGGAAATGAAGACACTGTTTTTATTTCTTCAACGGTATGAAAGGGATAGGTCGGGGAGATAATATCTGC
>CAYWFS010000016.1:0-31312 GCA_964457685.1 uncultured Ruminococcus sp. | reverse complement strand
GACAGTTCACTTGCCGAAATATATACGCAGTCATTTGTCTTGTCGTATCGCATTATCGTCTCTCCTCGAATTTTTTGTCTCAGAATATTATAGCATATTGCGAAGTGAAATTCCATAGCGGACTAAAACAATAATAATCTTGCAATTTTATCGTGCGGGTGATATAATATCATTGAAAAATGATGAAATACTTTACATATATAAGATTTGGAGCATAATATGGTTCTTGATAAAAAAGAGACTACAGTAGCGTACCGTTGTCCTGCCTGCGGTTCTTCCGTAATGAGTATGGTGGGAATTTTTGCACTTACCGCAGACCTTATCAAGCTCAAATGTCCCTGCGGAGAGTCCGAGCTTGAGCTTATCTATACAAGAGACAAAAAAGTGAGACTTAACGTGCCGTGCCTTTTCTGTCCCAATCCTCACAGCTATATAATATCGTCTCAGATGTTTTTTGATAAGGATCTCTTTGCACTTCCTTGCAGCTATTCCGGCGTGGATATGTGCTTTGTCGGAGCTAAGGATAAGGTTCAGGATGCAATGAAAAAGAGCGAACAGGAGCTTCTTGAGCTTCTCGGAGACACGGATTTCAACTCGCTTGCCGATGTCAGAGGAGAAAATCTTGAGCTTACCGACCCTCAGGTGCTTGACATCGTAATGTACGTTGTTCGTGAGCTTGCGGACGAGGGAGCGATAGAATGCGGATGTGAAAACAACGAGGGTGAATACGATGTTGAAATACACGATTCGTATGTAAAGCTTGTATGCAAAAAATGCGGAAAGTATCTTAACATCCCCGTAAACAGCCTTACCACCGCAAATGATTTTCTTAACTGCGATAAGCTTGTTCTGAAATAAGCCGTAACATTTCGGAGTGGGAAAGCATAACATGATAACAGAGCGGAACAAAACGCTCGAGTTCAAAACAGCCCGTGTGGCATGGAGAAAAAATCATGGGATGCTTATGTAATATTTTCGACAACGACAACCTTGTGTGGATAATTGTTATTATCCTTCTGCTCTGCATACTTAGCTGTACCTGCTGCGGCTGAGTTGAAGCTGTAGAATAACAAAAACAGGCGAACCGTTTTATCAAGCTTTAATGCCTGACAGACGGTATCGCCTGTTTTTCTGTTTTATTTTACTCAGTGAATGGAGCCTTCGAGAACTGTTCCGTCGGGATTGAACAACGGAAGCTTTTCGAGATAGATTATGTCGTCTCTTGTCTGAGCATCACCCTCGGCAAGGACTGCCATTTTACCTACTATATTACCACCGGCAGCTTCAACAAGCTCCTCAATGGCTCTGAGCGATTCTCCCGTGGATATAACGTCGTCAACGATAAGAATACGGGAGCCGTTTATAAGGTCTGCCTCTGCTTTGTCGAGGAAAAGACTCTGTTCGCCCTGCGTTGTTATGGAGTGAAGCTTTACTTCAAATACTCCGCTCATGTAAGCCTTTGCTTTTTTGCGTGCAACGAAATATTTGCGGTTACCTGCAAGTCTCGACATTTCGTGTGCAAGCGGAATACCCTTAGCCTCTGCCGTGATTATATAATCGTATTCGGGAGCCTTGTCGAGAAGAGCCTGTGCAGTCGCTGTGGTAAGCTCGGGGTCACCGAAGATAACAAACGCACCGATTGAGATATTGTCGTTTACGGGGCATATGGGAAGCTCACGCTTGATTCCGGCTATCGTCATAGGATATGTTTTCATACTTGAATCCTCCATGTGCAAAATGCCTTTTTGATTTATCTGAGTGTTATTCCGAGTTCTTTTTCGAGTGCGGAAAGAATTGCACTGACCGCTTCATCGGCTTCTGCGTCTGTAAGGGTCTTGTCTGCGGCACGGAGCATAACAGCATAGGACATACTCTTGCTTCCCTCACGGAGCTGGTGACCTCTGTAAATATCGAACAGCTCAACGGAAGAAACGAGACGGCTTGCGGACTTTATAACCTTAACGATGGATGCGGCTTCAAGCTCTTCATCGCATACAAAGGAGAAGTCTCTTTCGATTGCGGGGTGCTTCGGAATGGGAGTGAACTCGATTTCAAGGCGGCGAGAATCAAAGATGTTGTCGCTTTCAAGCTCTGCGAGATATACTCTTGCACCGATTCCGTAATTTTCGCTTACCTCGGGATGAGCCTCACCGAATACACCGAGCTTTACACCGTTTGCATATACAACGGCACATCTTCCGGGGTGGAACGAAGGCTCATTCTTTTCTGCCTTGAATTCAACATCGGTAATTCCCGCGATTTCAAGAATAGCTTCGATATAACCTTTCATGCGATAGAAGCCGTTCTGTTCATCGGAGGTGGTAAAGCCGAGTGTGAGTCTTGCAGGCTCATTCGGAAGCTCTGTTTCGCTTGTGGGGAGGTATACCTTTGAGATTTCAAACAGAGTTACTGCCTGATTCTTCTTAGCGTAGTTGTCTGCGAGTACCTTGAGCATGGAGGGCAGAGTTGTTGTACGCATAACGGAGGTATCTTCGCCGAGAGGATTGGAGATAACAACGCACTTTCTGCGGTAGTCATCGGAAGCAAGTCTTATCTTATCGTAGTAAGAGGGGCTGATGAACGAGAAGGTCTCGATTTCATCCATTCCCATACCAACGAGCATATCGTGGAGGTTGAGGTCGAAGTTCTGTCTGTCACTTCTTGCACCGAGTGTGGGAGTAGCGGCTTCGGAAAGAGTGGATTCAAACTTATCGTATCCGTACATACGGAGAATTTCCTCTGCAACGTCGTTCATGCAGCGAACGTCATCACGGAAAGAGGGAACGGTTATTGTGGAAAGGTCGTCGGATACAACGAAATCGAGCTTTCTTAAAATGTCCGCCATGTATTCACGGGTGAGGTTAACGCCGAGGAACTTGTTTATTACATCGGAGTTGAGGGGGAGAGTTACAAGCTCTTTCTTTACGGGATATACGTCGATTGTTCCGTTTACGATTTCACCTGCACCAAGCTCCTCGATAAGCTCACAGGCTCTGTTGAGTGCGGGGAGAGTGTTTTCGGAGTCGAGTCCCTTTTCAAATCTTGCGGAGGATTCTGTTCTCATGCCGAGCTTCTTCGCACTTACACGAACATTTCCCGGATGGAACGTAGCGGATTCAAATACAACGGTGGTTGTGGAGTCGGTGATTTCACTGTTTTCGCCGCCCATTACACCTGCGAGAGCTACAGCCTTTTCGTGGTCTGCAATAACAAGCATGGAGGAGTCGAGTGTGTGAGGAACGCTGTCGAGTGAAACGAACTTTTCGCCGTCGAAAGCACTTCTTACGTTGATTTCGGAACCGCTGAGGCACTTGTAGTCGAATGCGTGCATAGGCTGACCGTATTCGAGCATTACATAGTTTGTTATGTCAACGATGTTGTTTATCGGACGAACACCCTCGGAACGGAGCTTCATTCTCATCCAAAGCGGAGAGGGAGCAATCTTTACATTTTTTACCACTCTCGCACTGTAACGGTAGCACTTTTCGGTGTTCTGTACGTTAACGGAGAGGTAGTTTTCTATCTTATCGCTGTCTGCGGAAACAAATTCGCTTTTCGGAGTGTGGAGGTGAAGCTCACGACCGAAGGTAACGGCACTTTCTCTTGCAAGACCGATAACGGAGAGACAGTCGGGACGGTTGGAGGTGATTTCAAACTCAACAACATCGTCACGCACACCGAGAGCGTCAACCATATCCGCACCGAGAGGAATATCGCCGAGACCTACGTCACCGAGAATAAGAATACCGTCTTCGATAGCACCGGGCATATCACCTACAGTGAGTCCAAGCTCTGCAACGGAACAGAACATACCCTCGGAAACCTCTCCTCTGAGCTTGCCCTTCTTTATTTTTACACCCTCGGGGAGTCTTGCTCCGTCTGTTGCAACGGGAACCAATGCTCCTTCAAATACGTTGGTAGCGGCGGTAATTACCTGAATGGGAGCTTCTCCGCCTATATCTACCTTGCAGATAACGAGTTTTTCCGCATTGGGGTGACGTGTTATTTCGAGAATCTTGCCGCATACAATACCGCTTATCTCGCCGCAAACAGTTTCATAACCCTCGACCTTTGAGCCGGACATGGTCATTCTGTCGCAATATTCTTTTATGCTTATATCGCTGACGTCTGTGTATTCCGCCAGCCACTTCATTGAAAGCTGCATAATATATAAACCTTTCTCTTAATTACATCGGATAGTGTCGTTGTTTATCAGAACTGGCTGAGGAAACGAACGTCGTTTTCGTAAAGGAGTCTCATGTCGTCTATATGATACTTGAGCATAGCGATTCTTTCGATACCTACACCGAACGCAAAGCCGCTGTATACCTCGGGGTCAATACCGCACATACGGAGAACATTCGGATGAACCATGCCGGCACCGAGAATTTCTATCCAACCCTCGCCCTTGCAGAGACGGCATCCCTTACCGCCGCAAGCAAAGCACGATACGTCAACTTCTGCGGAGGGTTCTGTGAACGGGAAGTGGTGAGGACGGAATCTTATCTGTGTGGATTCACCGTACATACGGCGAGCGAACATTTCAAGTGTACCCTTGAGGTCGCCCATAGTGATTCCCTTGTCAACTACAAGACCCTCGAGCTGATGGAAAAGAGGAGAGTGTGTTGCGTCAACTGCGTCGGAACGGTAAACACGACCGGGGGAGATAATCTTTATCGGGGGCTGAGTCTTTTCCATAACTCTTGCCTGTACGGGAGAGGTCTGAGAACGGAGAAGAATATTTTCTGTGATATAGAATGTATCCTGTGTATCTCTTGCGGGGTGATCCTTGGGAATGTTAAGAGCCTGGAAGTTGTAGTAGTCAAGCTCAACTTCGGGACCGTCAACAATGGAGTAACCCATTCCGAGGAATATATCTTCAAGCTGACGCTGAACAAGTGCGAGGGGATGTGTGTGTCCTGCACGAATCTTGTCACCGGGAACGGTAACATCGAGCTTTTCCGCTTCAAGCATTGCTGCCTGTTCTTCTGCTTTTTTAGCCTGAAGAAGTTCTTCTATTTTATTTTCGATTTCGGCACGGACTTCGTTTGCAAGCTGACCGATAACGGGACGTTCCTCTGCGGACAGCTTACCCATTCCACGGAGAACTGCTGTAAGCTCTCCCTTTTTGCCGAGGTATTTGATCCTGATATCTTCTATGGGAGTCGAACCGGAGGCAAGTTCTGCCAGAGCCTCGACTTTGATTTTTTCAAGGGTCTCTCTCATTTTATATAATCCTTTCTTTTGTTTACAAAAACGGTATTTCGTGTCGTGTGAGCGGAGAAATAAAAAAGTCCCGTCATCGCTGAAAAACGACAAACGGGACGACAAGCATCGTGGTACCACCCGAATTCCGCACGAAAAGCACGGCACTCTGAGTCCTGTCACTGCATAATAAGCAAAGCGACAAGCCTTTTCGGTTTAACGCACCGACAACGTACACGGCTGAATATCACCGAGTCCGCCGAGCAATAAGCTCATGAAAGTGAACAAGTGCCTCCGTCCGACATTCGGGCTTTCAGCTTTTCAACCCGAACTCTCTGAGAGGGAGAATGGCGGCACACTCTTTCCATAGCGTTTGAATATATTTACTGATACATTATATCACTATTTTTCCGGCGATTCAAGAGCATTTTTTATTTTTATCATTCTTTTTTGCTGAATTTATTATTTTTGTTTCAAAAGAGTGTTTTTTTTGTGAAAACGTAATATTGACAAAAGCCCCGTTAAAAGATATAATATGGTATCGCTTTCGACAATATGATACTGAAGAGATTCAGATTTATTTTATGATAATAATTTATAACGATTCGACGTGAACCGTACCTCTTTTTTGATTTGTTAAAGAAATTTTGATTTTAAAAGAGGTATTATAAAAATGGCAGAAAAAACCAAAACAAGCTTTTCCGACAGACTTAAAAATCTGTGGAATTATTTTACCACCTATGAAAAAGTGTGGTTCTTCGGCATTCTCATCCTTGCGTTCACATTTGCAATCCTGTTCCCCGAGGAAGACGTAAACGGCGTAAACGGCAAAATAATCATGACCCTTTACCTGCTTGATACGTTCCTCAACATTCTTTGTGAGCTTCTTATTTCCAAGCAGAGCAAATGGAACTTTATCGTTTCCGTATTCGTTGAGCTTTGTGAGATAGCAATATGCGTGGTTCTTTCCTACCGTTTCGCTACAATGGCTTCCACACTGTTCTTCTGGCTCCCCATCGACATTATCAGCTTCATTAACTGGCATAAGCATCCCGACCAGCAGGAGGATGATATTACAAAGGTTCGTAAGCTCAGCGGTCTTGCGGAAGTGCTTATAATCGCAGGTATCGTTGTATGGACTGTAGTAGTAGGATACTTCCTTACAACTCTCGACCTCGGCACAGACCTTTTCGGTGGTAACGAGCTTCTTGAGGTTATCGTTTGTTACCTTGACGCTTGTGCATCCGCTGTCGGAATTGCAAACGGTGTGTTCATTCTTCTCAGATTCCGTGAGCAGTGGATTGCATGGTATATCTGTGCATTACTCGAAGCGGCAATCAACATCATCTCCGGTCAGTATGTTCTTCTCGTTCTCAAGTTCGGTTATCTTACAAACACCACATACGGTTACATCAAGTGGAGCAAGTATATAAAAGAACACAAGGAAGCGGCAGAAGACAAGTCCTTGATATAAGTTAACTTAACAAAATAAAAGCAGTTTACTCAGATTAAGTAAGCTGCTTTTTTTGTTTTATTCCGTAAAGGTTAAGTCGGTGAGACTAAGAATTTTGTCCGTGTCGCTTGAAATATCGCCCGAGCAGATGTGTTCTCCGTCTCCGCAGGTTATTATTATGATTCCTGCGTCTGTAAGTACGTTTTTCTGCTCATCCGACAGATGTGAAGCGAAATAAACTATTCTGCCCTCATCAAACAGTGTTCTTTCGAGCCGTCTGCCGTATTCCTCGTCCGATACCGACACCACAAGAGCTTTTTGACCGATAAATCTTCTTCTTTCGTCTTGGGTTATAGCGGCACTCGAGACGTGTTTTGCGGAATATGTGTCGGTCAGAGCTTCCTGAATGATACCGCCGCCCGATATTTCATAATTGTCAACGATAACAAATCGTCCTGTTGCGGGAAGTGACGGGTCTGCGTCAAATGCAATATCCTTTTCACATTCGATTGTGCAGTCCGCTATGTCGTGCTTGTTCGCCTGAGTCGGTGAAGTGTTTTTTGAAAGGGAAGAAGCGTCAAGTACACTGTGAAGCTTTGTAATGTGGCATTTTGTTTTTGCCGTGCATGACTTTATTATGTACTCCTTGCCAACCGTAAGAGGTTCTTTTCCGAGCCAGAACATACTTGCACGGAATGATTTTGCAACAAGGGGAGCCTTTTCGCCGACAATACACGCTATCTCGCCTCGATGAACATATATCTGTGTTTCCGTTGTAAATCCGCACGACTTGCCCTGAGCAAATACCTTCGGTTCTCTTTCGGGAGAGGGATACATGAACCATTCCTCGAGATTTTTTACCTTTGTCGTCTTTCCCGATGGATAGAATATTACTTCATCCCCTGCACGGAGAGTTCCAGATTCGCACAGACCCGCAACAATACGTCTGTCATCTCCCCCCTCGGTGAATTTGTATACGTCCTCAACGGGCATTCTGAAAGGCTTTGAATCATCGCTTGTGCCTCCGTTAAAGAGATCAAGCTGTTCAAGCACGTTATTTCCGTGATACCATGGAGTTTTTTCGGAGTGGTTTGCAATATTATCACCGAGCATTGCGGAAACGGGAATGAATGCGGCTGGTGTTATTCCTATCGAGGAAAGAAATTCGGTGTAGTCGCTCTTTATCTTCTCGTAAACCTCTTCGCTGTAATCCACAAGGTCAATCTTGTTTACAAGTACCGCTATCTGATTTATTCCGAGCATTTCGAGCATATAGCCGTGCCTTCTGGAGTTTTCGCATATACCCTCGAGTGCATCTATAACAAGAAGTGCAGCATCCGCTCTCGAAGCTCCCGTTATCATGTTTTTCAGAAATTCGATATGACCCGGTGCGTCGATTATTATGTATTTTCTTTTTTCGGTTTCAAAGAAGCAACGAGCCGTGTCTATCGTTATTCCCTGAGCTCTTTCGTCTTTCAGTGCATCGAGAAGAAATGCGTATTCAAACGGCTTGCTTGTTTTTCTGCACAGCTCCCGTATAGCTTCAAGCTTTCCGTCGGGGAGAGTGTGCGTGTCGGCGAGAAGTCTTCCGATGACGGTGCTTTTTCCGTGATCGACATGACCTGCCACTACTATATTCATGTGTTGTTTGTCGTTCATTTTCAGTGCCATCCTTTGTCAATCACATATATCCGCCACGTCTGAGTTCTTCGAGTCCGCCGCCGTCTTCCTTGTCCTGTTCACGACCGCTTCTTTCGGCTACACGGGCGAATTTACCTGATTTAAGCTCCTCTATTATCTCATCGAGATTCGAGGCAGTGGATTCAACGGGCTTTGTGCAGGGCCAGCATCCGAGAGAACGGTATCTCTTTCCGTCACCCTGATTGAAGTAAAGCGAAACAACGGGAACTCCCTCACGCTTTATATATTCCCAAATATCGACCTCCGTCCAGTCGAGCAGGGGGTGTATTCTTACATGAGTACCCGGTGCGAAATCCGTTTTGTACTGTCCCCAAAATTCCGGCGGCTGATCGTCTGCATCCCAGTCGTTTGCACGGTCTCTCGGACTGAAATATCTTTCCTTTGAGCGACTGCCCTCTTCGTCCGCACGAACTCCGACAATGACTCCCGTGAACGGCTCACGATTCTCGTCTATCTCGTATTTTCCCGTTGCGTGATTGAGACGGTATCTCGGTCTGTCTCCGGCAAGCGTATGAGTGAGAGCTTCAGTTTTCAGTCTTTTACAGCATTCGATTCTTGTTGCGTTTCCGTCGGGAAAGGTGGCTTTCGAGTCAAGAGCTTCACGGTTTTCGCCGTATATCATGTCAAGATTCCATTCCATTGCAAGACGGTCACGATATTCTATCATTTCGGGTATCTTGTAGTGCGTGTCAACATGAACAAGAGGAAACGGAACGTGTCCGTAGAATGCTTTTCTGGCAAGGCATAGCAGAACGGTGCTGTCCTTTCCTATCGACCAAAGCATACAAAGGTTTTTGAATGCGGAATACGATTCGCGAAGTATGTGGATACTGCGTGATTCAAGCATATCAAGGTGTGAGTATTGCATAATATGATTCAGTCCTTTGCTTTGTTATACGTTATTTCAAGAAGTGCCGATTCGGCTCGGTTAAGTATCATAAATCCGTGGCGGTTGTACGGGTCTTCACGATTTGCCGTGATCGGTGTTCCGTCGTGAAGTGCGAATATTGCTCCTGCCTCCTGACAGATGAGCTGCATTGCCGCAGTATCCCATTCTTTCATGAAGTCGCCGTAGCGATAATGTATGTCTGCAAGTCCCTCTGCTATCATACAGCCTTTGAGACAGCTTCCGAACGTGAGAAATTCTCCTATACGGTCACGATTTGCGTCAACCAGAGCCTGTGTTGCTTCGTCCATGTGGGAACGGCTTGCAACCATGATGAGCTTCTTGCCCTCACTTCCGTCTCTGTCGGATACATGAAGTCGCTTTCCGATTCCGAACTCGAAATTCTTTGCGTCGTCGAAGGTTATTTTGTATGAACCCATTCCCTCAAAGCCGTAGTAAATGAGCTTTTTCGCAGGAACGGCTATAACTCCGCCGACAACACGATGAGAATGAGCAAATCCGATTGAAACGCAAAATTCACCGTTTCGTTTTATAAATTCCTTTGTTCCGTCTATCGGGTCTATGATGAAAACTCCGGCATTGTTCGTGAGTCGTGTGCGGTCATCCTCGGATTCTTCGGCAAGTATGGAATACTCGGGGTATTTTTCGCTGAAATACGAAACAAGCATGGTGTTTGAAGCAATATCGGCGGTGGTTACTGGGGATTTATCGAATTTCAGCTCAACCGTGTATTCGTAGCTGTCGTATATTTTCATTATCTCGGCAGAGGCGAGAATTGCGGCATCTATCATGTCGGAGATGAGCTTTTTCGGAGAATATATTTCGCAGATAGCGTCATCCGCAAGTATTTTCGCACATTCCTCCGCACTGAGCTTAGAGGTGTCGAGAGTTATATCGGGGGAGGTGGGGATTTCATATGGTGAGTCTATTCCCGTAAAGCTTTTTATTTCTCCTGCAAAAGCCTTTTTGTAAAGTCCCTTTGGGTCACGCTTCGCACAAAGCTCAAGAGAAGCCTCCACATACACTTCTTTAAATGCAGCGTAGGGAGAAATTATATTCCGTGCGGCTTCTCTTACCTCGGCTGTCGGAGATATGGTGCAGACTATAACGACCTGTCCGCTTAATGCAAGAGACTTCGCACATTCGGCGATTCTTCTGAGATTTTCACGTCTTCCGTCCTCCGAAAATCCGAGACCGCTGCAAAGTCCTGTACGCATGGAGTCTCCGTCAAGCATTACCGCGAGCTTTCCGCTTGAGCAAAGCTTACTTTCGCACAGAGCGGCTATGGTTGATTTTCCCGAACCCGAGAGACCGCTCATCCAGTATACAATCGGACGTGAGCCTGTGATTCTCATTCTTTCGGCGAGGGAGGTTTGTGTTTTATGGGGGATTATATTATCGTTAGTCATATTTTAACCTGCTTGGAGTTATTAAGTGTATTATATATTATATAATAAATTTCAGCGTTGTTGCAGTATAATTTATTAAAAAACACAAACAATGACGAAAAAAGTCAAATTTTGTATGATTTAGCTGATTAACGGAGGGTTGTATGATGAAAATAGTATGCGGAAAGCCGAGAAAAAGCGTGGAAATACCGAAAAATGACGTGTTTGGAAGTGTGCTTTTTGTGCTGGGGGCGATTTCCATGTGTGTAATGCTCCTTGTTTGCGAACCGAAAAAAGCGGAAAACAACAAAAACGATACTGCCGTTGCCGTTATGAGTGAGGCTGTCACATCGCCCGAGGAGCTTGCCGAGATAGAGAAGCCGGTGTTTTCGCCTGAGGAAAGCTTTTTCGATTCTCTTGGAAAATTCTTCGCGGAGCTAATTTTCGGTGACAAATGAACGGTTTTGAAAAGCTTGCGACAGTGCTTTTGTCTGCTGTTATGCATGAGCTTGGTCATATAACGGCTGCAAAGCTTCTTCGGATAAGACTGAGAGGGATTCGTATGAGTATGTGCGGTGTCGTCATGGACTTTGATTTTTTCGATAAATCTTATTTTTCGGAGCTGCTTGTGCATCTTTCCGGTGCGTTTGTCGGGATTCTTGCGGCATATACTGCATACTGTTTGTTCGGTGAAAAATACAGCTTCTTTGTCGGAACGAATGCCGCCTTTTCGGTTATAAATCTTCTTCCGATAGCGTCTCTTGATGGTGGTGGGGCGTTACTTGCGTTCCTTTCGATGATTTTTCTTCCGGATACGGCATACAAAATACAGCGTGCGGTATCAAGGAGTGTGGCGGTGATAATCCTTGCACTTGTTGTAGTATTTGAGCTGAGAGGGGGAGTTAACGTAGGACTTCTTGCGTTTTCCTCGTTTCTTTGCTTGCATGAACTTACAGAACACACTTGACTTTGCGTTGAATATAAATTAAAATATTATACGATGTACATCCTTTGAAATTATTACCCCATCACTCCATACATGGGTAATATGAAGCTTTTTTATCTCCTTACCGTTTGCGGAGAGACTCATGAACAAAGAAACGGCACAGCGTTTGTCTTCATCCTCTGTAACCGAAAAAACACAGCGGTATCTTCTGCCCTCCTCCTCGGTAAGCTTAACTGCGTATGAGTGTATTATCTCTGCGGCACGGGAATAAAAGCGGTTCATTTTTCGGCAGACTTCGCTGTTATCTGTGAAAACGGGGAGAAAAATACAAATGCTTTTTTCGCCCCTTACGATAAAGGATGAATACGTCATATTACCTCCGACAGGATTAAGGAATGGAAAATAAATGTCAGCATTGTCTCCGCTTGCGGATAGAATACGTCCGAAAACCTTTGATGATATAGCAGGTCAAAGCCACCTGTTCGGACAAAACGGAATTTTAAGAAAACTGATTTCAAAAGGGATTATTCCCTCGATGATATTTTACGGCCCTCCGGGTTGCGGAAAAACCACGGCAGCTTCGATAATAGCAGGTCAGAGCGGAAAAACTCTCTACCGACTGAACGCAACCACGGCAAGTCTCTCGGATATAAAGGATATTGCAAAGGAAACCTCCGGGATTCTCGGAATGGGCGGAATACTGCTGTATCTCGATGAAATACAGTATTTCAACAAAAAGCAACAGCAGTCTCTTCTCGAATACCTTGAGGACGGAAGAATAACTCTTATAGCATCCACTACGGAGAATCCTTACTACTATATATATGACGCACTTTTGTCAAGATGTTCTGTTTTTGAGTTCAAGCACGTCGGAGCCGATGATGTTGAACGTCATATAAAAAAGATAGCCGCCGAGGTATATCCCGATATTGAGACGGAAGACAGAGCAATGAAGCTGATAGCCGACAGTGCCGCAGGAGACGTTAGACGAGCCGTTACCATGCTCGAGGTTGCCGTTAATGCCTCCGACGGTAAGCTGACCTATGAGGCCGCATCACAGCTCGTTCCGTCCGCTTCACAGGGGAATTTCGACCGTGACGGAGATGTGCATTACGACCTCCTTGCAGGACTTCAGAAGTCAATACGAGGCTCCGATCCCGATGCGGCAGTGTTCTACCTTGCAAGACTTCTCGAGGGTGGAGACATGGTGTCGCCTTGCAGAAGACTGATGGTAATAGCGAGTGAGGATGTGGGACTTGCTTATCCCATGGCTCCCGTTATTGTGAAAGCCTGCGTGGACAGTGCGAGAGAGCTTGGACTTCCCGAGGCGAGAATACCTCTTGTGAATGCAACGGTAATGCTTGCAACGGCCCCGAAATCAAATTCGGCGTACCTTGCTTACGATAAAGCCGCAGAGGATATAAGAGCGGGACGTGGAGTTGAAATTCCGACTCAGCTTCAGTCCCCTCTGTTTAAAGGTTATATCTATCCGCATGATTACCCGAATCATTGGGTCAAGCAGCAGTATCTTCCCGATGATTTAAAGGACAGAAAATACTACGAATTCGGCGAAAACAAGACCGAAAGTGCGGCAAAAGCATATTGGGAAAAAATAAAAAAATAAATTTTAAAAACCACTTGACAAGCGTGCCACGGTGTGGTATAATACCATCGTTGTTGAACCAAAGACAGCAGGTTACAGTAAAAGCGATTCCGCCATCCTGCCGAGGAGAAACCTTGAATTGATATATCAAGTCTTTTTCTGTCGGCGTGCGGAGAAAGACTTTTTTTGTTTCTCAGCTGATACTGATAAGGAGGAATTATTATGCCCAGCGAGAAAATATTAGAGCAGAAGAAAGCCATAGTAAGCGCTCTTGCAGACAAGCTCAGCCACGCAGCTTCCGGCGTACTCGTTAAGTACGAAGGTATCACTGTTGACGAAGATACAAAGCTTCGTAAGGCTCTTCGTGAAGCAGGCGTTGAATATACAGTAGTTAAGAATACACTCATCGGCAAGGCTTGTGATGAAGCAGGCTTTGAAGGTCTCAAGACACATCTCGAAGGAATGAACGCTATTGCGATCAGTGCAGAAGACCCGATCGCTCCCGCAAAGATCCTCAAGGAATATGCGGAAAAGATCGAAACATTCGAGATCCGTGGCGGTATTCTTGAAGGAGCAGTTGTTGATGCTGCTACAGTAAATGAGCTCGCATCCATCCCGCCGAAGGAAGTTCTTATTGCAAAGCTTCTCGGCAGCATGCAGAGCCCGCTCTACAAGTTTGCATATGTATTACAGGCTATCGTGGACAAGGAAAACGAGGGTGCAGAAGCTCCCGCAGAAGAAGCGTCCACAGAAGCCGCAGCTGAATAATTTAAGTCAGCTAGTCAATTTTTAAATATTAACACAGATATATAACGGAGGAAATTAAAATGGCAACAGAAAAGTCACTTCAGATTCTTGAACAGATTAAGTCTCTTACAATTCTCGAACTCTCAGACCTCGTAAAGGCAGTTGAAGAGGAATTCGGCGTATCCGCAGCAGCTCCCGTAGCAGTAGCAGGTGCAGCAGGTGCAGCAGCTCCCGCAGCAGAAGAAAAGACAGAATTCGACGTAGTTCTTAAGTCCTTCGGTGCTAAGAAGCTCGACGTTATCAAGGTTGTTCGTGAAATCACAGGTCTCGGCCTTAAGGAAGCTAAGGAACTCGTAGAGGGTGCTCCTAAGACAATTAAGGAAGGTCTCTCCAAGGAAGACGCTGAAGCTATGAAGACAAAGCTCGCAGCTACAGGCGCAGAAGTAGAAGTAAAGTAATTTTTGCTTAACTGATACATCTTTTATAGTTCAATAACCAAAGACAGGCACCGTTTGTTAAAGAATGGTGTCTGTTTTTTGTTGTTTTTTGGTAATTTGCAAATCTCACTATATAAACAAAACCGCCGAGTAGGACTTTTCGGGTCTCAATCGGCGGTATTTTGTTTACATATTAATAGCTTCAACTGCGTGAGAGGTTTTCGGAATTATCTTCTCGATAAGGTCGGAGGTGCGTATCCTCATGTAACCGTTTGAGCGGCCGTCTGTGCATCCGAACCATTCCCGTGACAAAATTTCACTATCGAAAACATAGCGTACATCACTTGCAAGCGGAGATACGGCTGAAAGTGCAGTTGTTGCACCCACGGTAGTTCCGAGCTTGATTTCAAGATACTCCTCCGGTGCAAACGATACCCTCGATACTCCAAGCTCCGCACCGAAGATTTTTGCGGTAAAATGCTTGTCGGCAGAGGTTACGAAAATGTAAAACGATGTCAGCTGTCGATTCGTAAGGAATATCGTCTTTACTATCTCACAATCGAGAGCTTTTCCGATTTCCACGCATTTTTCCATTTCAACGGCTTCATCGGTGTCAACTCGTTCAAAGGGAATGCCGTTTTCGGTAAGAAAGGAGTATATCAGTCTCTCCGTTTCATTTTCGTATGTCTCGGGTGGAGTAGTGTAGATTTGACTTATATACATCAGAGACCTGTGTATGCACCGGATTCGGTAAGCTTAGACTGAACCTCGTGTACGTCAACATCCTGTACAGCACAGTTATTCTTTATCGCAACGGCGGCACCGACACCTGCGGCTTCACCCGTAGTACAGCAGATAGGCATAATTCTAATGGAAGCCTGAGCCTCGTGATTTGCGGAAATACATCTGCCGCCTACAAGAAGGTTGTCGCATTCTGCCTTCTGAGGAACGATGGAGCGATAGGGAATAGTGTACCACTTACCGGCTTCAAAGTAGTAGTGGCTTGTTCCGCTTCCCTCGGGATTGTGAATGTCGATGTCGTAGTTTCCTGCCGCAATCGCATCTTCAAATTTGGTGCAGGCTACAAGATCCTCTCCCGTAAGAACGTATTCACCGATGAGCATACGGCTTTCACGCACACCGATTGACGGAGCTGTGTATATAACGCTTGCGTTTTCCATTCCGGGAGCGTTTATAGCCTTAAAGAAATTCATAAGCTCTCTTACCTGACGGCGAGCCTCCATTTCGGCTTTGGTTACGTCAAAAGGATTTGTCGGGTCGAGCTTTACTACTCTTGTGGTATTGAAGTGGAGCATTCCGTCGATGGGGTAGTCGAATACGAGAATGTCTTCACGGGGATTGGAGAAACGTCCTGCCTCTTTCCATTCCTTGTGCGTATTTTTGATTTCGGGGAGAGCTTCCCAGAACTTTGCCTTGTCAACATTTCCTACTCTGAAGCAGAGGGTCATAGGCTGGCACAGGGAATCTCCCGGACGACCGAGCTTTGTAGAGCAGCCTGCATAGAATGAAAGGTCAGCGTCACCCGTGCAGTCGATAAATGCTTTTGCTTCAAATTCGAGAACGCCGGATTTTGTGGCAAAGGATACGCTTTCTATGTGGTTGCCGTTCTTCTTGACACCGCAGAGAGTAGCGTGGAAAAGCACCTCGACACCTGCTTCGGTGAGTTTTTTGTCGAGAAGAAGCTTCAGACCTTCATCGAGGAATCGCTGGTCGCTGAATGCGTCTCCGTCTGCTTTAAGGTCACGCATTATTTCACCGAGTATACCCCTGCTGAGATAAAATCTTTTGTCGTCTCCTTTTTCGTCTTTAACGGAGGTGTAGTATGCCATGTGCGGATATATGAGATTGTTTGAAGCCGCTCCTCCGAGAAATCCAGATGAATCCGCAATAAGTACCTTGGCACCGTTTCTTTGAGCGGAAAGAGCCGCAGCACAGCCTGTAAAGCCGCCACCCACAACGATGACATCAAATTTTTGTACGTTCATTTTTACATCCTTTCAAGAAAGAAAATGTTCTATGTAGATATTATACACAATTAACGAATAAAATCAATAGGGTTTGTCGGAAAAAAGTCAGAGCAGCAAAAACGGCACATTATTTTATCGAGATGAGAGCGTGAATCACCCGATAAATTTAATGTGCCGTCTGATTTTTAATTTAATTAAGCGAGAGCTTTTCCGAGAGCCTTGCACTCTTCTACCGCATCATCATTCGGAGCATCGTTGCAGATAACGCTTTCGCAGGCAAGGGAAGCACCGTCACCTATGCAGCGTTCCTCCCAGTTTCTCATCCATTCGCCGTCACCCCAGCCGTAGGAGCCGAAAAGTGCGATTTTCTTTCCGTTAATTGCGGATTCGCATGATGAAAACATAGGCTCAAATTCCTCTTCTTCGAGAACCTCCGCACCCATTGCAGGACAACCGAATGCGATTGCGTCAAAGCTGTCAACCATGGAAGAATCAAATTCACCGGATGTGAGAAGAACGCCCTCCCCACCGTTTTCCTTTACACCTTCGAGAACAGCGTTTGCCATTGCCTCTGTATTTCCTGTTCCGCTCCAATATACTATTGCTACTTTGCTCATGATTTTTCTGCCTTTCCTTTTGTTGTGTTTATATCATCGGACCGATGGACTTTAGCTTACCGTCAGTCTTTCGATGGTTTTTCCGTTTTTCCAAAGCTTGCAGTAGGTCTGCGTGCATTTTTTGTATCTCATAAAAAGTTTTTCGGCTTTTCCCACATCTCCGTAGACTTTCCAGTAGCCTGACATTTTGCTGTGTTTCGTTCCGCTGAGAGAGTCTTCAATGAATCCGCTTACATCTTCGGGGGGATAGCCGAGAAACAGACCTATTTCATGCGGAAAATCATTGCTGTCTTTTAGAGTTTTCATCAGCTTTGTGACGCAAAGTCCCGGTCTTTCGCATTCGTAACCACGCTTTTCAAGTATCTCACGTGCTTCACTGCGACTGAGATCATCCTTTAGCTTTGTCGGTCTGTAAACATAAATCAATGCACGGTCTCCGCTTACCTTGATCGGAAGTACACGAATCCCTTTTACTGAAAGTCTTCGATTCAGGTCACGGACGGTGGAATTTATTTCGCTTATATCGGAATATGTTGCCCCGAACAAGCTACCTGTTTTTATTCCCGCAAGGGTGGGGGAGCAGTGACGTAAAAGAAGTTCCTCGGACATCAGTTAGCTCCAACGTGTTCGTCAAGTATGTTTTTCAGTGCGTTCATCGAGCTTCCGTGACATCTCGCTATTCTGGTGCGGCTGTCAAGGTCGGTTAAGGCACATTTAACCATTTTATGTGACATTGTGTTTGTAAAAAGTATGAGAAGATCGGGACTTCCCATATTTCGTATACCGTTTGTCATTTTCGGATAGCACTTTGCTTTGCAGCGATACTCCTTGCAGAGATCTGTGTATCTTCTAACCATACATTCGTTTCCGCCAATAATTACGACACTCACTTTGCCGCCTCCTTTGTTATGTGTTACATATATGTTTGTTAGTTAGCGATTGCTAACCCATGCTTAATAAAAAAAGTGTTTTTGCTGATTACGGTTAAATTTTATCAAAAAAAAGGAGTCTTATCCACTCCAAAAGGACGGCTTAAAACTCCATTAAGATAAATTATTCGGAAATATACGCATTTAGATTGCATAATTATACCATTGGAAAAAATCAGGGAATGTTATTTTCGCCCGTTTTTTCAGCCATGTTTCGTTTACGCTGTGCGGAGGGAGAGATTCCCATTTTTGCGGTATATGCGTTTGTGAAGTGGCTTGCATCATTGAAAGAAAGACTTGCCGCAATATCCGAGATTTTCATGTCGGTATGGTCGATAAGATAGACAGCGTGCCTCAGCTTTGTATCCATAATATATCTGTGAAGACCTACCCCCGTTGTGTCACGGATTACGGTATGCAGATAATTCGGGTGGTATCCGAGAGCCTTTGCAACGCTTTGACAGTCTATTTTTTCTCTGAAATGTTCCGATATGTATGTAATAGTCTTGTCTGCCACCTCACGACTTCCGAAGCTGTTTTGAAATTCCTTCTGTCGTACAAGGTTATAAACGAGTTGTGCGGTCAGAGAATCGAGCATTTCCGTTGAATATCTATATCTTGTGTTCCACTCCTCGCATATTTGCTGAATCAACACATTTCCGCAAAAGGTGTCGTTTACGCTGAATACGTCTGACAGCATAGCGGCATCTGAAAACGAGTATCTGGTGCAAAGAGGAGGTGTTCTGCTTTCTCCGATTTGTAAGTCTATCGTTCCGGAGTCCTGATTTTCATAGGTCGTGTTATCGGAGGAATAGTAAAACATAATATTTATATTTTCCAAGCCGTCTGGGGTTTCGGTGTAGTACCATACTCCCGGAGGAATATAGCAAAACGACCCTTTCGGAATCATGAATGCCTGCTCAAATCCTCCCCGGTTGTCGAGAGTACACAGTCTACAGCTTCCGTTTTGCACATACATTACCCTGTAAAAGCTGCTTACTTTCTTTCTTGATACAGTTTCAAATCTGCTCATGTTGTTCCATAGCATAATATCATGCACACAGATTTTTACACTGCGAAGAGTAGCTGTCATATTTGTCATAACCTCTCCGTGTTTACTTTGTTTTTATTATATCACACAAGGTTATACATTTCAAGCATCTTTGATTTTTACAAGTACATCTTTGAAATGTAAATGGACTTAATATATCTTTTCTGATATAATGGAACTGATAACCATTGACCGAACTACAAAAAAAGGAGCATACAAAATGAAACGATTATTTATTTGTCTGCTTGCGGCAGTATTGCTTACTTCCTGCGGTACTACATCAAGTACAGATGAAACAAAGCCGAACACTCAGAATGATGTATCGAACGTGGACTCCGAGAATAGCGGTGAATCCGATGGCTCCGACGAAGCCGAGGAAGCGGAGACAAGCGTTGATGACCTTTTTAAACTCGAAGCCGAGGACTACGAAGGAAGAAAATTCACAATTCTTGCAACAGAGACTCATTCATATGAATATGATGCGGAAGAAATCATAGGTGAAAGCGTAAACGATGCTATCTATGAAAGAAATGCTACTGTTGCGGATTTTCTCGGAATTGATTTGCAGTTTGTATACAAGCCTGGTGACTGGGCAGCTAAGGATTCATACTGCGATATAATTCGTACAAGCGTCATGGCTCAGGATGGTGCATACGATGTAATTAACGGTATGATTTCCTGTGTTCAGCCCATTGCAGAGCCGGGACTTTTCATTAGCGTATACGAGGTTCCGAACATTGAGCTTGACAATCCATGGTGGGTATCGGAGCTTCAGGAGAACCTTACTATAGACGGAAAGCTTCTCGGATTCATGGGTGATATGTCGCTCTCAATGTATAAGGGACTCTCCGTTGTATTTGCAAATCTCAATCTTATCAATCAGTACAGCATGGAAGACCCGTACGAGCTGGTTCTCAACAATCAGTGGACACTTGATAAGATGATTGAAGTTTCAAGCGGTGTCGGAGTTGACCTTGACGGTGACGGAAATATGGTGCTTGAAAACGATATTTTCGGTATGGTTGCTCATGGTGTAACATATCGTTCAATGCAGTCTTCTCTCGGTCTCAGTGTAATCGGTCGTGACGAAGACGGTGAACTCATTGTAAATCCGATTACCGATAACTTTGTTTCCGCAACAGAAAAGCTTAACGCTTACCTTAACCAAAAGGATGTAATGTTCTCGGACGACGAGCAGAACAAGTATTTTGCTTCCGACAATATTATTTACTATATGTATAAGCTTGAATGCCTTGATTCTTTACGTGATATGGAAAGCGATTATGCAATTCTTCCTTTCCCGAAGATGGACGAAACTCAGGAAAAGTATCTGACTCAGATAGCTACTGCGGCTCACATGACATATATCCCCGTTACAACAAACGATGTTGCACTTACCGGTAAGGTTTGTGAGACAATGAGCTATTACAGCTACAAGAATGTTGTTCCGGCATACTACGACGGTGCTTTAAAGACAAAGTACAGCCGTGACGAAAAGACACAGAAGATGCTTGATATAATCCGTGACGGTGCGGTTATGCCTATTGACTACGCATACTCCACAGTTATCTCAGGAAACCCGTGGCCGAATATGCTTCTTCACGACGCATCGAGAAACGGTAACCTTGCTTCTCTCCATGCGGCTTCACAGAAAGTATGGAAGCTCGGAATAAAGGTCATTGACAAGATGTTTGAAGACTAAATAAAACAAAAAGAACGGTGTGAATTTAATTTTCAGCCGTTCTTTTTCTATGCAAACGATGAACTTATTTCTGTTCCTTATCATCGGTGTCGTTTTTCGATTTTACTATATGGGTAGAACCAAGGCAAAGGGATGTCGAGCCGAGAGCCAGAAAAATGACTCCCGATGAATTATCGGAATTTACGAATTTGATAACGGCTATCAAATACCAGAGTACCGCAGAAACATAGCAAAGTATCCCACTGATTTTATTTGTTTTCATTTGTATTTACCTCCGTGTTGTTTTTTATACAGGCTGTATTTATATATTAGATAAACAAAAAATCCGAACCCATCTCCGATAAGGAAGAATTGGTTCGGATTATATTGCTTATGCGGGTAAAAGGACTTGAACCTTCACAGAGTTGCCCCTACAAGAACCTGAATCTTGCGCGTCTGCCAATTCCGCCACACCCGCAGATGAGTTATAGCGTACTCAACGATACTATTATACTAGTTTTTTGACTGTTTGTCAAGGGGGAGGAGTAAATTTTATCAGCCGCACGGAGATTATATTCCCATAAGAACATTTTTCTTCCTTAAAACTATATGCAAAATCACGATTGACAGTACGGGTGGTATTTGATATAATTATTTATTGGATTTTTCTTTCACACACTATCATTCAAAAGGGGTGCGACCTTGAAGAACAAAGATATTCAAATAACAAGCGGCTCTCTTTCAAAAAATATTCTGTTATTCAGTATTCCTCTTGCCGTTTCAAGCTTATTGCAGGTTTTATTCAATATGTCCGATGTTGCCGTCGTCGGAAAATTTGCAGGTTCATCCGCTCTTGGCTCTGTAGGCTCATGTGCGACTCTTGTGACCCTGTTCACCGGTCTGCTTATAGGAATGGGAGGCGGGATCAATGCGGTTGCGGCAAGATACATGGGTGCAGGTGACCGTGAGAACATAAAAAGAACCGTACATACCTCATTTATCCTTTCGGCAATATACGGAATCGTTATAATGATACTCGGACTGATTTTCGCGGAAAGGGTGCTTCTTCTTCTCGGAACCAAGGAGGAGCTGATTGACGGAGCCGTTCTATATATGAAGGTATATCTTCTCGGTACACCGGCTCTTGCAATGTATAATTTCGGCAACGGTATTCTCAGTGCCTCGGGAGACTCAAAGCGTTCTCTTTACTATCTGCTTTCCGCAGGTATATTGAACATTGTCTTGAACCTTTTGTTCGTTATCGTGTTTCATCTAAGCGTTCTCGGGGTTGCTATGGCAAGTGCTATATCGCAGTATCTTTCCGCCGCACTTATCCTTATATACCTTTTCCGTTCCGATATGGATTGTTCACTTTCCGTTGCGAATATGCATATAACTCCCGTACTCATGAAAAACATACTCGCTCTCGGAATTTCGGGCGGTTTACAGAATGCGATATTTTCCGTTGCAAATCTGTTTATCCAGTCCGCAGTCAATACCTTTGATACCACAATGGTCGAGGGTAACTCGGCGGCGGCTAATGCGGATGCACTGATATATGACGTAATGAACGCTTTCTATATTGCCTGCACAACCTTTATGGCTCAGAATTTCGGTGCCGGTAAGAAAGACAGAGTTATGAAAAGCTATAAAATATGCCTTGCATATGCGTTTTCTATCGCACTCGTACTCGGGCTTTTGCTTCACTTCTTCGGTAGGGAATTCCTAATGCTTTTCGCAAGTGAGGAGGAGGTTATCGAAGCAGGACTGAAAAGGCTGAATATCATGTCGTTCTCGTATTGCTTCTCGGCGTTTATGGATTGCTCAATTGCCGCATCGAGAGGTTTGGGAAAGACAGCACTTCCGACAGTAATCGTAATACTCGGCTCGTGTATTTTCAGAATCATATGGATATATACGGTTTTTGCACATTTCCATACTATTCCGTCTCTGTATCTCCTCTATATCTTCTCGTGGGGAATCACGGCAATCCTCGAAACAATATGCTTCTTGAATTATCATAAAAAGATGGTGCTTGCGGCATAATCGAATATTTTTTTAGGCAGTCACATTTTTTTGCGGCTGTCTTTTTTTCGGATAAAAGCAAAAGACCCGTATGCATTTCCCGAAAGAATCCGAGATAGCATACAGGTCTCTTTTTTAAATACTGGGGTAGCAGGATTCGGACCTGCGAATGCAGCAGTCAAAGTGCTGTGTCTTACCGCTTGACGATACCCCAATACTCCTTTATTATATCATATTAAAGCAGGATTTGTCAATACTTTAGCCTTGCATTTTAATCTCAAAAGAACGGTTCGCTTGGGCGTTTTCTTTGCTTTTCCAAAACTCGATTATCTCACGCTCGGTGAACTTCATTCCGAGACGGTCGGCTTCCGAATGCCACACTTCTTCATCACGAAGACCGTTTCTTTCTTCAACATTTTTGAGCAGCGTAAGTATTCCGTCGTTTCCGTTTATCAGGTCATAGAGTATTCCGACCGCCCAGTATTTTGCGTAATCAATAAGTCCGCTTGCAAACTGAGAATGTATCGTGGCACACAAATCGTATTCAACCTTGCGTAAGGTGCAGTCTACCTCTCCGTCACATATATCGAGAATGGCATAAGGGGAAAGCATGGAGGTTAGTTTTGGGATTCCAACTGCACCCGGGTTGATAACAGTCTTGTCACCGTCACGGCAGATATATTGTCTGTGGCTGTGTCCGGTGAGCAGGTATTTGCACGTCATCTGCGGAAAAATTTCGGAAATACGACCGTCGATGTTGTCAAAATAGTATCTGTCGTTATTCGGAGAGGAATGAGCAAGCTCAAAGCGTACTTTGCCTATCTCAATAATATCGTAGAAATTTAAGCTCTCAAAAAAATCCATGTCACGCTTGCTGAGTCGTTCGTAAGTGAATAAAAGTGAGCCTGTCTGAGAGCCTCGTGCAAAACTTCCGATACCGTTTTCGGGGGAGAGCATATATCTTTCACGGTTTCCTCTAAGGCAGACGCAGGGATAGTTTTCTCTGATTTCGTATAAAAGCTCCATCGTTTTTTGCGGTTCTGCAAGGTCGGAAATATAGTCTCCGAGAAAAATAAAGCTGTCGCACCCGTTTTCTACCGCATCCTCGAAGCAAGCCTTAAATGCATGGTAGCCTGAGTGTATATCCGACATTACCGCCGATTTTTTGCCGTCAAGCTTAATGCACGCTTGTTTTTTGTCGGTGTTCACGTCTGTTACCTCGTCTTTTTTACTTCAATGACTTTTGTTATTATATCATAGAGCAAGATAAATAATCAAGTGCAAAGCTGAAATTCAGACGTAATATTAAAAGGACGGTTTTTGCTCCGTTTTGATGTGGATTTCTATTGACAATTGCACAAATATGTGATAACATAGCTAAAAAAGGACTTTGTTTGAGAAAGTATATGCTGTATGTGACCGAAAGGAGTGTACTATGGCAATAAAAATAGATTTCATGAATGTTGTGGGAGAGGTAAAGCCTTTGCACGGTGTGGGTCAGCCTCCGTTTGCCGGGATAGATTTTTCAAAATTCTCCTACCTTACCGAGGCGGGCATTCCGTTTTCGAGACTTCATGATGTGGGAGGAATGTACGGTGGCGGAAGATTTGTCGATATACCGAACCTTTTCCGCAATTTCGATGCCGATCCTTGCGACCCTGCGTCATATGATTTTACTTTTACGGATATGCTCATAACAGCTCTTGTAAATTCGGGTGTCGAGCCGTTTTTCAGACTCGGAGTTACAATCGAAAACGATGCATATATAAAATCTTACAGAATAGATCCCCCGAAGTGCTATGAAAAATGGGCGGTCATCTGCGAAAAAATTATCAGACACTATACCGAGGGATGGGCGAACGGTTTCAACTACAATATTCGCTATTGGGAAATATGGAACGAACCCGATAACGACAACGACAGAACCGTTAATCCCATGTGGACGGGAACTGCGGAGGATTATTACAGACTGTACGATGTTACATCAAAGCACCTTAAAAAATGCTTCCCTGAAATAAAGGTAGGCGGATATGCAAGCTGTGGATTTTACGCACTGATAAGCAAGCCAAGCTCAAGGGAAACGTATTTTATGGATTTCTTTGACGGATTCCTCGAATACATAAAGAAAAATAACTCTCCGCTTGATTTCTTCTCATGGCACAGCTACGCAAATATTCCCGATACAATGGTGTTTGCCGACTACGCCAGAAAAAAGCTTGATGAAAACGGATTTACAGATACGGAGACAACGCTAAACGAATGGAATCCCGAGGTTGCTCTCAGAGGAACTGCACGTCATGCCGCACTTGTTTCGGGAATGATGCTTTCAATGATGTCGCACCCGATAGACAGTGCAATGTTTTATGATGCAAGATTCGGTGTCAGCATTTACGGTTCGCTTTTCAATCCGCTGACGGGAAAGCCTTTCCGTGCATATTACGTTTTCCCTGCGTTCAATGAGCTTTATAAGCTGAAAAATCAGGTAAAAACCTCGTGTGATATAAACGGAATTTATGTTGGTGCTGCTACCGACGGAAAACATGGATATGTTATGCTCTCAAACACAAACGAAGAAGCGATACCGCTCGATATATCAATGAATGCAAGGGTTGTCGGATGCTACGTTATAGACGAAGACAATATGCTTGGCGAATGTGATATGCCCGAGACCTTGTCGGGAAACACGGTTCTTTGCATTCGTGTCGAAAACATAAACGAATAAATTAAATATAAATACGGAGGAAAATATGTTATTTTCAAACGGAGACAGAATAGTATTTACAGGTGACAGTGTAACCGATGCCGGCAGAGGAAGACCGGTCGGAGAAGGACTTTGGCAGGGAGTCGGTACAGGATATGTCAGAGATATTGACAACATCCTCAATGTAGTATACCCCGACTGGAGACTCCACATAAGCAATACCGGAAACAGCGGAGACACAAGCCGTGACCTCAAAGCACGTTGGCAGGATGCGGTTATGAATCTCAAGCCCGACTGGTTAAGCGTTATGATAGGTATCAACGATATATGGAGACAGTTTGATACTCCGACAATTCCCGAGCGTCATGTTTACATAAACGAATATCGCGAAAATCTCTGTGAAATGCTTGAAAGAGCTTTGCCGGTCGTAAAGGGTGTTATCGTTTTGTCTCCGTTCTTCATGGAGCCTAACAGAGAAGACCCTATGAGAAAGCTGACTGATGAATACATCGAGGTATGTGAAAAGATAGCAAAGAAGTACAACTGTCACTATATCAATGTTCAGCAGGCATTTGACGATTATCTTACCTATCGTCATCCCTCTTATATTTCGTGGGACAGAGTACATCCGGGTGAAATCGGTAGCGTTATCATTGCAAGATCCTTCCTTAAAGCTATCGGCATAGACAGAAGCTTCCTTTGATAAGTAAAATAGAATAAATAAAAGCACTCTCCGCTTTATATCACATGAAAGTGAGTATAAAAGACGGGAGTGCTTATTTTATTTACAGGGATAAATCAATAATCTGCCTGAACAAGGGTAACGTCTGCGTAATCAACGACAAGCTCATGAACCTTTTCGTACATAAGAGTCTGACGAATTGTCTTTTTGTCGTAGATTGCTTCAAATTCTTCTACAGATGAAAGCTCATATACGTCAATTGCGTATTCCTCCGCACCTGCTGTATATTCTTCATCGGTAAGAGTTATACCCTCGGCTCTTGCGATTGCGTATTTTACCATTTCATCCTTTACATAAGCCTCAGCCTGCTGTTGAATGTCTGCATAGAACTCGTCCTCTGTCATTTTGTATACAGCCTGAACGTAAGCGGAAAGCTGAAGACCTGCATTTGTAGCGTAAGCTTCAATTGAGGTTATCATATCATCGTATATCTGCTTGTATTCCTTTTCGGGATATTTGATAACCGTTGTGGAGTCAACTATAGTGTCCCATATCTGAGAGTCGATGCTCTGATAATATATTTCATTATAATGCTCACGCATACGTTCTCTTATATGCTCCTCGTATTCTTCTGTTGTGTCATATCCGAGGTAAGCACGGGCAAAATCGTTGTTGTAAATGGGAAGCTCCTGCTCACACACATTTGTGACGGAAACTTCAAAATGTACGGTTTCACCCGAAAGGTCGGGATACTGTATGTAGGGGTCGGGCATGGTGAGGTCAAACGAAAGGGTATCTCCCACATATGTTCCGATAAGCATATCTTCAAAGCCGTCGGGCATGGAGCCTGTGCCTATTGTTACTTCGGCATCACTTTCGGTTGCATCCTCGACAACTTCTCCGTTCAATGTTCCCGTATAGTCGATGAAAAGAGTATCACCGTATTCTGCACCTCTGTCGGTAATATCGGTGAGCTTGGAGTAGTAGGAACGGGTAGCAAGTATCTGTCTTTCTACATCCTCATCGGTTATGTCTATTTCATATCCCTCGGCAGGAAGTCCCTTGTAGTCGGCAAGCTCAATATATTCCGAGAGATCGTAGTCATATCTGTACGTTAAAAGGTCGTCCTTTGTGCTGCAAGAAGAAAAAGCAGACACAAGAAGCACGCCAGAAACGATTAAAGAAACGATTTTTTTCATGATATATAAATTCCTTGGTGTTTTTTGTTGTTGAGAATTAAGCTAACTTACATGATAACATATAATTCGATGAAATTCAAGAGATAATTCGGAAATTGTGCCGCTTATCCCACAAAGTCGGAGAAAGCACGGGGAGATTTTCTGCGTTCGAGTACGGGATAGAACAAATATGCCACAATAAACGATATTCCGCCGTAGATAACGAGTATTCCGAGGAATGAGCCGACAATCGAAGCTATTTCCGTGTTCGTGATATTGACGTAGGAAACAAGGAAGTCGATGAGGTAAAGAAGCTCTGACACAAGTCTTGAGAGACAGTACAGTCCGACGGAATAAAAAACAGCCTTTGTCGGAGTGATGGAGCGTTTTTTTCTTTCGTTTGTCTCATGGTTTCTTTTCAGCATTACCATTCTTGCGATAATGTAGGTGAGAATTATAAATACAAGCTCATAAATATAGTTTGTGCCGAGCCAGATAACAGCGAGAACCTCCTGACCCGATATTGCACTTGTGAAAAGGTCGATGGCAAAGCGTACTGCCGAGTCAAGTAAAGCAAGAAGCGAGACGGAAAACGTGGTTTTGATTCCTCCACTGCCCGAGAAAACCGCACAGATAACGGCGGCATATGAAACGGCACGGCGAGACGCATCAAGTATCTCCGAAAGATACGAGCTTAATTTTTCGACCCATTCGGGATAAGCTATGTCGGTCGAGCTGAGTGTGCAAAGATAAGAAAGAGCCCGTCCGAGAGCAAGCATGATTATTATAACAACAAAATATGTAAGAAAAAACAGCTTGCCCTGTTTTTTTTTGTTTTCCGAAGCTATTTCGGGTGAGTGCATAGTCGTAACCTCTAACGTAATGATATAGTAATTACATCATATCATAACAGCGTGATTATTTCCATAAGGTTTTGTGAATTTTAAGTGATATTCCGAAAAGTTGCCGCATATAATTTAAGTAAATGCCGATTAAATACAGAAACGAATTTTTTAACCTTAATCGGTGTTAACTGAGATGTTAGTCTGAAAAAAACAGCGGAGGAAAGCATGATATTGGTAGACGGAACAAAGGCGGCACAGGTAAGATATGAGCTTGCATATGATTACGAAAGGCTTTGCGAGTATCTGGAGCTTGTCGCACTGAAACATGACAGCATAAGGATAGCAAGCATCGGAGTTAGTGCTGAGGGGAGAATGATACCGGTTGTAAAGCTCGGAGAGGGAGAGAGAGGCAACATATACATAGGCGGCATGAGAGCAAACGATGCAATAACACCGCCCGTGCTTCTCAGATTTATTTGCGATTATGCGGAATATTATACGGCGGGAAAAAGAATATACGGAATCAATATGCAGCACCTTTGGAAAAACAGAAGTCTTTATGTTATCCCAATGCTGAATCCCGACGGATATATAATTCGAAAGAACGGTGTGAACGGCTGTATAATGAGCGAAAGACTGAAGCGGATAAATATCTCGTCCGGAGAGAGTGATTTTTCGCAATGGAGCTTCAATGCCTGCGGTCGTGATATTGCAGTCTCGTTTGATGAAGAAAACATACCGGAAACCGACGCTTTGAAAAATTATATAAACTACTATGCGGATGAGCTTGACGCAGTTCTCGATATAGGAGCGGATGTTGGAATAAAATATTCAGTCGGAAGGACAGTGCCTGCCAGAGCAAAGACCGTTGCAAGACTTTTTTCGAGAATGAGCGGATACAGTCTTGACTCCGAAAATGACGAAAAAGGAACCCTCCTTGAATATGTAATAAACTCACTCGGAAAAAACGCATATCACATAGGCTGTCTTGACGAGGGAGAGTCGGCACCGATAAGTGGCAGTGATTACATAAAAGCATATGCCGCACTTAGAGAAGCACTATTTTCCTGTCCTTTGCTGTGAGGATTGCTTTTTCGTATGCTTTGTGATATAATTACTGCAATAACATACGAAAAGAGAAGCGGAAATGTACGATATTTTTAAGGAAATATGGAAAAATCCGGGAGCAGTGTATTCGCCGTATCCGATGTGGAGCTGGAACGGAACCGAAAACACGGATGAGCTTGTTGCAAGGCTTGACGGATTTCACAAAAAGGGAATAGACGCTGTAATAATAAAGCTTGACGGTGTGGACGGAAACGAGGAAAAGCTTAAAGCCGTACTTGAAGCTGCGAAAAAACGCTTTATGCTGCTTTATATCTGCGATACCCTTGACACGGCACAGAAAAGCATAACCAATGATGAAAAGCGTGCGTCCGAGAGAGTGCTTACCGTAAAGCCGTCCTCCGAAAGAAGCGAAGATGACGAGACAATGTTCAGCGTTTATGTAAAGCTTGACGGCGAATTACTCGAGGACGTGAAGATAGGACAATGTGACGGATATATTCAGTACGATATTGTACTCGGCTATGGCAGGGACGGAATGTGCGATTTGCTTAATCCTTACTGTAGCGAACGTCTGATAGCAGAGGTGTATGAAAAATACGTCGGCATTGTAAAGGACTATATCGGCAAAACGGTAGTCGGATTCTGCATTCTTCCGAGAAAAAAGGTAGGCGATATTCTTTGGAGTTACGAAACCACCGAAAAATGGATGGAAAACGGCGGAGATATACCGTCTCTTGTTGCACTTCTTATCGAGCCTAAGGTGAAAAAGCAAAGACGTGAAGCCGAATTTATCTATGACGGAATAATACGCAAGGGAATATTTGAGTCGTATCTCTCTCCCATATCAAGCTACTGTACCTCACAGGGACTTATGCTTTGCGGAGAGATCGAAAACAACTTAGGCACTGCATATGCGGCAAAATTCGATATTCCGCTGTATGTGAACGACACCGACAACGAAAGAATGCTTGAGCTTAAAGCCGCCGCCGATGCTGCACGTCATAACGGACGAGAGTATACCTCAGCTCTTTTGTTTGGGGATAAAGAAAAGCTTACTCCGGATGAGCTGATGTGCGAGGTAAACCGTGCTTTTGCGTGCGGTGCAAATATGATAATACACGGAGAACACTGTGAAAACAATTCCGAAAGCTCTCTTGAAGCTATGCCGATGTGGTGCGAATACAGAAAAGCGGCTTCATATATCAAGCGTATGAGCTGGCTTGGTGCTATGGGTGCGAACGAGCCTGTTTGTGCGGTGCTTTGTTCCGATGACTATATTCCGACTCTGTCCGTGCAAAAGCTTTGTGAGAGCGGATATACGTTCAATTATCTTACGATAGACGACCTCATGAATAAGGCTCATATTCACGACGGAGAGATACATATTGACAGATATGCGTATAAGGTTCTTCTCGTTGATACAAGACTCAGACTCAGCACGGAAATAGTCGAGAAAATAGGAAGATTTGTTACCGAGGAGGGGCTGCTTTACCGTGGAACTGACTTTGCTGCATTCCTCGGAAAACACGTCAAGAGAAAGAATTACTTCGTTCCGTCAGATTACAAGAGTGGGCTTACGTTTATGAGTATGACAAAGGGAGGATACCCTTTCTATGCAATATTCAATCACGGTGAGCATCCCGCTTGCGGTTCTTTGGTGACGGAGCATAACTGTGCCGCAGACAGCTTTGATGTATTCAGCGGAAAAACCTCTCCCATGGAAGCTGAAATGACGGAGCGTGGATTTGAATATAAGCTGAGTATTCCCGAGCATTCCGTAAAGGTAGTCGGATTCGACAGAGACAGCATGGTTCGACTTAAAAAAGAATCCGATGAAGAGGAGCTTAGCCTTGCCGAGATACAGTCTATCGCATTCGATGAGCAGGGAAGAGCTGTCTTCGATGTGCGAGAGGACACAAAGAGAGCCGTATTATCAGCAACGGATATATCGGGAGTTACGGAAGTGAAAATAAACGGCGAAAAGGTAGGCAGACTTATTTTTAAGCCGTACTCTCTTGATGTCACCGATTATGTAAAGCCGGGAGAAAACACGGTTGAAACAGAACGCTGTGGAGACGTGACCGACGAAAGCAAGCTTCTTACCGCCTGCACAATAAGACTGTACAAGTAAAATAAAAAAACACCCTAATCCCGAGCCGA
>CAYWFS010000015.1:0-40299 GCA_964457685.1 uncultured Ruminococcus sp. | reverse complement strand
TGCATGAATTTTCTTGCAAGCGACAGGGATGAGCGAGTTATCTTTTTTTTGTTTTTCATAATTTTGTTTTACGGCTGTGGTGAGCCGAAGCTTTATCAGGAGGAGTGGAGAGGTCCTGACGTGCGTTTGAGCTGAAAAACGACTGCCGGACGGCGACAACAGGATACCGTTTCCGAGCAAGCCGAAAAAGATTATATCATTAAATAAATGCCGTTTCAAGAGTTTATACAAATCTGTAACATATTTGTAATATTGATATATCTTGACAAAACCGTTGTTTGGTGAGATAATATATAAAGCATAATAACGCTTAAAAAATAAAGACCAAGGTCGGTTTTTATAACAGAAAGGAAATATTCGTTATGGCAAAGCAGGTAAAAAATTACAGCGAGCTTTCCGCAAATTCCGCATACGAGCTTATGTATGAAGAATATCTCGATGATATACATTCCTCGGGTATCATTCTCAGACATAAGAAGTCCGGAGCAAGAGTAGCTGTAATGTCCAATGAAGACCCGAATAAGATGTTCTGTGCGGCTTTCCGTACACCTCCGACAAACAGCACCGGTGTTCCTCATATTATTGAGCATTCCGTTCTCAACGGTTCAAAGAACTTCCCCTCGAGAGACCCCTTCATGCAGCTTGTTAAAGGCTCTCTCAACACCTTCCTCAATGCAATGACATATGCGGATAAGACTCTTTATCCCGTAGCGTCCTGCAATGACAAGGATTTCAACAACCTCATGCACGTTTACCTCGACTCCGTTTTCTATCCTAATATTTATAAGTATCGTCAGATCTTCATGCAGGAGGGCTGGCACTATGAAATGGATACTCCCGAAGACGAGCTTAAAATAAACGGTGTCGTTTACAGTGAGATGAAGGGTGCGTCCTCCTCTCCCGATAACGCTATGTGGGAAACAGTATCTCAGACAATGTTCCCCGATACAACATACGGCGTTTGCTCCGGCGGTGACCCCGATGTTATCCCCGAGCTTACCTATGAGCAGTTTGTAGACTTCCACCGCAACCATTATCACCCTTCCAACTCCTATATCTTCATCTACGGTGACTGCGATATGGACGAGAGACTTGAATTCCTCGATAAGGAATATCTCTCCCACTTCGACAGAATAGACCCCCATTCCGAGGTTCCTCATCAGAAGCATTTCGGTACAAAGACTCCCAAGAGAGTTCAGGCTAAGTATTCCGTAGGTCAGACAGACGCAGTTGACGGAAAGTCTTACCTCATCTTCTCCTCAATGGGCGGCTCCAACCTCGATGTTCTCGAAGCAAGAGCGGCATCCGTTATCGGTTACGTTCTCTTCAATGCAGAGGGTGCTCCCGTAAAGCAGGCTCTCCTTGACGCTGGTATCGGTGAAGAAGTATTCGCTTACTATGAATCCCACCAGATCGAAGATACCTTTGCTGTTGTAGCTAAGTATGCGAAGTCCGAGGATCTCGATAAGTTCTACAACATCGTAATGGATACTCTCCGTGAACAGGTTGAAAAGGGTATCAACGAAAAGGCTATACTCGCTACCATCAACAGCCGTGAATTCGGTTTCCGTGAAGCTGACTACGGCGGATATCCGAGAGGTCTTGACGTTGCTTCCGATATGCTCCAGTCATGGCTCTACGATGACAACTGTGCGTTCACATATATGCACTACCTCGATTCCTATGCACAGCTCAAGGAAAAGATCGGTACAGGCTACTACGAAAACATCATCAAGAAGTATATCTTTGAATCCGACCACTCCGCTCTTATCACTATCGAACCCGAAAGAGGTCTCAACGATAAGAAGAACGCAGATCTCAAGAAGAAGCTCGAGGACTACAAGAACTCCCTTTCAGCAGAAGAAATTCAGAAGATCGTTGACGATACCCGTGAGCTTCGTGAGTATCAGAACCACGTTCCCACAGAGGAAGAGCAGAACTGCATCCCCTGCATTGAAAGAACCGATATTTCCCGTGACGCTATTCCTTATTATAATGAAGAAAAGACTGTCGGCGGCGTAAAGACAATTTCTCACGATGTTGAGACAAACGGTCTTACATATGCTAACATCTACTTCAATATAGATAAGCTTCCTCACGAATACGTTCCTTATATGTCTCTCCTCGGTCATATTCTCGGCAGAGTTGACACCGCAAAGCATACATATAACGACCTCAACTTCGACAGAATCATGAACCTCGGCGGAATCTGGTTCGGTCCCGCAACATATCTCAAGTATAAGACACTTGACGATTACATTCCGCTCTACGGTATCTACACAAAGATGCTGTCCGAAAAGACCGACTACGCTCTCGAGCTTGCGGAAGAAATAGTTCTCACCTCCAAGCTTGACGATAAGAAGAGAATCCGTGACATCCTCGTTGAAATCAAGGCAGGAAAGAAGAACGAAATCATCAATAACGGTAACTCCGTTGCAGGTGCAAGAGCTCGTTCCTACTTCTCCAAGCTTGAATGCTACCACCAGGATATGGGCGGTATCGACTTCTACCTCTTCCTCTGCGACCTCCTCGATAGCTGGGATGCAAAGGCCGACGAATTCCTCGAAAAGCTTAATGCGGTAAAGAACTACATCTTCAATCCCGCAAATATGTTCCTTGACCTCACCTCCGATAAGCAGGGCGAGGACATCATGAACGAAAAGCTCCCCGTATTTGTTCAGGCTATCGCGGCTACAGAACGTCCCGACCTCGGCGAATTCAAGGAATACGTTCCCACAAAGAAGAACGAGGGTATCCTTATCCCGTCTCAGGTTCACTATGTAACTCAGGCAGGTAACCTCGGATTTGCGGGACTCAACTACAACGGTGCTTGCAGAGTAGTTCAGACAGCGGTAAACGTAGACTACCTCTACCAGCAGATCAGAGTTAACGGCGGTGCATACGGTTGCGGTGCTTACTTCGATTCTTCAAGCGGAAACCTCACCTTCACAACATACCGTGACCCGAAGCTTACCGAAAGCTACAACGTATTCAAGAACACAGGTGACTTCGTAAGAAACCATGAGTTCGACGAAAAAGAGCTTACAAAGTATATCATCGGTGCGTTCTCCGGCTACGAAAGACCCGTTTCAAACCCCGGTAAGGCAAGACGTTCCTTCAATGCATATATGTCCGGCTACACCTACGAAGACGCTGTTCGTGAAAGAGCCGAAATGCTTGACGTAACCAAGGAACAGTTCGCCGAAATCGCAGATATGTACGACAAGGTTTGCGAGCAGGGCTATATCTGTGCCGTAGGTAACGAAACCAACCTCAAGGCACACGGAGACATCTTCGATAACCTCATCACTATTAACTGATTAACGTACTAAAACAAAAAGACTCGATAAATTGCCATAAGCCCTTAAAGGCTCTGCTTTATCGGGTCTTTTTATTTTGTAAAATCGATTTAAAAAATGAGTTAAATGTAAAGTTAGCAAAAATCAGTTGACAAATCTGTTCGGATATGCTAACATTATATCTATAAGGACATACCTTATAAAATTATAATTATTTCATTTTAAGGAGTACATTCTCATGAAGAAGGTATTTTCATCTATTCTCGGTACAGTTCTCGTAGCTGCTCTCGCACTTACAGCAGCTGCTGAAGTTCCTGCCGCAGGTTATCCTGCATCCGGCGTTACAGCTCCCGAAGGTTCTGTAATCATCGCAGGTTCTCTTATCGGTAACGAAACAGGTTGGGGTGACAACGCAGACGCAGGTCGTGCTGCTGCATTCGACGGTAACGTTGAAACATTCTTCGACCCGCTCGCAGTTGGCGACGGTTACTGTGGTGTTGACGCAGGTAAGCCCTACGTTATCACAAAGATCGTTGTTTGCCCTCGTTCCGGTCAGGAAGCTCGTTACTACGGTGCTACCATCCAGGGTACAAACACACCCGACGATGAAGACAGCTGGGTAGACATCTGGATGAGCCTTGATTCTGCCGAAGCAGCTGAATACGTTGAAATCAACTCCGATGAATTCGATGTAACAGACGAAGCATTCCAGTATTTCCGTTACTACAACATGCTCAGCCATGGTGACGTTGCAGAAGTTGAACTCTACGGCTATCCTCAGGACGGTGTTGTAGAAGCATTCCCCACAGCTGAAGAAACAGCTACAGAAGAAGTTGCCGAAGAAGCTACAACAGAAGAAGCTACAGAAGAAGCTACAACAGAAGAAGTTGCAACAGAAGAAGTAGCTACAGAAGAAGTTGCTGAAGAAGCTACAGAAGAAGCTACTGAAGAAGTAGAAGAAACTGTTGAAACAGCAGAAGTTGAAGAAACAGTTGAAGAAGCTCCTCAGACATTCGACGCAGGTATCGTAGCAGCAGCTGCAGCAGCAGTTTCCGCTATCGGTTACGCTGTTTCCAAGAAGAGAAACTAATTCTTAACTGAACCGAAGAAGAGTCGATTTCGTGTCGGCTCTTTTTTGCTTTTGTAAAGCTTTTGAAAACACGTTTACAATTCGGTTGTATTTAAAAAATCGCAAATCACCCGACTGTTCGTCAAAATACACAAAAATTCGAGTGTGAATCGTGCAAAACAACGAACGATACATTTTTAATCATTTCAAAAATGGACTAAAAGTTAATAAACAGCCAAAAATCTATTGACAAAAGTGTTTGCGTGTGGTAAAATAATGCCATGGTAAGGGTTTCCTTACATTTTGATCTAAAATTAAAAGGAGTACATTCTCATGAAGAAGGTATTTTCATCTATTCTCGGTACAGTTCTCGTAGCTGCTCTCGCACTTACAGCAGCTGCTGAAGTTCCTGCCGCAGGTTATCCTGCATCCGGTGCTACAGCTCCCGAAGGTTCCGTAGTAATCGCAGGTTCTCTTATCGGTAACGAAGCAGGTTGGGGTGACAACGCAGCCGCAGGTCGTGCAGCAGCATTTGACGGCGACGTAGCAACATTCTTTGACCCGCTCGGAACAGGCGACGGTTACTGTGGTGTTGACGCAGGTAAGCCCTACGTTATCACAAAGATTGTTATCTGCCCTCGTGACGGATACACAGACCGTTTCTACGGTGCTACCATCCAGGGTACAAACACACCCGACGATGAAGACAGCTGGGTAGACATCTGGATGAGCCTTGATTCTGCCGAAGCAGCTGAATACGTTGAAATCAACTCCGATGAATTCGATGTAACAGACGAAGCATTCCAGTATTTCCGTTACTACAACATGCTCAGCCATGGTGACGTTGCAGAAGTTGAACTCTACGGTTATCCTCAGGACGGTGTTGTAGAAGCATTCCCCGCAGGTGAAGAAACAGCTACAGAAGAAGCAACAGAAACAACAACAGAAGAAACAGCTACAGAGGCTACAACAGAAGAAGCTACAGCTACACTTCCCGAGTCTCTCGAATATCCCTCCGCAGATCCTATCGCAAACTCCGGTGCAGGCTACGAATCTCTTGAAGAAGCAGCTGCTTCCATCGGCAAGACTCCCATCACAGACGTAACATACGTTGACGGTTCTTCCGGTAACGGCGGTGAAGGTGCTGAAAACCTTTGGGATAACAACACAGCAACAAAGTTCTGCACAGCAGATTTCCCCACACAGTCCATGGCAGTTTATGCTAACCCCATCACTGTTGACGGTATCATCATGGCTACCGCTAACGACAACGCAAGCTACAACCAGCGTTCTCCTTACGAATGGGCTATCTACGTATCCGCTGACGGTGTAAACTGGACAGCTATCGCATACGGTGATGACTACTTCTTTGAAGAAACAAACTACACATACTACGCAGCAGAAGTAACACCTGTTGAAGGCGTTAAGTATGTATACTTCCAGAGCGAAGGTGCTCTCTCCGGTACATTCCAGATGTCCGAACTCGTTCTCACAGGTACAGTATCCGAAGCTACAGTTGAAGCTACAGAAACAACCGAAACTGTTGAAACAGAAGAAACCGTTGAAACTGTAGAAACAACAAAAGTTGAAGAAACAATTGAAACCGTTGAAACAGAAGCTACAGAAGAAACAACCGAAGAAGCTCCTCAGACATTCGACGCAGGCGTTATCGCAGCAGTTGCAGCAGTAGTTTCCGCAGCAGGTTACGCAGTTTCCAAGAAGAGAAACTAATTAACTAAGTCTTTTGTACGAAAAAGGTGGTCTTCTGGTTTTCTCCACCTGCTTCGTATCATGTGATGTTGTTCGATTCTTTGATTGAACGATAATCCTGCCTTTTAAAAAATGGTTGGGGCAGAGGTGTAAAAGCCTTTGCCTCAATCATTTTTTTGTGCGAAAACATAATAAAAAACCTGCCGTTATGATGTACCGAATTTCGGTTATCATTCGACAGGTCTTTTGTTTTAAAGCTCGATTATGTTGATTCCGAGAGAGCTTGCGGTGGATTTTTCGTCTTCACGGCAGGTGAGAATCAAATACTGCCCTCCCGATAAAGCTCTGAGAAAATCCCTTGTTCTTGTTGAATCTATGTGAGCGAAGCATTCGTCAAATACCGTTATCGGACGTTCAAGAGGGAACATCTCGCCGGCAAGTGCGGTTCTGACGCTTAAATATGCAATATCCGCCGTTCCTTTTGAGAGAATGTCCGTGGTTAAATGACGGCTTCCCGATTCAAGTGAGGCTTCAAGCATTGGGTCGAGTATAATGTTGTCGTGCGGTGTACAGCTTCTCATAAGCTCCGATGCCGCCCTTGCTATACGAAGGTTCACACCGGTCTTCATGTTTTCTCCGGCTTCGTGAATGGCACTCAGTGCAAGCTCGCAAGCCTCGTGTCTGAGTGTAAGCTCCTCTATCGTTTCATCAAGTGAGTTCAGCATTGAGCGGTATTCATCCGGGGTGTGCGTAAGCTTTCCGAGAGAGACAAGCTTTTCTTCGAGTGCGGTCTTTCTCTTTTGTGCGGAACGGAGTGCGTTTTCGGTAAAATCACGTTCCCTTGTTGCTTCTTTCAGCTTTTCGGAATCGAGAGTTGCCGCAAGCTTTCCTATATCTGTTGACAAAGCTGCCGCAGCTTCCTTTTCGGCTTCAACTGCATCTATTCCGTCGGTAAGCTCACTCAGCGTGTCGATTCTTCCGCATATCTTTTCCGAGAGAAGTGAAAGCTCGTTTCTCTTTTTCTTTGCCTCAGTTATGATAGACCTGAGTGAGGAAATCGTATCGTATATCGACTCTCCATGCTCAAGCTCAAGTCTCTCCGCAAGTGCGATAACATATGAATGTGCGGCATCAAACCGAAGCTTTGCATTGTCGGCATTTTTGTGAAGCTCCTCACGGGCATTGTTCTCGCTTATGCTGTTTTGCAGACTGCTGAGCTTATCCGCAATCGCATTTTCAAGCTCATCGTATGACAGTGCATCCCATTTTTCGAGAATTTCATCAAGAAGCTTTTTGCTTTTTCCGCATTTCGAGATAAATACACTTCCGAGTGTGACCAGTGCAAAGGAAATTATAAGCGGAATCGAATAAATATCGGTGTTGAAGAAGAACATGACAGCGAATGCTGCAAGTCCTATAACTCCGCCGACATACATCGCAATCGCAAGTGCCGCATTTGTTCGTATATCTCCGTTTACTGCCGTAGCTTCATCGAGGTCATCATCCGCCTGAGCCGATATATCCGACATATTTTGACTTTCACGCGGAACATCGAAGTCAGCGAAGCTTTCGTCAAACGCAACTATAAGCTCATCGTATGCACGAATATCTCTTTCCGCATTGTCGAGAGCAGCTTCCGTGGTTTCGGGCAGGGTGGAGTCAAGCTCCGTAAGCTTTTCACGGACGGCAGAGAGCTTGTTTTTCGCTTGCTCCAGTGCGTCAAGTCTTCTCTTTATTACTATCTTGTCAAGTGAGGAAAACAGCTCTGCGTAGTTGTCTCGTGCGGTTTCGAGTTCGCTCAGCCTGCGGTTTATATCATCAAGGGAGATTCCGCTTGCGACTATTTCAGCCGAACGCTCCGCATTTTTTTTAAGCTCAGCGGCAAGTGCGGCACGTTTTTCTTTAAGCTCGTTTATCTCTCCGCCGTTTCCGTTTTTGTGACAAAGCTCACGTCTCAGTTCGTTCAGCTTTTTCACACCACGCTTTACGTCAATGCTTTCGTTTTCGTCTCCTGTGCTGTCGTCCGAAAGTGCTGATAAACTTTCAAGCTTGTCGGGGTCGGGCTTCATCGGGGATGACTGGCGAACGAAGCAGGTAGAAACAAATACCTCCTCCGATACTCCGAAGAAATATTCTCCCGGATTTTGTGAGCTTACCGTCTCTCCGGTGTTCAGATTGATTATTCTGACCTTTTCCCGTGCAGGAGCGTTGTCTGAAATAATGAGATTTCTCTCCAGTCTGTAGGAAACGTGGGAATCCGTTTCGATTATCATAAATCCCGCCGCCTGCATTGTGTCACGGTTTACATAACGCACACGCTCGGAGGGCATATTTTTAAGGGATTTCGAGTTCAGTCCGTAAAAAATGAATTTTATGAACATTGCGGCGGAGGTCTTTCCGGCTTCATTTCCGCCACTCAGAAGATTTATCCCGGAGGACAGCTCAATGTCACGGTTTTTGAGTCCTCCGAAGGAAATTATGTGTAGTGATTTTATAAACATTTCGGAGACTCCTATAAAATATTCTCGCCCGATAATGCGGAAAAGGCATATCTCAACGCACGGTGGGCAACCTCACGCTCTCTCGAATTCGATGAAGAAAGCTTTGGTTTGAGATTTCTGTAGATCTCGCCTTTTATCGTAAGGTCGTGCATGAGAAGCTCCTCGTTCAGCTGAGGTGTGGTAAAGTCAGCCGTTTTCAGCATGAACAGACCGAATTTTCTTTCGTCAAGTCCGTCCGTGTCAACAATAAGCTCCGACTGTACTTCTCCCGTGAGCTTCAGTGCCAAAAGAACATCGTCTCCGTATCTGTGCGAAGAAATATATTCCGAAATTTTTTCCGATATTTCCGTGTTCGATACAGAACCGCTTACGTCGAGTTCGCCCTTTTCGTAACGTCTTTTCGAGAATCTCACACGCTTCAAAACTACATCGGAACTTTCGTCCGACTTGTTTATCTGTACAATGCACGCACCCTTTACTCCCGTCTCGTCAAAGGAACGTCCCTCGAGACAGCCGCAGTAGGCAAAACGTGATGCCTCGTCCTCAACGTATGAAGCATCGTGAATGTGTCCGAGAGCTGTGTAGTCCGCACCGAATGCGTAAATGTCCTCCGTCGTCATGGGACAGCAATAGCTTTGTCGGTCTGTCAGATCCGCATGACATATGAGCAGATTTATTCTCTCTTTGTCCTGTACCGTCATTCCGCGTATCGGAACCTCATCCTGTTCACGATGGGTGAAGCCGAAGCCGTAAACGTCAACGGGAATGTCGGGGAGCGATACCTTTTCAAGCTCTCCGCTTTTGAAAACATGGACGTTTTTCGGGAAAATATCACGCATCCATACGCTTTTCTCGCTTGCGGGGTCGTGGTTTCCGGGGGTGATGAACACAGGCTTTCTGTAATTTTCAAATTCACGGCAAAGGAGCGACAGTGTTTCTCTCGTGACGTATTCAGCATCGAAAACATCGCCTGCTATAAGCATAAGGTCGGTGTTGTTCATTTTTGCGTATGTCATCATAGATGTAAAAGCCGCTCTAAGCTCGTTTCGTCGTATCTCTGCCTGACGTGAGGTAAGGGAGGAAAACGGACTGTCGAGGTGAATATCCCCCGTATGCAGTATTTTTATCATTATTGTAACTTCCTCGCTTTGGTTTAGCTGTAAATATCCATGCTAAATTATATCATAAAACCTCTTCTCGTGCAACCGATGAGCGAAAAAATATACAGACGCACTTTTGCACTTGTGTGCTGTGAGAACAAAAAGTCTCGGCAGAATATATCAAGTGTGCATTAGGCTTGAATTGTTCTTATTTTTGGTGTATAATATAAAAAATAACATTAATATCCGTCTGAAGGGAGGAAGAAAATGAGCTGTCTCATGAAGCGTGTCGGCATAACTCTTGCCCTGCTTTCTGCTTTTCTCGTGTCGCTGTCTTCGTGTGGCATAAGTCTGCGTGAGTCCGATACAAAGCTGACCTTTCCCGATTATGCGAAAAACAGCCGCTCGGAGGATATTTACACACCGACTGATGAAACCGTGCAAGTATCGGACAATGCTTCCTCTGCCATATCGGAAATCGAGGTCACAGAGCCGACAGACCCATACGAGGGAGTCGATATAAGCTTTGTTGCGGCAGGGGATAACCTTATTCACCCGAATATCTATATCGACGCATATTCAAGGGGAAATGAGCAAAAGAGATATGATTTTCTTCCCATGTATGCCGATGTTGCGTCTATCGTGGCTGAGGCGGATATTGCGTTTATAAATCAGGAGACGGTTATGGCAGGGGAGGCTTACGGCTATTCCGGCTATCCCTGCTTCAATTCGCCGAATCAGCTTGGACTTGACCTGATAACCCTCGGCTTTGATGTTGTGAATATCGCAAACAATCATATGCTCGATATGGGAACGCAGGGACTTGCGTCAACGATAGAGTTCTGGAATGACCTGGATGTGCTTATGCTCGGCGGCTACCTGAACGAGGAGGACTCAAAGACGCTTCGTACTCTCGAATGTGACGGAATTACGATAGCGTTTCTTTCCTACACCCTATCGACAAACGGAATTGTGAAATCTTCCTCCTCGGATATAGTTATTCCGTATATAGACGATGAGCTTATTCTCTCCGATATTGCAAACGCAAGAGAAAAATGCGATGTGCTTGTTGTCTCTATGCACTGGGGAGACGAAAATACGCAGAGCGTGAATTCCGAACAATACAGGCTTGCGTCTCTTATATCAAATGCAGGTGCGGACGTTATACTCGGACACCATTCCCATACGCTACAGCCGATTGAATGGATAGAACGAGAGGACGGAAAAAGAACACTTTGCATCTACTCCCTCGGGAATTTTGTTGAGGGAATGGCATATCCCGTGAACCAGGTAGGCGGCTTTCTTTCGTTCAGCATAAGAAGTGACGGTAACGGAGGACTGGCGGTGGAGGAGCCTTGTTTTATCCCGACCGTGTTCTATTACGGAATGGATTGGTACGACACACATCTCTACCTGCTTGAAGACTACACCGAGGAGATAGCAAAATCTCACGGAGTTGCAATTTCAGGATATACTCTCACACCCGACTCCGCAAGAAAATTCGTTACAAACGTAATAAGCGAAGAATTTCTGCCGGATTATATGAAAAACAATTGAAGCTTAAGTAAACACTTATTAAGCTTGAAAACGTGCCAAAAATGCCACAAATTCAAGCCTCTTAGGCACGTTTTCTCGAGTTTGTCAGCGTTAACTTAAATAAAAAAAGAACAGGATAAAGGAAAAATATGGCAAAATACAGAAAGAATAAAATAGATGCGGCATTCACAGAAGAATGTGCCCAGATAGTGCGAGACATAAAGGACCCCAGAGTAAGCGATACAATGATAACCGTAATGAACTCCGATGTGTCGGCAGACCTTAAATTCGCAAAGGTATACTATTCCGTGTACGGCGAATGCGATGAAAAGGAGCTGAACAAGGGACTGAGATCCGCAACTCCGTATATCCGCTCAAGACTTGCCGAAAGACTTAATTTGAGAATAACTCCCGAAATCACCTTTGTAAGAGACGAGGGTGTTCGTCACGGAGCGGAAATTGCCGCAATCCTCAAAAAGCTCGAGGACGAAAGAGCTGAAAATACATCTTCGGAGGGTGACGATGAATAATTCCGCCGAAGAAACAGTGTACGGTACGCTGTCCCTTGAAGAGGTTGCGTTTTCGCTCGATAAAGCCGAAAATACGCTCATTCTTACCCATGTGAACCCCGACGGAGACTGCATAGGCTCTGCTTTTGCACTTCGTGAAATAATACTTGCCCTCGGAAAAAATGCATCGGTTTCAAATCCCGGCGTTCTTCCGAAAAGACTTCGTTTTCTTGCCTGCTCGGGGGATGAAGAATGTCAGACTGAGGGAGAAGTTCCCCACATGGTCGATACGGACGGCTCCGATATGACGGAATTTGACAGAATAATAGCAATAGATACGGCCTCTCCGACACAGCTTGATAAAAACGCTTATCTCATTCCGAGAATAGAGCTTATGATAGACCACCACGGAATGGGAGAGCCTTTTGCAGAGAATTATATCGACTCCCATGCTTCTGCTGCCGGTGAGATAGTTTACGATATTTACACCTGCCTTAAAGAAAGCGGAAAAATAGGCTCTCTCCCCGATGCCGCAAGAAAAATGTATGCCGCAATCGTTTCGGATACCGGAAGCTTTAAGTTCTCGAACACAACAAAGAAAACTCATATGGCTGCCGCAGAGCTTGTCGAAGAAATAAACTCGGCTGAGGATGGCGGAATGGATTCGTCCGATGTATGTCGTTCGCTTTTCGGTCAGAGAACACTTAAAGAGCTTACCGCACAGATGCTTGCAATACAGAATCTGCGTTTTTATAACGACGGTCATCTCGGAGCCGTGCTTTTCACTCAGTCCATGCTTGAAGAATCGGGACTCAGCGAAAACGATATAGGAAACGTCGTAGATACACCGAGAGGGGTTGAAGGTGTTCTCGTGGGAATATCTCTCAGACAGCTCTCGGACGACAGAAGGCTCTATAAGGTGTCTTCCCGTGCGAATGTCGAGATAGACTGTGCCGCTGTTTGTGCGGTCTACGGAGGCGGAGGACACACGAGAGCTGCCGGCTGTACAATCGAAGCGGATACTCCCGAAGAAGCACTCGATATAGCGACAAAGGCATTCGGCGAAGCGGTCGAAAAATACATCTCTGAAAAGAAGTAAGGTAAAACAATGTCAAAAAGCAATCCTGCTCTCGTTTCGGGAGTTTTGATAGTAAATAAGCATGAGGGTGTAACCTCGCATAAAATAATCTCCTCTTGCCGTAAGCTTTACGATACACGTCAGGTCGGACATACAGGCACTCTTGACCCTATGGCTACCGGTGTTCTTCCAGTGCTTATAGGACGTGCTGTAAAGGCTTCCGATTATCTCATGATGCACGATAAGGAATACGTTGCGGAAATGAAGCTCGGCATTACAACCGATACAGAGGACGTGACAGGGGAGATACTCACAAGGAACGAAAATATTCCCTCCGAAGAAGAGGTGCTTGCGGCGTGTGAGTCCTTTGTCGGAAAGATAATGCAGGTTCCTCCGATGTATTCCGCTTTAAAGGTCGGCGGCAGAAAGCTTGTCGATATTGCAAGAGAGGGCGGAGAAGTCGAAAGAGAAGCAAGAGAGGTTGAAATATATTCTCTCTCTGCTGAAAAGGTCTCCGAGGATATATACCGTATGCGTGTGGCCTGCTCAAAGGGAACATATATAAGAACGCTTTGTGCGGATATAGGAAAAAAGCTCGGTTGCGGTGCGGCAATGGCATCCCTTGTCAGAACTCGCACGGGGAACTTCACACTCGAGGACTCTGTAACGGTTGAAGAGCTTGATAACATGACCTTTGAGGAACGTCTCAAGCTTCCGCGACCCGTGGATTCTCTTTTTGAGGAGCTTCAGAAAATAAACGTGGTCGATTATTACGCAAAGCTTGTTCGTGGCGGTGCTAATCTCTATCAGAAGAAAATTAAAGCAAATGTAGCGGACGGAGAGCTTGTTCGTATATATAACAGAGGTGTGTTCATTGCACTGGGGCGAGGAATGATTGTTGACGGAGTTCCCGTGGTTCGTCCCGAAAAGCTTTTTGTGCTTGAAGATTTGTCTCTCGAAAAGCCGTCGGCGGATAACGGAGAACAAGGTTAAATTATTGTAAATAATCCCGCTGTGTACTTATCCTGCGGCGGATATATGCTATAATAATAAAATCAGTTGTCACAACATACTATGAAAAGATTTACTGAGATTTTTGATAAAACCTATCTGCAAAAATGGCTCGTTTCCGTGGCGTCGGGACTTGTTGCACTCGGGCTTATGGTGTACATCGCATATCATATATTCGATATTTTTTCACCTGAGCTTGAGCTTGTTGACGCTGTTCCGACTACCGTTACCGAAACGATTGTCACCGATGCTTATATAATGCGAAAAGAGACTCCGCTGTATTCCTCGGTAACATCGGGAAGCGTTGCACCTGCCATTCATGACGGAGGCAGAGTTGCGGTGGGGGCGAAAATAGCGGACGTTTATTCCGTTTCCTCTCCCGATATAGAAAAACGTCTTTCCGAGATAGATGAGCAAATATCTCTCCTTGAAGGAAATTCCGATTCCGCCTCAAACCGTTCCGTTCAGTCTACGGCAGGTATCGAAAGCGAGATATTCGATAATATCTTTACAATACGCAAGCACTGTGCAAGCGGAAATTACTCCGATGCGGTCTCAATGCGTACAACACTTCTTGTTAATATCAATAAAAAGCTCATAAGGTCGGGACAGGTTGATTACAGCTCACGTATAGCGGCTCTCGAAAGCGAAAAATCTTCTCTTAAAGGTCAGCTCGGTACCTGCCTTGACTCGATATACGCTTCTTTTACGGGGTACTATTTCTCCGAATACGACGGCTATGGTCAGGTGTTTTCGTCTGAGCTTATCGACAGCATGACCTATGATGATTTTCTCTCGATGACAAGCTCCGAGCCTTCATTTTCATCCGGTGTTTGCATAGGCTCCGTGGTGACGGATTTCGGTTGGTATATTGCCTGCGAGATGAAAAAAACTCAGGCGGCAACATTGCTTGATCGTTCCTCATGCGAAATGACCTTTACCTACAGCGATACCGAGGTTACGGCAAAGCTCTATCGTGTGGTTCCGCAGAATCCGGGAGATATGGCGGTGGCGGTGTTCCGTTGTGAGACAATGCCGAATGGCTTTGACTATACGAGAATGCAACCGGTGAAAATATCCGCAGTGGAATATACGGGTTACGAGGTTCCGTCGGACGCTATAAGAGTTGTCGGCGGCTATGAGGGAGTTTATATTCTCGATGAAGTAACGGTAGATTTCAGACGTGTCAATATTGTTTACAGAAAAGACGGTTACGTTATATGTACCGGAAGCGACGGAAACGAAGATGATAACGATGAGATGTACCCGTGGATAAAGCAAAACGATATAATAATCGTAAGCGGAAAGGATCTTTACAGCGGAAAGCTGATAAGATAGTGGTTTTATTATGACTGAAGAAAGAAAGCTTGAGCTACGTGAAAATTATTTCCGTGTGCTTGAAGAAATAACTGCGGCGGAAAAAAGACGCGGAGGAGACAAAAAGGTTACTCTGCTTGCCGCAACAAAAACAGTGTCGGCGGAGGATATATGCTACCTCGTTGAAAACTGCGGACTGAAGCTGTGCGGTGAAAATCATGCACAGGAGTTCACAGAAAAATACGAAGCTGTCCGTGCCACCGGTGCAGAGATGGATTTTATCGGACATTTACAGACGAACAAGGTCAAATATGTGGTCGGTAAAGCAAGACTTATCCATTCTCTCGATTCCGTAAGACTTGCCGAGGAAATAGATTCCCGTGCAAGAAAACTCGGTGTCGTACAGCGTGTTCTCGTTGAGGTGAACATAGGCGAGGAGGAAAATAAAACCGGTGTAATGCCCGGGAATGTAGAGTCCTTCCTCGAAAAAATAGAAGCGTTTTCGGGCATCCAAGTGTGCGGAATGATGACTATGGCACCAAAATGCGAAGAAAATGATGAATTTCGCAAATATTTTAAAGAATCTTCTCGAATATTCCTTGACTTTTTCGCAAAAAAAACGCATAATATAGGAGAGCCTGTTTTGTCAATGGGAATGAGCGACAGCTTTGTCTGTGCTATCGAAGAAGGCAGTGATATCGTAAGGGTAGGAAGCCGTATCTTCGGGTCGAGAATTTATAAGTAAACAAGCTCTTTTCGCAGTCATTTTCTGCGGAAAATAAATATTATTAATTTTTAGATATTATCCTGCTTGACGGCAGAATGGAGGATTTATATGGGACTTATGGATCGAATCAAAAAAGTAACCGGAACCAACGATGGATACGATGACAACTACGATGACGATTACTATGATGGATTTGACAGCTATGACGATGAGGGCGACGACAGCGATGTTCAGTTCGTACCCCCGACAGGTCAGACACAGAACCAGAGCCAGCAGGTAAATATGGGTTCTGCAAGCGGTAGCGGAATCAGCTTCTCCGGAGCAAACATCAAGATGCAGGTAGTTAAGCCTCAGGCATATGACAGCGATACCACATCTCAGATCGCAAATCACCTGCTCAATAAGTGCATGGTAGTTCTCAATCTCGAAAACACAAACAAGGAAACTTCGAGAAGACTTATCGACTTCCTTACAGGTGTTGCTTATGCGATAGGCGGCGACCTCAAGAAGGTTTCCACAAACGCGTATGTTATAGCACCTTCCAATGTTGACGTTGAAAATGTTCAGATTAAGCAGAATGCTCGCAGAAATGAGCCTCAGCCTGCTCAGAAGGAAACAAGCAACGACGATTTCGGAGACTTCAACTGATTTTCTGCATAAGTACATAGACTGCTTGATGGGGAATATCCCATGAGGTGTTGTTTTTATACTCATTTTGCCGAAAAATAATAATTTACAGCGTTTTTTCGTGTGATTTTAACTCTATGAAAAGCGTAGATTACTGTGAGCTATGCCATTTTATCGGTGTAGCTCATTTTTAGATTTATTCAGAGGTAAAGAATGTATCAGATATTTTATGTGATAACATCGACCGTCAGAACCATAGTTGCGGCACTGGAGTTTCTGCTGTTTGCAAGAGCTATACTCAGCTGGCTTCCCGTTGACGAGGATAATCCGATAGTGAGCTTCCTCTATTCGGTGACGGAGCCTGTGCTTATGCCTGTCCGTTCTCTTATCGAAAGATTCGGGTGGTTTGACGGAATGCCGTTTGATATGGCGTTTATGATAACCTTTATCCTGCTGTCCGTGCTTGAAATGTTCCTTTGATTTCGGTGGTGCAATGAAAGATAACGTGATAGTTGCAAGAGCCGTTGAAAAATCAAGAGAAGCCGAATATGCTGTTGCGTGTACGGATTTTCTGACTCCGGAGGAGAAAAACGAAGTTTATTCCGAGCTTGTTCATACAGGCGGTAGTGAAAACTGTTTTTTCTGGGGCGGCGGTATCGGATGTGAGCGGTGCGTTGCGGTGTTTCTCCCCGATTGGTACATGACGGACGATGCTCCGAGACACAAAATGCCGCTTGATGAGGACAGAATAAAATTCTTTGCGGAATTTCTTCACTCCAATCCCGAAATAGCTGAGGAGATAGGAATATGTGCGATAAGAATAAAGGGAAGCGGTTTTAAAAGCCTGACTCACCGTGATTTTATGGGCGGTATACTTTCGCTTGGAATCGACCGTTCCGTTGTCGGAGATATTGTAATGGTCTCGGAAACGGAAGCGGTGGTGTTCGCTTGCGAAAGAATCAAAAACTATATTCTATCGGAGCTTACCAAAATCGGACGAGACAGCGTGAAGACGGAAGAAATAAAACCGGATTCTTCGTTTACCGTTCCGAGAAGCTACGAGACCGTTGAGATAATGCTACAGTCAATGAGACTTGACGCAGTTGTTAAGGCATTGTGCGGAAAATCACGTGAGACTGCCGCCGAAGCCGTAAGAGCGGGACTTGTTTCTTTGAATTACAAGGAAAACTGCAATGTTTCGTCATCTGTCGAATGCGGGGATATAATCTCCGTGAGAGGATACGGCAAATTTCTTGTAGGTGAAGCATACGGAGAAACAAGAAGCGGTCGTCTTAAAGTAAAGATAAAAAAATATAAATAACGAAAGGAGAATAAAATGCCAAGGGATTTCAGAAAAAAAACATTTTCAAAGGTGCTTAGAGGCTACTCCCCCGAGGAGGTGGAAGCTTACCTTGCGTTCGTAAACAACGAATATCAAAAGCTGGACAAGAAAAATAACGAAAACGCACGAAATCTTGCCGCCGCACTGAAAAAGAACGAAGCGGTAGAGTTTGAGCTTAATAATAATCCTGTCGAAATGAAATCTGCCGAGGAGCTTGCAGAGCCTGTAAGAAAAGCCGAAAGAGAAGCAAGGGCTATCATAGCAGAAGCTGAAAAAAAGGCTGCCGCAATAATAGCAGAGGCTTCAAAACAGGCGGCTGTCGAGGCTGAGAAGATAACGGAGGAGGCTTGTCGTTACTCCGAGGAAATGAGAGAGCGTTCCGATGGCATGGCGAAAACGGCAGACGCTATATATAACGAGATACTGTCGTTCAGAGATACCATGTTCGAGCTTTACAACAACCACATCGAACAGGTGGAAAGTATTGTTGACAGTGCGGACAGCTTTTCTTCGAGAGTTGAAGCTCTGAACGGTTCGTCACCTATGCCCGAAGATGAAACGGACGAAGAAAACGGTGACACTGAAGACGCAGAAAGCTATGATACAGACGTGGAAGAAGCGGAAGATGACAGCGAGTATGTAGCGGAAGAAATCACCGATGAGAACGGCATTCGGGATATATACATAGATCCGTTTGCGGATGAGGACGAAGAAGCAGAAGATGCGGAAGAAGTCGAGAAAACATCGGAAGACGAAAGCGGAGATTATGAGCTTACCGAGGACGATATTGCAAGACAGAAACAGCTTGACAAATTTTTCGGAATTCTTGACGACAGCGAGCTTCTTTCTGCCGAGGATGAAGACAGCGATTTTGAGCCGGAGCCTACCCGTGTACTTGATATTGGCGGAAAAACGGAGTCATTACGCAAAGCAAAGAACGACAAAAACGACTTCGGGGACATAGACTCCATACTCGACGGAAACGACGTGAGAGATATGTCGCTGACCGATGAATTCGATATTGTTTATGCAGGCTCTACCTCGAAGAAGAACGTGGACGAGATAAGAAGACAGCCGACCGTAGCTCCAACTGCACCCCCGAAGAAGAATGTAAAGCATTTCGCAAAGTAACGGAGGCGGCATGATTCTTAATTTTATTATTATAATTTTCTGCATTGCCGCAGATCAGATAACAAAGCTTCTTGCGGAAAGTAAGCTGATGGGAATCTCGACCTATCCGCTTATCGAGAACATATTCCACTTTACATATGTCGAAAACAGAGGTGCGGCATTCGGTATGCTCTCCGATCACAGATGGGTTTTCATGCTCCTTTCCGTTGTCGGAATAGCACTTGTGCTTGTGTATCTCATTGTGACAAAGCCGAAGTCGTGGTGGGCGAGACTTGCACTTTGCTTTATTGTCGGCGGAGGTGTCGGAAACATGATAGACCGTATAGGTCGTGGCTATGTAATTGATTTCATTGATTGCAGATTCATTGATTTTTACGTCTTTAATGTTGCGGATTCCTTTGTCTGCGTAGGCTGTGCGATGTTTATAATTGCGGTTCTGCTTGAGGAGCTTCATGACAGAAAAGCCTTGAAAAACGGAAGCGAGACGAATAATGCCTGATTACAACGAAATGTGCAGGGACGATGAGGTGAACGTATACACGGCTACAGAGGGCGGAGCGAGACTTGATGCATTCGTGGCAGAGATGACCGGGGTAAGTCGTTCATACGCTCAGAAGCTCATTGAGAGTGGTCAGGTGACGATTCGCGGAGTCAGACCGAAGAAAAATTATAAACTCTCACAAGGAGACGAGGTTGAGGTCGGCATTCCCGAGAATGAGGAGTGTGATGCTTTCCCCGAGAATATCCCTCTCGACATAAAATACGAAGACAACGATATAATAATCGTGAATAAGCCAGTCGGAATGGTAGTTCATCCGGCACCCGGACACGAAAAGGGAACACTTGTAAACGCACTCATGTATCACTGCGGAGACTCTCTTTCCGGAATCGGAGGAGTTAACAGACCCGGGATAGTGCATAGGATAGACAGAGACACAACGGGACTTATTTGTGCCGCAAAAAACGATACCGCACATCTTTCTCTTGCCGCACAGCTTGAAGACCACTCCATGCATAGGGAATACAGACTCATATGTGTGGGAAATCTTCGAGAGGACAGCGGACGTATAGATGAACCGATAGGAAGACACCCGACGGATCGAAAGAAAATGGCTGTTATAAAATCTCCCGATATGAAAGCAAGGAGAGCCGTGACGAACTGGAGAGTGCTTGAACGCTTCAACCTGCCGTATACATATGCCGAGGCTGTGCTGGAGACGGGAAGAACACACCAGATTCGTGTACACATGGCATATACAGGTCACCCTCTTATGGGAGATACGACCTACGGCGGAGGACACACTGCGTTTGAAAAGAAAAATGCACCTCTGATAGACGGTCAAATGCTCCATGCGTATGCATTGATACTTCGCCATCCGAGAACGGGGGAGCTTATGCGGTTTGAAACTCCGTTGCCCGAGAACTTTGAAGCAATGCTTGAAAAGCTCAGAAAAATCCAATAAAAAACTGTCCGATACTTTTTGTCGAGTAAATTCGGACAGTTTTTATTTTTGTTTTGACTTAATCGAGAAGAATTTCTTCCCAGAGCTTTTCGTAATATGTTCTTGTGGTAACGTCTATGTCGTGGAAATATTCCGTTGTCATCTCGTCAAGGTTTTCGGGGTAGAGAATCTCGTTCCGGTAATATTCATAGTCGGGATTTTCGGTTACCGATGTGTTGGGAGACGCATAGCAGATGTATTCGGCATTCGCAAGAGCTACCTCGGGTTCAAGCAGGAAGTTGATGTAGAGCATTGCGGCATCATAGTTTGCGGCATTTGCGGGAACGCACACGGAGTCTACAAAGATGTTTGTGCCTTCCTTGGGATAAACGAAAGCGAGGTCGGGATTGTTTTCATACATTGTGAGGAAGTCGCCTGCATAATAGGGAGCTATGGCGGCATTTCCACCCTCCATCTTGTTGAAAACTTCATCCATTACACGAGCCTGAAGAATGGAGTTCTGTTCCTTGAGCTTTGCGGCAGCCTTGTCCCAGTCGGAAAGCTCTGTTGTGTTTAAGTCGATTCCGAGGAGGAACTGAGATATTGCAAAAGCGTCACGGGGATTGTTGAAAGTAAGAATGTTGTCTGCATACTTTTCGTCCCACATTATGCCCCAGCTGTCGGGAGTTTCTTCAACCATTTCGGTGTTGTAGATGATTCCCACCATGCCTACATTGTAAGGAACGCTGTATTCGTTGTTTTCGTCGAAGTAAAGTCCCTTGTATTGTTTGTCGATAAGGTCGTAGTTTGTTATTCTCGACATATCTATCTTCTGAAGCATACCCTCGTTTTTGAGTCGTTCGATCATGTAGTCGGAGGGAATGATAATATCGTAGGAAACAGCACCTGACTTGAGCTTTGAGTACATAGCCTCGTTCGACTCATAGTTCATGTAGTTTACCTTGATACCCGTAAGCTCTTCAAACGCACTGTTTACGTCAAAAGTACCCTCGCTTCCGTCCGAGATGTAAAGACCCCAGTTGAACACGTTGAGAGTGGTTCCTTCGTATTCTCTCGTGTATTCCGCACGGGGTTCATCGAGAGTGGAAACGGTAGTACCGCATGAGGTCAAAAGAGCAGACGAAGCCATTACAGCCGAGAGAAGAATGGAAAGTGATTTTTTCATTATTGCATATGCTCCTTACTTTTGAAATTATTTGTGCTTTTCGTTTTTCTCCGCAGCCTTTATCTGACCGATATTTACGGCAAGGAGAAGAACAAGGACGGTAACGAAAATGATTGTGGAAAGTGCGTACATATCCGGCTTTACCGCTTTCTTTGTCATTGAGAAAATGAGAAGCGGCAGAGTCTGGAAGCTTGAACCGGTGGTGTAATAGCTGATAACAAAGTCATCGAGAGACATTGTGAAAGCCATAAGAAGACCGGAGGTGATACCGGGCATTATAGAGGGGAGAACCACCTTAAAGAATGCCTCTGTCGGTGTGGAGCCGAGATCCTGTGCGGCTTCTACAAGGTGAGAGTCGGTCTGATTCAGCTTGGGAAGCACGTTGAGAATAACATACGGCAGGTTAAACGTAATATGTGCGATAAGAAGTGTCAGAAAAGAAAGTGAATTTGAAGCACCTATGGCACGTCCCACGAACACAAAAAGGAGCATGAGAGATACACCCGTTACTATATCGGGGTTCATCATGGGGATGTTCGTTACGATATCGAGTGTGTTTTTCCACCATTTTTTTCTGAGGTAGTAGATGTATACGGCGGCGGCTGTTCCGATTATCGTTGCAATAACCGATGAAAGCACGGCAAGCACGAGTGTGTTTTTCAGTGCGGTCATTGTTGTGCTTGAAGAGAACAGCTCACGATACCATTTGAGAGAGAAGCCTGTGAATACGGATGTGCTTTTTGCCTCGTTGAAGGAGAAGAACACCATTACGAGAAGCGGAGCATAAAGCAGAAAGTAGACAAGTCCGATAAAAATATTTCCTGTGTGTTTTTTCATCACGACCTCCTACATAATAATATCGTTGTTGCTGTCGCCCGCAAATTTTTTCATGAGTGCCATGCTTATGAGTATCAGTACCATAAGAACAAGAGAAAGTGCGGCACCGAGGTTGTAATTATAGAGCGACTGTATCTGTTTTTCGATTGCGTCACCGACAAGCATTATCTTGCCTCCGAGCTTCTGAGAAATGTAGAAGGTGCTGACGGAGGGCACGAATACCATGGTGAAGCCGGAAATAACACCGGGCATGGAAAGAGGGAGTATTATTCTGCGAAGCTTTGAGAGACCGTTTGAACCGAGATCCTCTGCGGCTTCAAGAAGGCTTGGCTCTATCTTTGCCATGACGGAGTAGATGGGGAGAATCATATACGGGATGTAGTTGTATACCATACCGAATATTACGGCTCCGGGAGTACCTATCATTTTCAGCGGCTCGATTCCGAACATACCGAGAATGTTGTTTATGATACCGTTCTTTTCGAGAATGTTCATCCATGAGTAGGTACGAATAAGCAGATTCATCCACATGGGAAGCATAACAAGCATCATCATTATACGCTGGGTATGCTCACGTTTTCTGCTCATTATGTATGCAAACGGATACGAAATAAGGAGAGTAATTACCGTTGCAATGAGAGAATATTCTATTGAAATAAGGAAAACATCCTTGTAGCTTGCAAGACCCTTTATATTGTCGAGGGTGAAAGCTCCGTTTGCGTCGGTGAAGGAATAGTAAACGACTATGATAAGCGGTACTATTATGAAAAGAGCCGACCAGAGAATGTACGGAGCACCGAGAATACGTTGGAGAAAAGACCTTTTTTTCATACGTCCGCCTCCCACTTGATAGCAGAGAGCTTATTCATCTTCCTCGTCCTCCGGAAGCTGATTTAATGTGTCAAGCTCGTCCGAATATGAGCTGTAGTCTCCGAACTTGCCGGAATACTTTGACTTTTTCATAACGTGAATTGCATCCGGTTCGATGAAGAGTCCAACCTCGTCACCCTCATGATGCTCATCCGTGGTCTGTATCATCCACTTGAAGCCGCCTATATCGACGATTATCTCAAAGTGAACTCCCCTGAACGTAACGGAAGAAACGATACCGTCAAGCATACCCTCGCCCTTTTTGACAATATCAACGTCTTCGGGACGAACAACTATGTCAACAGGCTCATTCGGTGCAAATCCGGAGTCAAGGCATTTGAATTCGCGACCCGAGAAGAACGCACGATAGTCCGCACGCATTGTTCCGTCGAGAATGTTGGATTCTCCGATGAAGTCCGCAACGAAAGCGTTTTCGGGTTCATTGTAAATATCTATCGGAGAGCCTATCTGCTGAACCTTGCCCTCGTTCATTACAACGACCGTATCGGACATGGAGAGCGCCTCTTCCTGGTCGTGAGTAACGAATATGAATGTGATACCGAGAGCCTTCTGGATGTTTTTAAGCTCGTTCTGCATATCCTTACGAAGCTTGAGGTCGAGAGCGGCAAGAGGCTCATCGAGAAGAAGCACCTTAGGCTGAAGCACAAGAGCACGGGCAATTGCAACTCTCTGCTGCTGACCGCCCGACAGCTTTGTGATGTGTCTTTTTTCAAAGCCCTCGAGGTTCACGAGTGTCAGCATTTCGGAAACCTTTTTCTTTACTTCGTCCTCAGGAACGTGGCGAACTCTGAGACCGTAAGCTATGTTGTCGAATACGTTGTAGTTCGGGAAAAGAGCATAACGCTGAAAAATGGTGTTGACCTCACGCTTGTACGGAGGAACACCATTCATGTTTTTGGAATCAAAAAACACTTCCCCCGAATCAGGCTCGAGAAATCCCGCAATAATACGCAGAGTTGTTGTTTTACCGCAACCCGACGAACCGAGCAGCGTAACAAACTCGCCGTCACCTATGGAAAGGCTGAGATTATCGAGAATTACGTCGTCATCAAATTTGACTGAAATGTTTTTAAGTTCAATAATATTTTTTTTCATTTTTTTGCATCCCCCTTTGCGGCAAAAGACCACGTTAAGCCGTATTACAGCTCTGCGCGAACCCACATTTCGGCTAATCACAACCCCCGCAAAGAGTGTGTTACAAATCGAGAGCGAAAAATCGCCGTACAATCGACTGCAGCTGTGATTTCTCAGACAATATCTTTGTTAGATAAGCCTCGGTTTACTGTCGGAAAGCTCCGCAAAAACTGCCGAATGTGAACACCAAAATATATTAAATTTATGAAGAACGCCTTTTATGCTTTACCCCTGAATACTGACCGTCCGAGGGGTATATTTTATTTTGCGTTTTGATGTTTTGGGAATTCCGAATGCCTTTGCACAATTCGGAAACGTCAGCACAGATGCAAAAATCGTGCAAAGACAATTATACTATCTTTTTTCTCAAAAGGCAATATGTTTTGTATAATTTGCTGTTTGGCAATTTGACGAATTTTTTGTCGTAAATCTATTTACCTTGTATGTTTTGGCAGAATCCCGTGGTGACAAGATAGTTCATCGAGTTATAAAATATCATCATGGGATGTTAATTTTTTGCACAACCTGTTTTGCAATTGTCCATTAAAACAGCTCTGAGATGAAAAAACATGAAAATATTATTGACAAAATCAAAAAAATGTGCAATAATACGAATGACTGGATATGTGATGACAGGACCGAAATAAAAATCACATTAAACTTATTACGAAAGGACAGTAAAAATGAAAAACAAGAGATTTGTCGCACTTGCACTTATTATGGCGACGCTTCTTCCGGCTTTTGCTTCCTGCTCGGATTCTACCGATAACAGCGAAAAGGAAACTACCGGAGGAAAAACCAATGTTTCCCAGACTGCTGATGCCGATTCAGAGGGCGAAAACAACGAGGAAAGCGAAAAGATTCTTCCCGACCTCCCGGACGAGACCTTCGGAGGAGTTGACTTCAACATTTACGTTTCCTCAAACGACGAATACGGTACTATCAAGGATGACTTTACCGCTGAGGAATACACCGGTGAGCCTATAAACGACGCACGTTACACCAGAAACCTCAACATTGAACAGCAGTATGACGTTAAAATCAACGTATACAAGGCTTCCGGTGCAGGTGCTTCCGTAGGTACAAACGAAGTAAGACGTTCCGTTCAGACAGCAGACTATGCTTACGACCTTACAATGCTCGGCGGATACGCAACCTGTAACCTCGCTATGGAAAATGTACTTCTCGACTTAAAGACAGTTGAGTACATCGACCTCGAAAAGCCGTGGTGGGATCAGAGAGCTAACGAAGACCTCGAGGTTTACGGAAAACTCTTCTACACAACCGGTGATATTTCCACAGCCGACAACGAAGCTACATACTGTATCCTCTACAACAAGAGCATGGCGGATGACCTCTCGATCGCAGCAAACCCCTACGACATGGTAAGAGACGGCACATGGACAATCGATAACTATGCTCAGCTCGCAAAGGACGTTGCAATGGACCTTGACGGTAACGGCGAATTCGATGACAACGACCGTTACGGTATCCTTATTTGGGACGACTCCATCATGGGCGTTATAAACGGTGCCGGCGAAAAGTGTGCCGAAGTTGTTGACGGTAAGCTTACCCTCAGCCTTTACAACGACAAGACCGTTTCCGTTCTCGAAAAGTATCTTGATTTCGCTATCGACGATACAGTTTCTTATGCTTATCAGAGAAAAGACCTCGGTGATAACCTCATCGTAAATATGTTCCAGAACAACCAGGCTCTCTTCCTCCAGCAGCTCCTCCAGGTAATTCCCAAGTTCCGTGAAATGGATGCAGACTTCGGTATTCTTCCTTACTACAAGTACGATGAAACTCAGACCGAATATTACAATACTGTAGGTTCATGGCACAGCGTATTCCTCTGCCTCCCCAAGGTACAGAAGGACGAAAGAATGACAGGTATCATCGTTGAAGCTCTTGCGGCTGAATCCGTAGATACCCTTACAGAAGCATACTATGAAACCACACTTAAGGATAAGGTTGCAAGAGATATGGACTCTCAGGAAATGCTCGACCTCATCCTCGAAACAAGAACCTATGACCTCGGCTGGTACTACCAGATAGGTTCCTACAACGAATCCATCATGGATATATTCCGTTGGCGTAAGACAGACTTCACATCCGTATATAAGAAGTCTCAGAAGCTTGCCGGCAAGTACCTCGATAAGCTCAACGAAAAGTTTGAGGAAATGGAATAAAATGAATAATGAAAGGCGGAGTCATGCAAAAGGCTCTGCCTTTTTTGTATATTTTTTCGACTTTTCAATGTTTTTTTGATGGTTTATATTGCATTTGCTTCGTTGAATGTGCTATAATAAAAAAGTAAAATAATATTATTAAGGAAATTTGTGTTATGGAACTCACTTCATTTCGTCAGCTCTATCGTGAGCGCGATACGGTAGACCATGATTCCGTCAAGGTAGGCGGTTGGGTCAGAAGTATCCGTGCCTCGAAGACCTTCGGATTTATCATGATGTCCGACGGTACTTTTTTTGAACCCGTTCAGGTAGTTTATGATGATAATCTTCCCAATTTTGCGGAAATTTCAAAATATAACGTAGGCTCGGCTCTTGTTATTACCGGTAAAATAGTCGAAACTCCCGACGCAAAGCAGCCGTTTGAAATTCATGCTACAGAGGTTTGCCTTGAGGGTGCCTCCACTCCCGATTATCCTCTCCAGAAGAAGCGTCATTCTATCGAATATCTCAGAACCATCTCTCACCTCAGACCGAGAACAAACCTTTTCCAGGCTGTGTTCAGAGTACGTTCTCTTGCCGCATATGCTATCCATAAGTTCTTCCAGGAAAGAAACTTCGTATACGTTCATACACCGATAATCACCTCCTCCGACTGCGAGGGTGCGGGCGAAATGTTCCGTGTTACTACCATGGATATGAACAATGTTCCCATGACAGAGGACGGACGTGTTGACTTCTCCGAGGACTTCTTCGGTAAGAGTGCAAACCTTACTGTGTCCGGTCAGCTCAACGGCGAAACCTACGCTATGGCATTCAAAAACATCTACACATTCGGTCCCACATTCCGTGCCGAAAACTCCAATACAACACGTCATGCGGCTGAATTCTGGATGATTGAGCCTGAAATAGCGTTTGCAGACCTCGAGGACGATATGCGTCTTGCTGAGGATATGCTCAAATATATCATCAACTACGTTATGGAAAATGCTCCCGAAGAAATGAACTTCTTCAATCAGTTCGTTGATAAGGGTCTTATCGAAAGACTTACCCACGTTGCAAACAGTGACTTCGGACGCATTACCTATACCGACGCAATAAAGATTCTCGAAGAAAACAACGACCGCTTCGACTATAAGGTATACTGGGGTGCCGATATTCAGACAGAGCATGAAAGATTCCTTACAGAGGAAGTATTCAAGCGTCCCGTATTCGTAACAGACTACCCGAAGGAAATCAAGTCCTTCTACATGAAGTTGAACGAGGACGGAAAGACAGTTGCCGCAATGGACTGCCTTGTTCCCGGTATCGGTGAAATCATCGGAGGAAGCCAGAGAGAAGACCACCTCGACCTCCTTGAAAAGCGTATGGACGAGCTTGGACTCAACAAGGAAGACTACGGATTCTATCTCGATATGAGAAGATACGGCTCCGCAAGACACGCAGGCTTCGGTCTCGGCTTTGAAAGATGCGTAATGTACCTTACAGGTGTTTCAAACATCCGTGACGTGCTTCCTTTCCCGAGAACCGTAGGAAACTGCGAGCTTTAATTCGGCGATGCTTGAGTTATTACAGTATCTTTCACTTATAGCGGCGTTCATTATACCGTGGATTATCGGCAGCGTGGTGAAGTCTGCAAAAGCAGGTGAACGAAAGAAGGTATTTGTGCTTTCGTCAGTGCTTGCGGTATGTGTGCTTGTAATAGCGTTCTGCGTTTTCCTTGCGTTTTCGCTGAATAAATAAAAATGTCTGTATTCCGCCGAAATAAAAAGCGGATATGACTTTAAGAATAATAAAGCCGTGAGCATTCCGAAAATAACGGAGCAACGGCTTTTATTTTGAGTAACAGAAAGGGATGACTTTTGATTTGAATAAGCTGCGAAACAAATTCGGAAGAGGTGTGGCACTGATTCTTGCGGCGGTAATGCTCGGAGGAATGCTTGCGTCATGCACAAAGCCGGTTGAGCCTGAAACGGGAACGGTTGAGACAGAGCCTGAACCGCCGCTTGAGCTTCCCGAATCCGAAATCGAAGAAGAAACCGAACTCGAGACAGAGCCTGAAACAGAGCCTGCGGAGACTGAAATAACTCTCCCCGACTCGGCGGAAAAGCTTGATGAACCCGACTCGGTAATAACGGGATATTCCGATGACCCCGACAGCGAATATTTTGCGGAACCCGAAACCTCAAAGGCAGAAGACGAGGCTCCGGAAGAGGACGTAAGAATATACAATTATCTTAACGGTAAGACCACGACAAAGGAGCTTCGTGATAAACGTCCCGTTGCGATAATGATAAACAATATCAAAAACAGCTTGCCCCAGGAGGGAATAACTCAGGGGGATATATACTACGAATGTGCGGCTGAGGGCGGTATCACAAGAATTATGATGCTTGTGTCGGATTACGAAAACCTCGGAACTGTCGGCTCAATTCGTTCCTCAAGAGACTACTTTGTTGATTTTATAGCAAATCATGATGCTATTTACATCCATGCGGGCGGAAGTGCTCAGGCTTACGAAAAGATAAGCTGGAGAAAAATAAGCAACCTCGACGGTGTAAATATGTATTTGCCCAATACGTTCCGGAGAGACGAAACAAGAATGTACTCCATGGGTTATGAGCATAGCCTTATGACATCGGGCGAGGGAATCGTTTCGGGAATCGAGCAGAAAGGCTACCGAACAGAGCTTGACGCAAATCAGGTGCCGCTGTTCAACTTCTATGACGAGGAAACCGATAATAAGCTTGTGGGAAGTCCCGCCTCACACGTTCATATGCAGTCCACCTCCGTTCAGACAGTGGATTTTGTCTACGATGAAGAAATCGGAGAATACCTCAGATACCAGTATAACGGTATGGCTCATGTTGACGGAACTACCGGAGAACAGCTTTCTGTAAAGAACGTGATAATACTCTTTACGGATATATCCGTTATTCCCGGAGATGAAGCAGGCAGACTTACGGTCGGAACTGTCGGAAGCGGTCAGGGCTACTACATAACAAACGGTAAGCGTAAGGTTATAAACTGGTCGAGAAATTCAAAGACCGAAACTCTCCATCTCGAATACCGTAACGGTGACGAGCTTATTCTCAACTGCGGTAAGACTTTTATCTGCGTGGTAGATAATTCCGTGGCAAAAAAGATAGATTTCGAGTATAAATGGTAATCCTTGCTCGGGATTTGGTGAAATAACATAAAAAAACGGCGAGAAATTGTGCAAAACAACAAATCGTCGTTTTTTTGTTTTTTGCTATTGACAAGTTCAGAATTTGTGGTATAATATAAGCGTAATCAAGATTAAGTCTCAACAAGAGAATAAAGCCTATGAATGAAAAACAACAAACACCAAGAAGAAACACGCACCAAAAGCAAATGATTCTCGAAACACTTGTAAAGCTCGGAAGTCATGTATCGGCAGGCGAGATATACAAGGAGCTTGAAAAGAATTCATGCGGTGCAAGCCGTGCAACAGTGTTCAGAGTACTATCGGATATGGCGGATGACGGCATACTCCTTAAGATAGGAACAACAAACGGCGATTTTAAATACGACATAACAAACTATCCGCATTATCATATAGTCTGTCGTAAATGCGGCAGTGTGGCGGATATAGACTTTGAAGAGGGAATGAACCTCCTCTCAAAGGTAAAATCTTCATCGGGCTTTACTGTTGAAGATATTCTGATAGAAGCACACGGACTATGTCCCGAATGTGCCGAAAACCAAAACGAAATTTAAATTTATTATACTTAAAAATCAAAGGAGAATATGAAAATGAAAAAGTGGAGATGCACAGTTTGCGGAGAAATCGTAGAAAGCAATACACGTCCTGACAAATGTCCTCTTTGCAAGCAGCCCGGTGAAAAGTTTGTTGAGGTTATCGAAACAGAAGAAAAGGTATGGGCGGCAGAACACGTTGTAGGCGTTGCAAAGGATGCTCCTGCTGAAATCATCGAAGGTCTTCGTGCAAACTTTGAGGGTGAATGTACCGAAGTAGGTATGTACCTCGCAATGGCAAGAGTTGCTCACAGAGAAGGCTACCCCGAAATCGGTCTCTACTGGGAAAAGGCAGCATTTGAAGAAGCAGAACACGCTGCAAAGTTCGCAGAGCTTCTCGGTGAAGTAGTTTCCACATCCACAAAGGAAAACCTTACCGTTCGTGTTGAAGCGGAAAACGGTGCTACATCCGGTAAGTTTGAGCTTGCAAAGCTTGCAAAGCAGCACAACCTCGACGCTATCCACGACACAGTTCATGAAATGGCTCGTGACGAAGCAAGACACGGCAGAGCATTCCAGGGTCTCCTCGAAAGATACTTCGGAAACAAGTAATAACAGATTTTTTAAAGAAAGCGGGTATGCCCATGAGGTGTATCTGCTTTTTGTTTGTTATGCACAAAAACACGCATTATCCTTTGTGCGAGATGACAAGAACTGTGGAATGTTGATTTTTGATGGCGGAAAGCAATAAAATTTGCACATTTATGGTATAAAGTGTTGATATTTTGTTGTTTTCGGTGAATTATGCGTTGTTTTTTGAATTGTGGCAAAAAAATATTTGAAGAAATTATTGACAAAGCGAATTATATGGTTTATACTAATATTGACCGCAATTTGCGATAACGAACTATAAATTCTTAAGGAGGATTTATTATGAAAAAACTATGGCCTGTAGTGACCGGTATTTTAACAGCCGCAGCTCTTACTGTAACTGCTCTCGCGGCAGAACCGGTTCTCAGCGTTGACTTTGCAGACGGAGATAACGGATTTGAACTCGTTGATGCCGAGCTTACAAAGGACGCTACAAGAGGACAGGTTCTCGAAATCAACGGTAACGGTGTAGGTACAGTCGGACAGTCCTACGCAGTTCTCGAAACAGATCTGTTCAAGGAAACAAACTGGGACGATGGTATGACCATCAATATGTGGGTAAAGGCTGCTATCAGTGATACACTTCACGGTACAGCTCCTATCTTCTCCCTTGACATCGCCAATGTAGGCTACATCGGTATGGTATCATCCCTTGAAGCCGCATTCAATACAGACGGTAACGATACCTCTCTCGGTATTTCTCCCCGTATCTGGTGTGACCCCGCTAACGTAGGTGGTGGTATGTGCGAACTTGACCAGGGCGTATGGCAGTACATTTCTCTCGTATTCGGCGAAGAAAACCTCACTCTTTATGTTGACGGCGAACTTGTTTCCGAAAAGCCTTACGGTAACGGTAACGCAGAAGGTTTCACAAATATGCTCAGCCTCTTCATCGAATTTGAAGAAGTATATTCTCTCAGACTCGGTTCATGGCTCTGCTCCTGGTGGAACTACGGTGACTTCGAAGGTATGATAGACGATGTTACCATTTACAACTGTGCTCTCACAGAAGACGATGTATACGACCTCTACACAGGCTCCTCCGTTGAACAGACAGAGTTTGAGCATGTTCCCACTGTAGAAGAGCTTTACACAGCTACATATACAGCTCCCGTATACACAGCAGACCTCACAAAGGCTACTCTCAACAACGCAGAGCTTGTTACAGATACAGAACACGGCACTGCTGTTAAGGTAAACGGTATAGGTGCTGCCGAAAATACAAACGGCACAAGCTATGCTCTTATTGAAGATGATTTCTTCTCCACAAGCGACTGGTCGAACGGTATGACAGTTTCCCTTTGGGTTAAACCCGACGTTTCCGACACACTCCTTCGTGGTGCTCCTCTCTACTCCTTTGACATTGCTAACCAGGGTTACATCGGTGTAACTTCTTCTCTCGAATCCGGTATCAATACAACCGGTAACGAAGATGCCGAATTTGAAATCTGCTGGAACGACCCCACAAACCAGGGCGACAGCGATATCAAGGTTAAGGCAGGCGAATGGCAGAACGTAACAGTAGTTTACGGCACAGAAGGCATGGCTATCTACCTCAACGGTGAAGTAGTTGTTAAACCCGGCGTAAACGGTGCAGGTGCCGCAACACTTCTTTCCGAAATGCAGTATGTTCCTTCTCTCAGACTCGGTTCATGGCTCTGCTCTTGGTGGCAGAACGGTGACTTCCAGGGTGAAATTGCCGATGTTGAAATCTACAACGTAGCTCTCAATCCTCTCGAAGCAAAGCAGGCTTACTCCAAGACCGGTGCATTTGCCGAAGGTGCTACAGAAACAACAACAACAGTAGCAACAGAAGAACCTGAAGAAACAGTAATCGTAGCTGAACCCGAAACAACAGAAACAACCGAAACAACAGAGACAGAAACAACAGAGACAGAAGCTCCGAAGACATTCGATCCCGCTATCATAGCAGTAGCGGCCGCTATCATGTCTCTCGGCTCAGCTGTAAGCCTCAAGAAGAGAAAGTAATTTTCATAACCAAGTGAATCTATAACGGGGACGACTTTGAACGATATAAGCCGTTCCCGTTTTTAGAATAAAGTGATTTTGCTACGGTGAAAAAATATGAAAAGAAATAAATTTTTGTGTGCTTTGCTTGCGACAATTATGACTTTGACTTCTCTTGTGTCGTGCGAAAATAATACACTCGAGGAGGAAAGTGTCGTGGAACAAAGCGAAGGAGAAACCGTTATGGAAAACAAATTCATTTATGTGTCGGACAACTACACTATCGACGGTGTGAAAGCAACAGCTGCCGAAACCGCAAAGGATATGTTCACTCAGGAATATCATGCGGCTATAAGCGAGGATTACGACACCGAAAATGACTATGCGGTAGAGATAGACGTTGTTCCGAACAGCGGTATATCATCGGCAGGTATAATTTTCGGTGCGAAAAAATCCGAGATATACGACGGCTTTGAGGGATATGCTTTCATGCTCAGAGACAGACGAGTATACCTCTATGAACTCAAGGGCTCGGCTCAGTCAGGTATGGTGGTAGAGCAGATTGCCGAAAAGGTAGTTAAAACAAAGGATGCGGAAGATGGCGGTAAGCTCAGAGTGGAGCGTGACGGAAATACCTACCGTATGTACCTCCTTGATGATATGGAGGGAGTAGAGCCGTGGCAGGAGTTCGAGTACGTTCTCACCGGTATGCCTGGTAAAGGAATAGGATATATCGATGACGGTCACGGTGCAGAGTTCGATAATCTCATGATAAGCGAATACACAGCTCCCGAAAAAGAGGGAAAGACCTATAAAAATCCCGTATTTTCGGAGTTTCAGGCTGCTGACCCCGGTGTACTCAAATATGACGGAAAGTATTATTGCTATTCAACCTCCGCCGATGTAGGATATTATGTTTATGTTTCCGATGACCTTGTAAACTGGGAAAATAAGGGATATTGCATAGAATCCGCATGGGGAATCGACCGTTGGTACTGGGCACCCGAGGTAGTTGAAAAGGACGGCAAGTTCTATATGATAATGTCCGTTGACGAGCATATAGGCTTTGCTGTTGCGGATTCTCCCCTTGGCCCGTTCATTCCCGAAGAAAACTGGCTCTACGACAAGAGTATAGACGGCCATATTTTCCTTGACGATGACGGAAGAGCCTACCTCTACTATGTAAGCTGGAGAGAGGGTCACGAATATGCAATCTACGGCTGTGAGCTTGAAGACGATATAGTAACGGTAAAGCCCGGTACGGAAAAGCTCATTCTCAAGGCAGAGGCTTCATGGGAAAAGAAAGAGGGTGAGGTTGCGGAAGGTCCGTTTGTTCTCAAGCATAACGGTCTTTATTACCTAACATATTCGGGTTGTGGATATACTTCCAAGTATTACGCTGTCGGATATGCGGTTTCAGAGTCTCCTCTCGAGGGTTATGAGAGATACGACGCAAGTCCCATCCTCAGCTATACCTCAAAAATATCCGGCCCCGGTCACCATAGCTTCACAACTTCTCCCGACGGAAGCGAGCTTATAATAGTTTATCACGCACATAAGAGCATTACGGAAGTTCATCCGAGAACAATATGCATAGACCGTGCAAGATTTGCTCCCACAGAATCGGGAGTAGACAGACTTGAAATACTCGGACCCACACATACATCTCAGGAATATCCAAAATGATTAAGAAAAAATATATTGCACTTGCCACAGCTGTACTTGTTCTTGTATCCGGCATGACTTCATGCGGCGAAAATGCAGCTGACACACCCATGACAGAGGATAGCACGGAGACGAAAATCGAGACCTGCGAAATAGAATTTGTTTCCGCTTCGTCAAAATATTCCGTAATTCGCCCGGATGCGGCAGATTCAATGGAAATTTCGGCGGCTCAAACCTTTGTAAATGCTGTTTACGATTCGATAGGAAGCCGACCGACCTTTGATACGGACTATGTTAAGCCGACAGACGACCCGAACAAAAACGCAACCGAAATACTTATCGGACGTACAAACCGAGACGCAAGCGAAAAAGCATACGCAATGCTTGACGAGGAGCAGTTTGTGATTGCCGCCATAGATAATCGCCTTGTTTGTGTCGGATATACTCCAACTCTTACAAAGCTTGCGGCAGAGGTGCTTTCAGATAAGATAACCGATGAGGGACTGATACTCAGTGAGGATTTCTGTGAGATATATAACGCAGAGGCAGAGTACACCTATACCGAGTTTACAAATCCCGTTGCATCAAGCGGTGCAGATCCGTGGGTGGTTCGTGACGGAGACAGATATTACTACTGCTATTCGGGTGGTAACGGAGTTTGCGTAAATGAGCTTGAATCCCTCACCGAGATAACGACCGAGGGCGGACGAAAGGTATACACAGCTCCGTCTGATACAGCGTATTCTTCCGAATATTGGGCTCCTGAGCTTCATAAGATTGACGGAAAGTGGTATATCTACGTTGCGGCAGACGATGGTGACAACTATAATCACCGTATGTACGTCCTCGAATGCACAAGCGATACAGATCCCACCGCAGACTACATAATGCTCGGAAAAATTACCGATTCAACCGACAAATGGGCGATAGACGGCACCGTGCTTGAATACGGCGGAGAACACTACTTCGTCTGGTCAGGCTGGGAGGGAGACGAAAACCTCATGCAGAATATCTATATCGCACATATGTCATCTCCCTCTACAATCGACAGTGAACGTGTGCTTATTTCAAAGCCGAATAAGAAGTGGGAAATCGGCGGCGGCTCTCCTCTTATAAACGAAGGTCCTGTTGCTCTTACTCACGGTGACGCACTTTATATCGTTTACTCGGGTTCGGGCAGCTGGAGCGATTATTATTGCCTCAGTATGCTTACGTTCAACGGTGGAGATATACTCGATGCCGCAAACTGGCAGAAGTCGGACGGAGCCGTATTTGCAAAGACTGATAAGGTATTCGGTCCAGGACATTGCTCATTTACAACTGCACCCGATGGTGAAACATGGATGATTTATCATGCAAATCTCATCAGCGGAACAGGCTGGAGTGGCAGAAGCGTTTGGATTGCCCCTATTACATGGGATGGTGATACACCGGTGTTCCCGACTCCTCCCGATAAGGATACAGTCCTCAAGTACCCGACAAAGAGCTACAGCAAGGATAAGGTTACGCTTGTAGGCTGAGTTTGTTTATTGGGCGTAATTCGTCAAAAAATGTCATAAAACATAAAATACTCCATAGTCAAATTTGCTGTGGAGTATTTTATATTGTGCAAATGCAACAAATACGAGACGAATATCTGTGCAAAACAATGAAATTTAAAATAACCTCTTCTTTTTTTTGTGCAGATGTGCTATAATGAGATAACATCAAATTGAACGTGAAAAAATACAGAAGGAGTATTCCCATGAAACGAAATTTCGCACTCATTTTAGCAATGCTAATGCTTTCGTCCACCCTTGCCGCCTGCTCGGAAACCGGCGATAACAACGATAACACAAAACCAAGCACTGAATCCGAAAATGTTGTTGCGGATTCCGTTGAAGAAGCGAACGAAGACCCGGATGCTCGCCTTGATTCGGGACTTGAGGATGCAGACTTCGAGGGATACACCTTCAATATTTTCCGTCACAGTGCAGTATACGATGACTTCGACGCGGAAGACTTCACAGGTGAGCCGATAAACGACGCTATGTGGCAGAGAATGAAGACCATTGAGGACACCGCAAATGTTACAATCGTTTCAAATAAGGTAGACGCGGATATGCGTGATGGTCAATCACCTCTACAGACCTCGGTACAGGCAGGTACAAACGACTATGACCTTGTTGTACTTTCCGCATATTCTTCATGTAATGCACTGGTTGCAAATCTGCTGATGGACCTCAACTCAATAGATAATATTAATTTGTCACAGCCGTGGTGGGATCAGAAAGCCGTTTCCGACATGAGCTTTAACGGTTCCGTATTCCAGGCAACGGGTGACATTTCAATCGGTGACAACAGAAATACATTCTGCGTATATGTCAACAAAACGATGGCGGAAAATTACAATCTGCCGAATATGTACGACATGGTAAGAGACGGTACATGGACTATTGATAACTTCCGTTCTCTTGCAGAAGCTATAGACGCAAACCTTGACTATAATAACAACGGAAATCATGTAAACGACGTTGAAGATATTTACGGTATATATCTTTGGGACGACGTTATGATGGGTATCGTAAATGCGTCCGGTGTTAAGTGCTGTGAAATTAACGACAACGGAGAAATAGAGCTTACTCTCGGCAGTGAAAAGTTTATCAGTGCATTTGAAAAATTCACTACATATGCATATAATCAGGATGTAACCTGTGCATATCAGCGTTATAACTACAATGCAGACTGGGGTAATATAGCATTCACAGAGGGAAGAACTCTCTTTAAGATGTATAACCTCAGTGCCGCAACGGAATTCCGTGAAATGGAAGACGACTTCGGTATACTTCCTCTCCCCAAGTATGATGAATTACAGGAAGAATACTACAACAGCTGCTCATCATGGGCATTACCGCTTTATTCCGTTCCCAAGGGTTCTCTCAGCAAGGAAGAGCTTGCTCGTACAGGCTGGATAACAGAGGCTCTTGCATATGAGGGTAAATATACTCTTACTCCTGCGTACTATGACCAGACTCTCCAGAATAAGGTTTCCCGTGACGCTGATTCTTCCGAAATGCTTGACCTTATCTTTGAGACACGTTGCTACGACTACGGTTGGTACTTTGAAGTCGGTACATATAACGAAGCTATAATGAACCTCCTCAGATCTTATTCTTCCGATGTTTCTTCCATGCTCAAGAAGTTCGATAAGATAGCAACAAAGACTCTCGACAAGTACAACGAAAAGATAAAAGAAACCATAGGCGGCTAAATCCACTTATACCCCGATACGTGAGTGAAACAAGTTCACTGTTAACAAGTTAACTATGAACAACTTCACTGTATCGGGGTATTTTTTTGTTTTCACTTGTATTTTGGGTGCGTATATGATATAATCTAAATTAGATAATTGTGTCTGTATGTAAATGCCGTTTTAAATCGGTATTATACGGAAAGGAATTTCAGATTGAAACCGAACGAAAACAAAAATTTGTCGGAAAATGAGATGCTCGAAGATATAGAAAAAGAGGAAGAATGTACTTCCGACGAATGCACTTCCGATGAAGTCAACTCCGTCGAAGCCACTTCCGGCGAAGTTGCTTCCGATGAAGTAGATGAAGTCATTCATGATGTCGAGGATAACTGTACCACCGATGAAGATGATATTGCATATGTTGCGGAAAGAATTACCGGGGCAAGACATAGTATGGTAACGACTGCCGCACCTATAAGAGTTCGTGAGAACAGCGAAACTGTCAGCATGAATTCACTTAGCAGAATAGTCCGTGAAAGCTCCGAAAAGACCGCTGAAAGGGCGATAAAAAAGAAAAAGCACAACAGATATGCCGTGGTAACATCTACTGTAGCGGTGCTTGTGGTGGCTCTCCTTACGTCTGTTATTGTTATGGTAAATTCGGCGGCAGAAAAGAACAAGCCGGCAGACTTCGATATCGGAGAAAACGTAGGTGATTACGTTGATTTGAGCGGAGACGATGATGGGGAATTATCCACTCCCGTGCAGGATAACGATGAAAGTTCGGATAAGGTTGATGATGTACCCGAAACTCAGCCGTCAGAGGACACTGTTGGTGACGAACCCACGGATGACGTAAACAGCGAATCCGAGCCGTCCGTTACTCAGCCTGTCGAGGAAGTTGAAGAAAAGTTTAACGTAGTTCTTGATTTTTATGACAAGGAAGACGTTGAAGTATCGACCGCAAGAATAACACTCGAAGAGCTTCTCGAACAGTGCGGAATCACTCTTGAAGAATGCTATGTGCCGTCAGTGTCTCTTGAATCTGTCATTGCCGCTGATACCACGATAAGCATAGACAAGTACGAATACAGCTTTGAAACTGTATCTGAGGAAACCGCTTACGAGTCAACGGTATATGAGACCGACCTTATTCCGAGAGGGGAGAGAAACTACTCTCAGTATGGCGAAAACGGTCTTGTAAACAAGTATTACACTGTGGAATACATAAACGGTCAGGAAAACTCACGCACATTCGAATACGAGGAGACTGTAAAATATCCCGTAAACGAGGTGTATGAGGAGGGCGTAGGAGGTTCATTTGTCGGCTCCGACGGTGTAACCTACACATATTCGCACAGACGTGTCGTTCCCGCAACGTATTACAATATCGAGGGGCTTACTTACCTCGGTACAATGGCAGATGAAACCGTTATTGCGGTAGATAAAGACAATATTCCGATGGGAACACGTCTTTATGTTAAGAATGACAAGTACGATTTCGGTGTCAGAGTTGCGTCCGATATAGGCGGTAAGGTTGACGAATGGGAGATAGATGTTTGGCTCTCATCAGACAACCCGTATTTCTCTGCGTTCTCTCGAGAGGGATATGTTTACGATATGGAAATTTACTATATCGACTGAATTTAAGCAAACACTGATTAAGGTTGAAAACGTGCAAAAAATGCCACAAATTCAAGCCTTTTAGGCACGTTTTCTCGAGTTTATCAGCCTTAACTTAAAAATAAGTAAAAAAATATCCGATAGACTTAAGATTAAAAGCCTGTCGGATATTTTTATTATTCGGAAATTATTTGTTTGCTTCGTTTATTTTGTCGTACTTGCGGTTGATAAAGTAAACAACGATGTTGCAGGAAACAACAATGAGGTTGAAGAAGTAAACAGCAAGAACGTACCAGTGAACAGTACCGCCGTTTGCGATTGTGATGAACTTAGCGATGATACCGAAAATGTAACCGGTGATGATGAGAAGAATGAAGGGAAGGCTCATAGCCTTTGCGGACTTAGCCTTGAGGTTCTTTCTGAGGTTGATAGGCCAGGAAAAACCGAAGCAAATAAGCATGAGTGCTTCAAGAATCTGTGCAACTGTTGCCATGATATATCTCCAAAAGTATAAAATAAATTTGTTAGTCCGTAAAAAAGCGGCTCGCGGAGGTTATCCGAAGAACCGCTTTATATTTGTAAATTAGCCGAGCTTAGCAGTGTTTACCTTGATGCCGGGGCCCATTGTCGAAGCAACAACACAGCTCTTAATGTACTGACCCTTGGCAGCAGCAGGACGAGCCTTAATAACTGCACCAACGAGAGTGTTGAAGTTTTCGCTGAGCTTTTCAGCACCGAAGGAAGCCTTGCCGATGGGGCAGTGGATGATGTTGGTCTTGTCGAGACGGTACTCGATCTTACCAG
>CAYWFS010000014.1:13731-41107 GCA_964457685.1 uncultured Ruminococcus sp. | reverse complement strand
TTTTTTATATCTGTTTGAGATAATATCCTTGTCCACGCTTGGCTTTTATAAGACCGCCCGGGAATATATGCTCACACTTTTGATTTATCTTTCTGACATCGACTGCGACATTATTTGCCACACGCTCCATTTCAAGTCTGTGTACCGAGAAGCAATACTGATACAGCAAAAACGGCGATATCAGCTTATCTTCTCCCGCAAAGGCGAGCAGATATTTGAAAATCATGTATTCGGCATTGGCAAGGATTACGCTTTTTCCGTTCAGTATCATGAACCTTTTTGACCAGAATATGTTCGGCTTGATTTTTACTCCGAATTTGAACACATCGTTTTGGCTTATTCCGAACATTTTCATGAAATTACGGTCTATTGCCGCTATCAGTTCATGCTCACTAAGCACCTTTTCCGCATTCATAACGGAGTTTATAAAGCCTTCTCCTATGGAAATCACCCTTATCTTGTCATACGGGGTTCTTCTTACATCATCAAAAACGTCGGAAAAAGTTACTATCAGCTTGAACGGAACAAAATGCTTCATATCCGATATTTTGGAGACGGCACAAGGTATCCCCAATTTATACAGCTTTTTACGAAGCTTTTTTGCACGTTCACTGACGGTCTTGTCGCAGATAAGTATCATATATCAGACAGAATGTACGCCGAGTTTTCCGTCTGCGTTTTCTCCGTCAAGACCGTACTTCTTATTCTTTCTGTATTCAAAGAACTTTTCCGCTACCTGTTCAAACAGTGCATAGGAAAGTACGTCCTCTTCCTGTTCTTCGTATGGCTTAACCTTCTTGCGAAGTTCATCAAGCTCGGGTTTGAGGTTATCGGCAGGACGGCAGGTTATCTGCTTATCGTTACCGATTATCTTCTTAACAAACTCGGGATCGATGGGAGCGGGAGTCTGACCGTAGTCACCTCTTATCATGCCCTTGAATTCCTTGGAAACGAGCTTGTATCTCTCACCTGCGATTACGTTAAGCACAGCCTGTGTACCTACGATCTGAGATGTGGGAGTTACGAGCGGCGGGAAACCTGCGTCTTCTCTTACTCTCGGAACCTCTTCGAGAACCTCATTAAGCTTTTCGCTCTTACCCTGCTGCTTGAGCTGAGAAACGAGATTGGAGAGCATTCCGCCCGGTACCTGATAAAGGAGGCAGTTTACGTCTACCTTAAGTACCTTGGGGTCGAGGAGTCCGGACTTGATATACTCTTCTCTGCGAGGTGTGAAGTACTTGCAGATTTTATCGAGAGCGGCAAGATCAAGACCTGTATCGTAGGGTGTACCCTGAAGTGTAGCTACGATAGCTTCTGTGGGAGCCTGAGATGTACCCATAGCCATAGGGGAGATGGCAGTATCTACTATATCAACACCTGCTTCAACGGCCTTGAGAATGGTCATGGAAGCGAGACCTGTGGTATAGTGAGTATGAAGCTGAATCGGAATCTTTACAGTCTCCTTGAGAGTCTTGATAAGGTCGTATGCGGTATAGGGAGTAAGCAGACCGGACATATCCTTTACGCAGATAGAGTCGGCACCCATTTCCTCAAGCTGCTTTGCGTACTGTGCAAATGCTTCGCTGGAGTGAACGGGGCTGATTGTGTAGCTGATAGCCGCCTGAACGTGACCGCCTTCTTTCTTTGTTGCGTTGATAGCGGTCTTTAAGTTTCTTGCATCGTTGAGAGCATCGAAAATTCTGATAATATCAATACCGTTTGCGATAGACTTCTGAACAAAATATTCAACAACGTCATCAGCATAGTGTCTGTATCCGAGGATGTTCTGACCTCTGAAAAGCATCTGAAGCTTTGTATTCTTAACGTGCGATCTTATTGTACGAAGTCTTTCCCACGGGTCTTCGTTAAGGAAGCGGAGGCAGGAGTCAAATGTTGCACCGCCCCATGCTTCTATTGAATGGTAACCGATTTTATCCATATCCTCGAGAATCGGGAGCATTTCTTCGGTCGTCATTCTTGTGGCAATGAGCGACTGATGTGCGTCTCTGAGGACGGTTTCAGTAATTTTTACCTTAGCCATATATCATAAACCCTTTCATTAACAATAACTAATCAACCGAAATATGACAGGAACACACCTGCCGCTACGGCTGAACCGATAACTCCGGCAACATTCGGACCCATAGCGTGCATGAGAAGGAAGTTGGAGGGGTTTTCTTTCTGTCCTACGACCTGAGAAACTCTTGCCGCCATAGGAACAGCGGATACTCCGGCGGAACCGATAAGAGGATTGATCTTACCCTTTGTAATAACATACATAAGCTTACCGAAGAGAAGTCCGCCTATTGTAGAGATACAGAACGCACAGAGACCGAGGATGATTATCTTAATTGTACTCCAAGCAAGGAAGTTGGAGGCACTTGCGGTTGCACCTACAGATACACCGAGGAAGATTGTAACCGTATTCATAAGCTCGTTCTGAGCTGTTTTGGAAAGACGGTCTGTAACTCCGCTCACGTTCAAGAGGTTACCGAGCATAAGGAAGCCTACAAGAGGAGCTGCGTCAGGCACGAAAATACAAACCACGAGAGTAACCATTATCGGGAAGATAACCTTCTCTTTCTTGGAAACCGGACGAAGTGTTGTCATAACTACAGCACGTTCCTTCTTTGTTGTAAGAAGCTTCATGAACGGGGGCTGTATAATCGGGATAAGTGCCATGTAGCTGTATGCGGCAATTGCAATCGCACCGAGAAGATGCGGAGCAAGCGTTTTTGTTACGAGAATTGCGGTAGGACCGTCAGCACCGCCGATGATACCGATAGCAGCCGCTTCAGCAGGTTCAAATCCGAGGAAAATAGCACCGATGAATGCAACGAATACGCCAAGCTGAGCTGCCGCACCCATAAGAAGTGACTTCGGATTAGCGATAAGTGCGGAGAAGTCGGTCATTGCACCAACTCCGAGGAAGATAAGGGACGGATAAATACCGAGCTTAACTCCAAGGTAGAGGAAGTCAATGAGGTTACCCTCTTCAACTATCTGCTGCATATTGATTGGTGAGCCGTCTTCGTGAATAAACAAATCCATGTGGAAAAGGTTTGCTCCGGGCAGATTTGCAAGAAGCATACCGAAAGCGATGGGAAGAAGCAGAAGCGGTTCAAACTTCTTTACTATCGCAAGGTAGAACAGAACGCCGATTATCACATACATGATAAGAGTCTGTACAAGGAGCGTGGGATCCTTAAACAGTATCGGAAGTCCTGTCGTACTGTATAAATCAGTAATAAATGACAATTTCTTTCACTCCTAATCTAAATTGGTTTGGATTACAAGAGCAAAATTAACCCAGAGTAATGATAACATCTCCGGCATTAACGCTTGCACCCTGTGCTGCCTCAATGGACTTAACTACACCGCCCTCAGCTGTGAAGATTTCGTTTTCCATCTTCATTGCTTCGAGAATGCATACGAGGTCGTTTGCCTTGAGAGTATCTCCTACCTGAACATTGAGCTTGAGAATTGTACCGGGCATGGGAGCTGTTACCTTAATGCTACCCTTAGCACCGGATGCTTTGGGAGATGCGGGAGCTGCGGGAGCCTTAGGAGCAACGGGGGCAGGTGCAGCTACGGGTGCTACAGGAGCTACGGGTGCGGATGCTACTGCTCCGTCTGCTTCCTCAACGAGAACTTCATATACAACACCGTTAACGGTTACATTATATTTTTTCATGATATTCCTCCGAATAAATCAATTATATCAGCCTCTGCTGTTTTTTGTGTTTTTTCTCTTGAATGAAACCACTCTGTAAGGGAGATTATAAGTTCCCTCTTCACGTCTGTAGGCTTCAATTGCCGCAATGATAGCCGCAACAACCGCACCGTCATCCGCAGTGGGAGTTTCCTCGACAGCATCCTGCTCAGTGGATGTTGAAGCAACTTCTTCGCTGACTGTCGGAGCAATTTCCTGCTTTTTAACAGGCTGAGAGGTCTTTTCGGCTTCTTTTGCTTTTTCACTGCGTTCTCCTGCCGTAAAAGCATAGCTGAAAAGCTCAATTATGCCCCACAACACTATAAGTACAAGGAACACAGTACCCAATCCGCGAAGAAGAATCTCTCCGGAAAGTGCAAGCTTTTCCATGAGTGTTTCATGCGGAGGGTTGTATACTAAAAATAATGGCAGATAATTCATATACAAATATCCTTTCTTTAGGTCTTATCTGAAAATCAAATCTCAGAAACCTCATCAAAGAGGCATATTTGCGTGACGGCGGTAGGGAGCTTCGGCAGACTTTGCGGAAAGCATCATAACAGCGGACGCAAGTCTCTGTCTAATCTCAGCCTTTTCGATTATATCGTCAACCTCTCCTGCCTTTGCGGCTTCAAAGGGTGTTGCAACTGTGTCGTTCCACTTTTCTTCAAGCTCTTCTCTTGTTACTTCGGAGGAGATTTTGTCGTTCCAAAGGAGAGCTACTGCTGACTTTGCGTTCATGCAGGAAATCTTTGAGTCCTCTGTAGCGAATACAATATCGGCACCGATGGATTTTGAGCCGAGGATTGAGAATACAGAACCGTAAGCGTGTCCGCAAACAAGCGTGATGAGCGGAACCTTAGCGGATGCATATGCGGAAGCAAGCTTACCTATTTCTGCGGCATAAGGATTCTTTTCCTCACATCCGCAAACTTCAAAGCCTTCGGAGTCTACAAGAGTGATTACCGGAACACCGAAGCTGTCACAGAAGGAAATAAATCTTGCGGCCTTTCTTGCGGCTTTGGATGTAAGTCTGCCTTCATTTTCGGCATGATTTGTCGCAACAACACCGCACACGGTACCGCCGAGAGAAATAAGACCGGTAGACACGCTCTTTGCGTAATCTGCGTAAAGCTCAATATACTTACCATTGTCGGCAAAAGCACCGATGAGGTTCTTTATATCGCTTGTATCCGCATCAATAAGACGGTTTACTTCGTCTACATTATCAACATCAAACGCACCGTCCTCGTTGTTCTGAGGAATAAACGAAACAAGCTCTCTTACTGCCGCAATAGCTTCAAGGTCATTCTCGGCTACAACAGCGGCAAGACCTGCTTCAACGGAATCCTCTGTCTTACCACCGCCGACAATGAACGGGGGATTTACGCTGATTTTTGAATTCTTTGTAGCTACAACGAAATCAAACATTGAAGCGAGAACAGCGGACGCACCTTCTGCCACACCGGGAACAAGTGCTATCTGCGGTATAACACCGGAAGCCTGAGATACAGCCGCCATGAGCTTACCGTAGCCTGCGAGAGCCTTTACACCCTCGGGAAGGTATGCACCGGCACTGTCGAAGATACCCACTACAGGGCAACCGTTCTGTACTGCGAGCTTGTAGATACCGCAGATCTTAGCGGCAGAGGCTTCGCTTACAGAGCCTTTTGTTCTGTTCATGTCCTGAGAGAAAGCGTATACAAGGCATCCGTTTACAGCACCGTAGCCGCATATAACGCTTTCAAATTCATCGGAAGCATTCTTGTCGTATTCGCTCATACGTCTTGAAGTATAAGCTCCGATTTCCGTGAACGTACACTCGTCGAAAAGTGACTCAATGCGTTCTCTTGCAGTGAGCACACCGTCCTTACCGTGCTTTTCATTCTTCAAAAGAAGAGAACGAAATTCAGCTGCGGTCTTCGGGCATTCGGCGGATACGTTTGCAATGATATTGTTATCCATATATCCTCCATATATAGTATAGTAGTCGTTCTTTCGACCTCGGCAATACTGTGACGACCGACATCGATATCGGGAAAACTGATAATTGATACCAATCTACCCCATTATATTAATTTTAACTCTTTTTTGTGCGAATATCAAGCGTTTCACAAAGTTTTAATATATTATTTGATTTTTATTAACACTTATGTCATTACATTGCTTTATACTTGATTAAAAATATTTATCAAGCTGATTCCTCGGAGGAACACAATGCTTATTGATTTTCATACTCACGCTTTTCCGGACGCTCTTGCGAAAAAGGCTGTGTCTTCACTCGGCAGTCGTGTGGATTTTCCGCCGGTAACAGACGGCTCTGTAGGCTCACTTCTCGAAAAGATGGAGGAGGACGGAGTTTCACACTCTGTCGTCTGCAACATCGCCACAAATCCGCACCAAAACCCCAAGGTAAATTCATTTGCAATCGAAACAATGCACTCTTTCGGAGACAGGCTCACCCCTCTCGGAAGTATTCATCCAGACTTTGAAAACAAAACCGATGAAATCTCAAGGCTTCACGCAAGCGGTATAAGGGGCATAAAGCTTCATCCCGACTACATGGGACGTGAGATAGACGACAAGGCATACGATGATATTTTTGCTATTTGTGCGGAATATGATATGTTCGTGGTCATTCACGCAGGCTTTGACGCATACTCCCCAAACAGGATATTCGCCACCCCCGACATGATTTTAAACCGTATTTCACGTTCACCGAAAACGAAGCTGATTGCGGCTCATTTCGGAGGAAACGCACTTTACAAAGAGGTCGGCGAAAAGCTCATCGGAAAAAATCTTTGGATAGACACCTCCATGGGTACACGCTACGGACTTGACAAGAAGCTCGCCGAAGATATGCTCACACGTCACGGCTCCGATATGATACTGTTCGGAAGTGACTGTCCGTGGTGCAGTCCGAAAGATACATACGATTTTATATCCTCTCTTTCGATAAGCGACTCCTTAAAAGATAAGATATTCTGCGAAAACGCAAAGAAGCTGTTATCCTTAAAATAAGCAAAAGGACTTTACTGTCCGTCACATATATGTGGTTCGGATGAAAAAGTCCTTTTTATTTTATTTTTTCTTTTTCTTTGTGTCCGACTGAATGAATATTATAACACCGACCGCACATACGAGGAACACCGTTGTAAACAAAAGTATCGATGTGTTTTCGCTGTTGTCATCGTCCGCTACAAGTGCCATTATTTCCTCGGCAGCTGCGGTTTTATCGTATTCGGGTGAGGTCTGCTCAAATATTGTACCGCCCGGAACCTCAGCCATCTCTTCATTTTCAATTTCAAACACGTCTTTTTTGTCAACGGAGCCGCAAATTACAACCTCGGACAGCTGGAATGTGTATGAATCAGAACCCGTAGCACGGAAACGGAAGTAAGAATATGCTTCCTCAGACTCTACGGCACATGAAAAATAGGTGTAATTGACATTTTCAAAAAAGCTGTCGTCACCTGTTAAAATCTCCGTCCAGCTTTTGCCGTCCTTTGAGCCGTCTATACTCCATTTATTGGGGTTTCTTCCGGGATATTCCTTTGTGTCGTTAGCCGTTGCCATAAGCACTCCGGTAACGTAATAGCTCTTACTTGTTTTTACGACAGATTCAACGGGAAAGCTTGATGTACAGAATTTTGTATAAACATTTCCGTCCCAAAGCATATCCGCAGATTCGCCGTGATTTCCGCTTGAGCCTTTTACAAATTCATAGCTTTTTATGGGTTCGAGTCCGAGAGCCTCCGTAGCTTCATTTGCCGCAGCACTTTGAGTTCCGGAAGAACCGCCGAGGATAATGTACGCCCAGTTTGAGCTGTCCTCTTCCCCCTCGCCAAGCTCATCCGACCAAGTCATGAGATAAGCAAGCTCTCCGTTTTCGTCAATATCGCAGAACGAAAAATCGCACAGGAGCATTGCCCCATCCTCTATTTCAAAATCCGTGGGAACATATTTATATTCCATTACATAGCCGCCGTTTGCTTCACGGTATCCGAGCTTCGAGTATTTCGGAGCTTTTCCGTGTGCGGCAACTATGGGAGTGTCTCCGTACGGAACAAGGCTTATCATTCTCTGACCGTCCTGCCACGTCTTTCCGTACACGTCCTTTTCGTCTATGAATACGTTTATTTTATCGTTTTTGTATTTACCGCTTGCATCAAAGGTGAAATCGTCATCCTTGACCTCAAACAGGAAATATATCGCTTCATCATCGTACATCACCGAAACATATGCCGAAGACGAGGACGGAAGCCTGCCGTTTGCTGAAGCACCTCCGACAAGATTTGTAAGTCGTGTGCGATTTGCTTTATACCATATTTTGTCAATACTTCCGTCGATAACGGGTGTTCCGTAGCTTGCGTTCAGCGTCTGACCGATAGCGGATACAGTGCAAACGGAAGACAGAGTAAACATCATCAAAACTGCCGTAAACAGACCTATAAGTAGCTTTTTCATAAAAAACTGTCCCCAAATTTATAAAAGCGGCAATAAAACCACTGTATTTTCTTTAAGCTGTTAGTATAACTATATTATAGTGTCATATTCACAATTTGTCAACATGATTTGAGATAATCTCCCCTCCGATACTTCGCAACACATAAAAAAAGCCGCTACTCAAAACGGCTTTCTTTAATAAATTACAGCTTGTATTCGGAAATAATGCTTCCGTCCTCTATTATTACGGCTTTCTTTTCGCCGTTTTCGCAAATGACAGCACCGCTTGTGTATACTGCCTTTCCGTCTGCGTTTCTGGGAGGTCTTGACATAACGGCTGTCGGGAAGTCTGCGTCACGGTAACCCTCGGTATGAGGTTCAACAAAATATGCCTTATGCATATGACCGCAAACAAACACGTCTGTCTTCATTTCGGAAAGAATCTTTGTCCATTCCTCGTAGTATTCACCGCCAACGTCAAACGGGAACTTGAAATGCTCAACGAACGGAACATGACAGAACGCTACTCTCGATGTAACTCCGGGGGCATTCCATTCATGCTCTGCGTCTGCAAGAACGGATCTGAGATATTCTGTCTCACGTCTTCTAAAGTTATCGAAGTATATAGTTCCGCCGTATTCCACGTTTGTATCGTATTTATCTTCACCGCAATCGAGAACGATTCCCCAAAGTCCGCCCATTCTGAAGGTGTAGAAGGTCTCACGTCTTCCGCCTCTGAACACTGTGGGAATATAGTTTGGAAGAAGCTCGGCGGCGTGACCTCTTGTATCGTGGTTACCTCTCGAATAGATTATCGGACGGGTACCGTGAACTGTTTCTCCTGCAAGTGCAAATGAAACGTCAAAGCACTCTATTGTGTCGGAGGAGTCATTGATGTCGCCGTTCAGAACAATAACGTCAGCCTCACGTCCGCCACGGCTTTCGACAAACTTTCTGTAGGATTCAAGCGGAACCTCGACTGCTCCGTGTGTATCTGCAAACTGGAACATTGTGAAGTCGTCTCCGACGCAGGGCTTGAATTCATACTCCTCGCGAACGGTTTCTTCTCCCTTCGGATAGTACGGCGGCTTTTCCTTGTACTCTACAAATACTACGGTGTACTTGCACGCTTCGTCAAGCACCTTACCGGGAACGCATATTTTATGTATTGTTCCGTATTTGAGAAGACCGCATTCCTCATCGGTATATCTCTCTCCGTTGATTTCGATCCAGCCGATACCCTTTGTCTTTGTGCGAAAAAGTATCTGATAATCGTTTTCCACACGGAACACTGACGGGTCGTAAAGCAAATCATTTTTCATTTTTTGTTTCTGCCTTTCTGTTTTATTCTTCGCCCTTATCGGGAAATTTTTCTTTTGTAACAAATATCGGTTCTTTCTCAAAATCTACCTGCGGTGGGTCGTTGTAATAATGCTCCAGAGACACAGGCACATTCTTTCTTCTGAGTCTTTCGTCCGTTTTCTGTCTTACAATGGCACATATTACTGCGGCTGCGGGAACACCGAGTATCATTCCGACTACTCCGAACAGTCCTCCGCCTATCATAATTGCGATAAGCACCGCAAGAGATGTAAGTCCCGTTGAGCTTCCGAGTATCTTCGGGCCTATTACGTTTCCGTCGAGCTGCTGTATTACAAGTATCATTATAACAAACCAAATCGTCATTTTAGGCTCTGCTATAAATATGATAAACGCACTAGGTATAGCTCCGATAAACGGTCCGAAGAAAGGAATGACATTTGTAATTCCGACTATCACACTGATAAGCGGAGTGAACGGCATACCGATTATCGACATGACGATGAACGTCAGAAATCCGATTATAACGGAATCGATGAGCTTTCCGATAACAAATCCGCCGAAGGTCTTGTCGGTAAATCTGACGAGATTAACGAGATTTACATAGTGTCGTCTGTTCAGCAGTGCGGAAAGAAGCTTTTTGGTCTTTGCCGCAAGCTTTTCCTTTGCCGCAAGTAGATATATGGCAACTATAAAGCCAATCAGAGCATTTTTTACCTCGATAACAAAGCTTCCGGCATAAGAGATAATATATTTCGCACCTGTTTCGAGAAATCCGTAGAAGCCAGAAATAAAGCTTTTTATATCGGTGGATATTTCGTTTACGTCAAGGAACTCCGACAGGTTTTCGTACTGCCCGTTAAACAGAGGAAAATCACGGATTATTTTATCAACAAGATTCTGTGCCGCAGAGACATAGCCGTTTATCTGATTTTCCAGCTCAATAAAGCTGTTTCCGACCTGCGGAATAATAAGCACTACGATAAGGGTAACTATCAGCAAAAACGTGAGCATGGTCATTGCAACTGCCAAAGGACGCTTCAGCTTTTTTTCAAGCTTTGAGCCTTCTTTAAAGCGAAGTATGCTTTTCTCGCACATACGCATGAACGGAAGCATTATGTAAGCTATAACACAGCCGTATGTAAGCGGAGAAAGTACGTTAAATATCTTGCCTATCCATTCCTCTGCTCTTGATATATCGGATATGATAAGATAAAATATCATACAACACGACACGCCAAGCACTGCATAAGCACACATTTGAGCGTATTTTTTATTTTTCAGGAAATCCGGCATTTTTTCACCTCACCGTTTATCGAATTTCAGCGGAGGATCTATCATTTCAAAGACTTCGAGAAGTGCGTCCTCCTTTTTTGCATATGAATTTGTGTAATTTCCGCCGTAGACTGCCTTGTATTGTCCTTTTTTGAATCTGTCGGCAAGAACGGTAACTATCTCTCCTTTATATTTGAAATATTCGTTTCCGTTTTTGCTTTTTTTCAGCTTCATTGAGAGGAAGGTCTCCTTTCGACCGAGACGGTTTTTGAATACGCTTTCACGCTCCTTTGCCCTCTCAACGTCTCCCTCCATACGTCCTGCACATATGCACCCTGCACCTATTTTTCTGGGAAAATTCGGATGCTCCATTACATGAACGTAGCGTATTATCTGGTATCCGCACATTCTGCATACTCCGACAGGCTCACCGAGGTCGATAATATCAACACAGCTCCACCCGTCATGCGGAACGTCATCTCTTTTCCAAAGATTTTCCTCAAGGAGGTCTATCGGCTTCAACCATTCGGCGTTACGATATTTCCGCGGAAGCTCCTTTTTCGCAGGCTCTGAAACCATCTCAACGGTGTCATCCTGCTCCGACGCTTCACTTTTCCTGTTTTCGTCAGCTGTATTATCTTCGGGTAAAGAGTCTACCTCTACAGGCTCCGTTTTTTCAGGCTCTTTTGCATCCTTATCGGATGTGTCCTTATCTGAGGAATCAAAAGATTTCGTATCCTCGGGAGGTTCTATATTCATCGAAAGCTGCTCATTTTCGTGGGTTTGCTTTCTTTCTTCCGCTTCTCGCAATGCTTTTTCTTTAAGCTCGGCAATATTACGCCATTTTTCAAAGTCATAGTCCATTCCGACGGGCTTTACATCTGCGGATTTATCGAATTTTATATTGTATACGCTTCTTTTCTCGTCAATATCCCGAACTACTCCGTGACCGAACAGCGGATGCTCCACCTCGTCTCCGACTGACAGCTTTTTGCCGCTTTCGTCCTTATCTTTACTTTCGGCAGGGTCATTTCTCAGCTCCTTGGGAATCTCTCCTATGTGCCTGTAATTCTCCTCGCCTATTTCGTAAATAAATCTCGACGGACGTTTTTTAATGCTTCTAGAACCGTCACCGGTACTTCCCTCGGATTCGGTCAGATACAGACGCTTCATGGCTCTTGTAAGTGCGACAAAGCAAAGTCGTCTTTCTTCCTCTAGACCGGCATCCTTTCTTTCTTCGATGGTTCTGCTGGATGGAAATATACCGTCTGTAAAGCCGCAAACAAAGCATACGGGAAATTCAAGTCCCTTTGAAGCGTGGATAGTCATAAGCTTGACCATATCACGTTTTTCGTCATCCGTGTCGCAGTCTGCTTTCATTGCAATATCCGAGAGAAATTCTTCGAGTGAATACTCCTCTCCTCTTGCTTTTTCCTCATCGTCACAGCTTCTTTTAAATTCCGCAAGGTTGTCAAGTCGCTCCGCATTTCCCGTTTCTCGGATATATTTTTCATACCCCGATTTAACAAGAATTTCACTCAAGATTTCCGAGACTGTTCTGCTCTTGTATTTGGAACGCATTTCCTCTATCAGAAGTACAAACTCCTTGACAGATGAGCGTTTAAATTCGGGTATATCGACATTCTCGCAAAGAGCCTCGTAATACGACACACCTCTTTCCTCAGCAAGCATTTTCAGCTTTTCCGTTTTTGTTTTACCGAACATACGCTTCGGAGTGTTTATAACCCTCATTAGAGCCTCGTTGTCGTTATACGCGATAAGCTTTAAATATGAAAGGACATCCTTTATTTCCATTCGCTCGTAGAATCGCACGCTTCCGTAAAGCTCATACGGTATTCCCGCACCTGAGAGAGCCTGTTCCGCAAACCTCGAAAGGAATCCCGAACGGTACAAAATCGCTATATCACGGTATGAATACCCCTCGTTTTTCACAAGACGCTTTATTTCATCCGTTATCCATTTACCCTCGTCACGCTCGTTTTTGGAATGAAGGCACACTACCTCGTCTCCGACATTATCGACCGTATAAAGCTCCTTGGGTATGCGATTTTTGTTTCTTGCAATAAGCGTATTCGCACATTTCAGGATTCTTTCGGTGGAACGGTAGTTGCGGTTGAGAAAAACGGTCTCCGTCCCCGGAAAAGTCTTATCGAAATCGACAAGGATGCCCATATCCGCACCTCGCCATTCGTATATGTTCTGGTCGGGGTCTCCTACTACAAAGAGATTTTTATGCACCGCAGACAGCATTGACACAAGTCTCAGCTCCCGTTTTGACGAATCCTGGAACTCGTCAACCTGAATGTAGTGCAGTCTGTCCTGCCACTTTTTCAGAACCTCGGGATAGCTCTCGAATATTGCGAATGTAAAGCAAATGAGGTCATCGAAATCAAGTCCGAAGACGTTTTTTTCCTTTTGCATATACATTCTGATTATGTTATCGTCACTTGAATCATCCGCTTTTACGCCGAATTCTCCGCTGACAAACATTGAAACATATTTTTCATCCGATTTAACGAGATGTATTTTTTCAAGCATTTTCTCGAAGCTGGCTCTGTCAAGCTTTAATTCAAGCTCCGCATATATCTCCTCGAGTATCGCTTTCTGTGCAGATTCATCGAGAATTCTGAAATTCTGCGGATAAAACAGTCTTCCGGCATCCTCACGCAGAACTCTCACGCAAAATCCGTGGTAAGTCGTAATAAGAGACGTATCACATCCCTCTCCGACGATAGCACGAACCCGTCGTTTCATTTCCCCTGCGGCTTTGTTTGTAAATGTGACGCAAAGGATATTTCCGGGGTGTATTCCGGCAGCAAGTGCAAGATATGCATAGCGATGTGTGAGCGTTTTTGTCTTTCCCGAGCCTGCTCCCGCTATTATTCTTACATATCCCTCGGTGCTTGTTACTGCCTCGATTTGCTTACTGTTCAGTTTATCGAAAATGTTATCCATAGCATCGCACCCGTATATTTTCGTTGTTTTATCTAATTATACATTATATTGCGACACTTTGCAACGGAATTTATATATTTGGCAGACTTTTTTAAAGCTTATCTCCGATAGCGGTTTTATCCTTGAAAGTAAAATTCTTTTCGTAAAGCTTCCCGAAGAAACCGATGAGAGGACCGTTGAGCAAGGCACAGATAACAGTTCCCACATTAACTCCTCTGAACTGACCGAAGCCGAAGAACACGAATGAAAGTACAACGGACAACGCACAGCTTACAAGGTCATAGCAGGTTTTGAATTTTGTGAGATCCGCACCGTACTTTGCCGACACCTCCTTGACGAACATCTCATATGCCGCCTGAGGAAGCTTGGTGTGGAACAAAAACGCAACTCCGATAGAGCAAAGCGGAACTCCCACTATATAAAATATTACTCTTACAATCATTTCAGATGTCGGTATCATTCCGAGAAGAAGCATAAAGCCGTCAAGTGCGATTCCGTATATAATTGTGGTAACAAACGAAAGAAGGTATTTAATTCTGAACTTGCGGAGTATAAGCATCATAACGACTATAAGACAAGCCTGTAAAACGTATTCCGCCATACCGAACGTAAAAGTCGGAAACGTCTCCGCAATCTTCAAATGCAGAATGTATGCCGGAGCCACCACCATGGAAACTCCGAAGTCGGCGAGTGCCATAAAAGCCGTTCCGAGTGCGAGTATTATTACCCCGAGCAAATAAGCGACTTCACTGTAAATAACTGTCTTTTTCTTCATAGCTGTTTAAACCTCTAAAAAAAATTAACTCCCGGCATTTGATGAAGAAATGTCGAAAGTTAACTTGATTATACTACAATTTGTATTTTATGTCAAGATATGCAAATTATTTTTACTTTCCGATGAATTCGAGAAGCTCTTCCTTGGGAATGAAGCCTACCGAGCTGTTCTCTACCTCTCCGTTTTCGATGAGGACAAGTGTGGGAACGGACATTACATTGAATCTGTTTGCAAGCTCTCCTTCTTCGTCAACGTCAACCTTGCAGAATACAACGTCATCTACTTCCTCTGCAACCTCGTCTACAACGGGAGAGAGCATTTTGCACGGTCCGCACCATGTAGCGAAAAAGTCTATCAGCACGGGCTTGTCGCTTTTTGTTACGATTTCATCAAAGTTCTGAGCTGTAAGCTTGATTATTTCCATGTTGTTTTTTTGCGGATTTGTTTCTCCGCTTCCTTTCTATTAATACTGAGTCTTATTATAAACTCAAAAAATGAATATATAATATATCCTGTAGGAATTTATTGTGAACATTATGAATTATAATACAAAATCGGTGAATATGTTGAATTTTGCTGAATATTTATGATTTTCTTGCGGAAATTTATTGATTTTTTTGAAAAAGAACGATTGACACGGCAAGTTAAAATATGCTATAATATGTCCAACACAAAGAAAACATAAACAAATCAAAGTCAATTCACAAATCTAAGGAGTTTTACTATGTTCTGCATTAACGAGGTCGCAATTCGAATGTCCTCCACCCGGATATAACATCGGGTGTTGTTGTCGTAGTAAAAAACTGATTAACAATAAATAATAACTTGATGGATAGTCCGGGATCAGAAAGAAATTCTAACCCCGGGCTGTTTTTTATGTTTTAAAGAAAAACGGTAGTACGGTGAACAAATGATAGAGCTTATCAATGTAACAAAAACCTTCCGCACCGATCATGATTCGGTTGAAGCCGTAAGCGATGTTTCACTTAAAGTAGAAAAAGGTGACATCTACGGTATAATCGGTCTCTCCGGTGCCGGAAAATCCACACTCGTCCGATGTATGAACTTTCTCGAGGTACCTACATCGGGGGACGTAAAATTCAAGGGAGTGAGCCTTTCCTCTCTCTCGAAAAAGGAGCTTCTCAAAACCAGACGTTCCATAGCAATGATATTCCAGAACTTTAACCTGCTTGCACAGCGTACAGCTCTTGCAAATGTATGTTATCCGATGGAAATATCCGGTGTTCCGAAAAAGAAAGCGGTAGAAAGAGCTAAGGAGCTTCTCAAAATAGTCGGTCTTGAAGACAGAATGGGAAACTACCCCGCACAGCTCTCCGGCGGTCAGAAACAAAGAGTAGCAATCGCAAGAGCTTTGGCAACAGACCCCGAGGTTCTTCTCTGTGACGAAGCAACAAGTGCCCTCGACCCGAACACCACAACTCAGATACTCGAGCTTCTTAAAAAGATTAACTCAGAGCTTGGTGTTACAATAGTAGTTATAACCCACGAAATGAAAGTAGTCGAGCGTATCTGTAACAAGGTAGCGGTGCTTGACCACGGAACGGTTGCCGAGATGGGACTTGTAAAAGACATCTTCATAGCTCCGAAATCGGCGGTTGCAAAGGATCTCATACTTCCGAAGGGTGCGGCGGCTCACTTTACCCCCACAGGAGCACTCGTAAGAATCGTTTTCGACGGACAAACTTCAAATGAACCCGTCATCTCAAACCTTTCTCTCGAATGCAGAACGGCGGTAAACATCATAGGAGCCGACACAAAGGAGCTTGACGGCAGAGCATACGGTCAGATGCTTCTCAGACTTCCCGAGGATGAAGCCTCCTCAGAAAGAATATTCGCTTATCTTGACTCACATGAGGTAAAATACGAAAGAATCTCGGAAAACGACCTTGAAGCCGAGATCGAAGGAGGTGATACAAATGGTTGAGCTCCTTGACGGAATACTCGACAACGGTATGACATTGGTGTATGCCGAAGCAATAATCTCGACCCTTTATATCACCGTTATTTCAACCGTTATCGCATACATCATCGGAATTCCACTCGGTGTTCTTCTCTATTGTACATCAAAGGACAGCATTTTCCCGAACAGTGCGGTAAACAAAGTAGTCGGAGTCGTCGTAAATATTATACGCTCTATTCCGTTTATTATTCTTCTCGTTATGACACAGCCACTTGCAAAGGCAGTAGTCGGAACGCAGATAGGAGACAAGGCTTTTATATTCTACCTCGTAATTGCCGCCGCTCCTTATGTTGCAAGAATGATAGAATCCTCGTTCAGAGAGGTTGACCGCGGTGTTATCGAAGCTGCTCAGGCTATGGGTTCGAGTAATTTCCAGATAATAACAAAGGTTCTTATTCCCGAAGCAAAGCCCTCACTCATAGTCGGCGGTGCAATCGCAATAACCACAATTCTCGGCTACACCCCCATGACATACCTCATCGCAGGCGGCGGTCTCGGTCAGCTCGCAATCAGATACGGTCTCTACCGTTTCCAGCCGAAGCATATGTACATCTCGTCACTTCTTCTCATTATAATCGTCCAGATACTTCAGGAAGGTCTTTCCTTTATCGCAAAGAAAACCGACAGAAGAATCAGAGGCAAATAAAATCAATTTAATTTTAAAATTTATTTTCAAGGAGAAAATATCATGAAAAAGTTTATATCCATCGCTCTCGCTTCCCTTCTCGCAGTAGCTTCTCTCGTTTCCTGCTCATCCGGTTCTTCCGATGACAAGACTATCACAGTTGCCGCATCCGCTACTCCTCACGCAGAAATCCTCGAACAGTGCAAGTCCATTCTCGAAGAAGACGGCTACACTCTCGAAATCAAGGTAATGGACGACTACGTTACTCCCAACAATGCTACCGAAAGCGGTGACGTTGACGCAAACTACTTCCAGCATCAGCCCTACCTCGACTCCTTCAACGAAGAAAACGGTACTCACCTCAACTCCGTTGCTAAGATTCACTACGAACCCTTCGGAATTTACGCAGGTACTTGCTCCTCTCTCGACGCACTTGAAGACGGTGCTATCGTAGCAGTTCCCAACGACACAACAAACGAAGCAAGAGCCCTCCTCCTCCTCGCTGACAACGGTCTTATCGAGCTTGCAGACGGTGTTGGTCTCACAGCTACAATTCAGGACATCACCTCCAACCCGAAGAACCTCGACATCCGTGAAATGGAAGCAGCTCTCGTTCCCACAGTTCTCAACGAAGTAGCAGTAGCGGTTATCAACGGTAACTACGCTATCGGTGCAGGTCTCAAGGTTTCCGAAGCTATCGCAGCTGAAAAGTCCGAATCCACAGCAGCTCAGACATACGCTAACGTACTCGTAGTTAAGGAAGGCAACGAAAACACAGAAAAGACACAGGCACTCGTAGCCGCACTCCAGTCCGAAGTTGTTAAGAACTACATCAACTCCACATACGACGGAGCAGTTGTTCCGATTTTCTAAGATAATCCCGAATTATCCGGGCTAATTCCGAAACATACTCGACAGATCCTCTGTAATGAGGGTCTGTTTTTTTGTTATCACGGCTTTTTTTCGGCTATACTAAAAGAAAAGGAGGTATATATGAAACGCTTTACCGTAAGCTCACCCATGTGCGGCAGAGTCTTCCCTCTCGCACATTCAAGCGATCCGTCTTTTTATTCAGGCTCAATGGGAATCGGCTGTGCTATTCTTCCCGAGTACAGCATAGTTTACTCTCCGATATGCGGTGTCATTGAAGGATATTCGTACAACCACTGTGCGGTGCTTATCGAAAGCAAGTGCGGAATAGACGTTTATGTGCAGGTTGGAAGCGACACGGAATACTTGCACGAGGACATATTTCATCCTCTCTCAAAGGTCGGAAAAAGTGTCGAAGTCGGCGATCCTCTCATAATCTTTGATATGCAGCTTCTTACCGAAAGCAACTGCTCACTTCTCTCCCCCGTTGTTATTCCAAGCAAAAAAATCAGAAGTGCGGTGTTTCTATCGTCATATACCAAGGTCGGCTCTCCGCTTTTCATTGTATAAAATGTAACAGTTCAGTCTCAAAAGTGCCACTTGCAAAGGGGGTAATATTATGTTATAATTGCCGTATAAGATTTTATATTTTACAAGGTAATCTTCCACAATTATGATATTAAAAAAAACAGCGGCACTTATTTTGTCTTCTCTCATGCTACTCTCCGCAACCTCATGCGGATTTATTATAGTAAACGATATGTCTCCCGAGAATGAAACCGATTCAAGCGGAGTAAACGTCTCCGACAAAACGGATTCTGCGGAAAATGACGAAAAAAGCTACACCTTATATTCTCCCGAAACGGACTCAAAAGCTTTATCCGAACAGTATCTTGCAGAGCTTCCCGAACGAGACTATGAAGGTGCCGTATTCTTCATTACCACCACAAACAAGGACTTTATTTCTCCCGAAAACACTGAAAGCACTGTCTCACGTCTTGCCATGATACGAAATGCCGAGGTCGAGGACAGACTTAACATCTCGCTTATCACAACAGTGGCCGACAGTGGCACCATGCTCACCGAGCTTAAAAACGATATTGCAGCGGATTCGTACTACACCGATTTGCTTATGCTTCCGATATACACGGTAGGAGAGTTCAGAATGGCGGATACTCTCATAAATCTCAGGTCTCTGCCGTTTTTCGACCTCGACAAGCCTTATTTCAATGCAATGTCATCTGATATGACCTCGGGCGGCTACAAGACCTACGGAGTTGCCGGACACGCTTCCATTTCTCCGTCCTCTTTTTCGGCTGTATATATGAATAAGTCTGTTCTGAGTGAAGCAGGAGCCGATGTAACGGAACTATATTCCTCGGCTGAAAACGGAACTTGGACGTGGGACGAATACCTGACCCTCACGGAAATGGTAAAAAATCTCAACGAAAGCGGAGACAAGAGCTATTACACGACAACTGCCGAAAACACAGCCTCTCGTCTTCCCGACCTCATTTTCAAGGCAAGCGGAAACGACTACATCAGCGCAAGCGTAAGAAAGGTTCCCGTAGTCGGCTACACTGTCAAAAAGGTCGAGCAGACAATGAACAATCTCTACTCGATATACAACGACAAATACAAAATAATAGACTCGAGTGCGGGTGCGATAAATATTTTCTCAAAGGGTGAATCCGCATTCCTTATAGATTACCTGTACGTTTCATCATGGCTTACAAACGCAAATGCAGACTGGGGACTTCTTCCGCTTCCCAAGGAGGACGAGGGAGACGAATACCGCACACTCATCGCAAATACCGAAGCCGTTTTCGCAGTTCCGAAGAATCACACGAACGGTGAATTTGCCGCAATCACGCTCTCATACCTCAATGCCGCATCCTACGGTTATATTTACGATGAATATGTAAACTATAATATGCTGAACGTACTCAGAGACAACGAAAGCGTAAATATGCTTGACATGATACTCGACACACCCGCATTTGATTTTGCTTTTGCATTCGGAAACGCTTATCCTACGATAGCAAAGGCAACCTATCAGTTGATACGAGACTGTGCCGATTCAAACGACCTCGAAACCTATTTTGCCGACAGAAAAAAGACAGCGAACGAGACAATGAAAAAATATTTTGACCTGCGTAATTAAGGAGGTTCTATATGAATATCAAAGCTGAACTCAGCAAACCGGGAATCAAGCGTGTCATTCTCGATACGGACACCTACAACGAAATCGACGACCAGTTTGCACTCGCACTTGCAATGCTTGCACCCGACAGAATCAAGCTTGCGGCAGTTACGGCGGCTCCGTTCCACAACGAAAAAAGCGACTCTTATTCGGATGGCATGGAGAGAAGCTACCGTGAAATAGGAATCTGCACTTCCCTTGTCGAACGCTCACACGGTGCAAAAATTCCGCCGTACTACAGAGGTTCAACCGAACGAATGCCGGACGAAAAAACTCCCGTACAAAGTGAAGCGGCAGATGCAATTGCACGTCACGTTATGGAATCGGATGAGCTTACATATGTAGTTGCGATAGGAGCGATTACCAATGTTTCCTCCGCAATCCTGCTTCATCCCGAAATAAAAGACAAGATTGCCGTTGTTTGGCTCGGTGCAAACGCAAAATGGTTCGAGGGTGGCGAATTTAATCTTAACGGAGACGTAAATGCCGCAAATGCCCTGTTCGCTTCCGGTGTACCTCTCCTTCTCTTCCCTTGCAGAGGAGTAGTATCACATCTTATTTTGAACATATGTGAGCTTGAAGACCAACTCAGAGGTAAAAATCCTCTCGGTGACTATCTCTGCGACAACGTAGCCGAGTGCAAGCCGTCGGGAGCTGTATCGTGGAGCCGTGTTATTTGGGATATATCCACCATATGCGGCATTATAGAGCCGAACAGCTTCTCCGAATCAATCGTAGCTCGTCCACACATAAATCCCGACTATTCATATACTTTCGGTGCGTATGACGGAGCTTTTGAACACGTTGACTCCGTAAACCGCGACCTCATGTTCTCGATTCTTTTCTCAAGACTTCGCTGACAAAATAAAAAATCCGCAGTACACGTTTGTGAAAGATGAACCGCCCTCCCAATCGTTAGTTTTTTGGTCTAACTTTTGGGTACGGTTCTTCGACTGCGGATTTTTTTATTTATATTGCTTGATTAAAGAATAGCGTCAAGCTCGTCTATTGTTTCGTCAAATACCTTCATAGCATTTTCGACAACTTCGGGAGAAGTGAGGTCGATTCCGGCAATTTTAAGCTCGTTCAGAGGATAATCGGAGCCGCCTGTGGAGAGGAACTCGAGGTAGCTTGAAGCATCGCCTGTTTCGAGAATGTTTGATGCAATCGCAACTGCGGAGGAGAAGCCTGTAGCGTACTGATATACATAGTATGCTCTGTAGAAGTGGGGAATATAAGACCACTCATACTTGAGGGTATCGCAGAACTCGGCATCGGGATAATAAAGCTTTACAAGGTCTGCGTAAACATTGTTCAGGCATTCCGCATTGATGGGAGTACCGGAAGCTTCAAGGGCGTGTGCCTTATGCTCAAACTCAGCAAAGAGAGTCTGACGGAATACTGTTGTACGGAAGCCTTCGAGGAAGTGGTTGAGGATGTATGCTCTACGCTTCTTGTCTGTCTCTGTCTTGAGGAGGTACTTTGTAAGAAGAACTTCGTTACAGGTGGACGCTACTTCAGCTACGAGAAGCTTGTAGTCGTGTGTTGCGTAATCCTGCTTTTCTGCGGAAAGATAGGAGTGCATAGCGTGTCCAAGCTCATGTGCAAGGGTGAATGCGTCGTCAAGGCTGTCGGTGTAGTTAAGCTTTATAAAGGGATGGATTCCGTAAACACCTGCGGAGAATGCACCGGATTCCTTACCGGGAGTTTCGTATACGTCTATCCAGTTTTCGTTTATTGCACGGCGAATAACGTCCTGATATTCCTTTCCGAGAGGAGCTACAGCTTCAACAACTATCTCGCAAGCCTTTTCATAGGGCATGGGATATTCGATATCAGCAACCATAGGTGTGTAAATATCGTATACATCAAGCTTTTCAAGACCGAGAGCTTTTTTTCTCAGCTTCAGGTACTTGCTCATGGACGGAATGGATGCGTGAATAGCTTCGATAAGTGCGTCATAAACCTCTTCGGGAACATTGGAGCCTGCAAGAGAAGCTTCACGGGCAGAATTATAGCCTCTGATTTCAGCAAAAACATTGTCCTGCTTAACACTACCGCCGTATATAGCCGCAAGAGTATTGATATATTTACCGTAGGTACCAAACATTGCTTCAAATGCGTTTTCACGGAGAACTCTGTCGGAGGACTCACGCATTACGGTGAAGTTGCCGCTTGTAAGCTCGTGTTCGTTTCCGTTTGAATCTTTGATTGTCGGAATCTGCATTTCAACATCGGTGAACATTCCGTATGCATCGGAGGGAGTTCCGGTAATCTTGCCCATCTTCGCAAGTATTCCCTCGCTCTTTTCGTCGAGAACGTGGTCTCTGAGTCTTACGGAGTCCTCGATAATATGAGCGTACTTCTTCATAGGCTCGTAGGTCATGAACTCAGCAAGCTTTTCGTCGGGTATTTCCATAAGCTCGGGTTCAAAGAATGCTGTAGCAGAGCCTGCCTTAACGGAAAGCATACCTACTCTGTCACACATTACCTGAGCGGCAGAATCACCTCCGTCAAGTGTCTTTGAGAAAAATGCGTAATCTGCAACAGGCTCGAACTCCTGATAGAAGCCGAAAAGCTTGTCATATGCCGCACAAAGAGACTCAGCACTGTTTCCAAGTGTTCCCTTTATTTCGGAGAGAGTGGAAATCTTGCTTTCAACCTCGGAATAAGCCTTTTCCCAGTCCTCTTTTGTCTTAAAGATGTGAGTAAAATCCCATTTGTACTGTGCGGGGATTTCATTTCTGTTTTTCATAATATATATCCTTTCTTAATTATTTGCATAATTTACGGTTTATCTGAATCTTCTGCCGGTTTCACGGAGGTATCTGTCACAGCTCGATATCCAGTCTGTCTGAATTATATCGAATCTGTCCGCACACCAACCCCAGCCGAACTCGGGATCTCCTGCCATAGCAGTATCATCGGAGTGATGAGCCGCAAGAACCGCTCTGTGGTCGTAAACTATGGTATTTACCCAACAAAGCTTTCCGTCCGCTCTGAGCTTTTCACGGTATTCCTCGGAAGCTGTTTCGTCCTCCTCAGTCTTGAAAAGAAGCTCCGCACCTATATAGTTTATATCCATGCTTTTCAGCATTTCGTGACAACCGTTGTCAGCCGAAATAACAGGTAAAAACTGGATGTCGGGTGCGTATTTTTCGATTATCGCAAGATTTTCCTTTTTCGGGGAACACTTGAGAATAATCTGATCTTTCATATCGTGACGCTTTACGGTTTCTATTATCTGTGCGGGATTGTCACCGAACTTGTCGATATTGATAAAGCAACGACCCTTGAGATGCTCGAGAAGCTCATCAAGCGTGGACAGACCATGCTCTGTTGAAGCTCCGTCATAGTTGCAAAGCTTCAGCTGCTTTACTTCCTCGGAGGTCATACTGCCTATGTGAACGTCACGGTTTATCTGTCTCTTTTCCATACCCGGATGGAATATAAACAGCTCTCCGTCACCACAGCGTGTAACGTCCGTTTCAACCATATCGGCACCCTCGCGTATTGCAATATCGTATGCAAGAAGATTGTTGCACGGGATATTGCCTCCCCATACTCCTCGATGAGCAACAAGGATAACTCTTTCCTTCGCTGTTTCTCTGATATCGAATTTCATTTTCTCAGCCCTTCTTTAAAACAGATTTTATTTCCTTTACGGTAAATATTTTAAATACGAACACAAGAACGGCATAAAGCATAGCCGCAAGAGCAATCGAAATAAGTCCGCCGATTCTTACTCCGATAGCGTTTGAAAGGAATGCGTAGCAAACATATGCAAACGCACCCATAATTACGGAAGCGGCTATTATTTTCAAAGTATTTGTGATAATCGCACCGCAACCTACAAGGTACTTTCTGAGGAATACCACGTTCATTGCAATCATTACAACGTAGCAAACACAGGTGGCGATAGGTGCTCCCATTATGTTTATATCTTCAAATCCGACGAGGACAGCGTTAAGTCCGCATTTTATTACACCGCCCACGCAAAGGCTGATAAGGGGCTTGTTAACCTGACCGAACGACTGAAGAATGGCATTGCTTATCGAAACCACCGCATAAAGTATAACGGCGATACCGAATACAGCAAGCAAGGGGGCACCTGCATTTGCTTCCTCGGGAGTATTGAAATAAATGATGTTCATGATAGGCTCCGCAAGTATCGTAATACCGATTCCGGCAGGCAGAGCGAGCATCATGGCATATTTAAAGCAGTTTGTAAGATTTTTTGCAACCCCTTCCTTATCCTTTGCCGTATATGCGGCTGTAAGAACGGGGAGAATGCTTACAGTAAACGGAACTATGAATGCAGAGGGGAAATTGAATATCTTCTTTGCGTTTCCGAACACACCGTAGAGCCAGTTTGCCTTTTCATAGGTGTAGCCGAGACCGTCCTGAAGCACACGCATTATAACGGTAGTGTCTATGAGGTTTACAAGGCTCATTACGGACGCTCCGAGAGATACGGGAATCGCTATACGGAACAGCTCCTTTATTATAGCCTTGTCATCTCTTACGGGCATACCGGACTTGACTTCGTTTTTGTCAAACTTCTTCTTACTCATGAGGAGGTAGATGACAGCGAATACCGCACCGAGAGATACACCCATGATAGCACCTGCCGAGCCACCGACATATTCAAGCTCTGTTCTGAGAAGAACATATGCCATAGCACATCCGAGTACTAGCTTTGCAAAGGCTTCAATTACCTGCGAAACTGCCGTATGTATCATTATCGAGTGACCCTGGAAATATCCTCTGAGTGCGGACATTACAAACGAGCAGAAAGCCGTCACCGCAAGGACTCTGATAGACATTCCCGCGTTCGGACTTTTTATTATAGCCGCAAACAAATCCGCACCGAAAAACATAGCCGCAGCAACCACCGCACCTATTATCGTAAAGATTTTAAGAGATACCTTATATATTTTTTCGGCTTCATCCGTATTTCCGCTGACAAGAGTTTCGCTTATCATTCTCGACACCGCAACGGGAAGTCCGGCTGAGGCAAGAACGGCAAGCATATTGTAAATATCGTATGCGGCATAGAAATATCCCATTCCCTCTCCGCCGAGCATATTCGATATCGGGATTGTAAACAAGAGACCCGCAAGCTTAACGAAAGCCGTCGAAATAGTCAGGATAAACGCACTTTCGAGAAACGAGCCTTTTTTATTGGTAGTTTTCAGAGCTAAGACCTTCTTTTCTATAAATTTTTTACTTTTGTCATTTTATCACATAGCAGATTGAAAGTCAATAAAACATATCCTGTGCATACAAAAAATTACACAAAATACACTTATCCTATCCATATCTCCGCATGGCTTGAGGTACGACCCTTTTTCACCGTTATCTTCTCGGGAATCTTTTCTTTCAGTGCGTCAACATGGGAAATAATTCCAACCGAACGTGAGCCTACCTGTGACGAAAGCACATCGAGAGCGGATTCGAGTGAAGAAGAATCAAGTGAGCCGAAGCCTTCGTCAATAAACAGCGAATCTATGTGAACTCCACCCGACTCCGCCTCAGTTTCATCGGAAAGTGCAAGAGAAAGTGCGAGAGATGCCATAAAGGATTCTCCTCCCGACAAGGTTTTAACGTCTCTTGACTTACCGTTCCAGTGATCGCGTATGTCGAGGTCAAGTCCTGTCTGAGCCTTCATTCCGCTTGCCGCACGACGTATCAGCTCATATCTGCCGTTACTCATTTTAAGAAGACGGATGTTGGCACGGCGTAATATTCTGTCGAACAACCGCATTTGACTGAATGCTTCAAGGGTGACCTTTTCCTTTCCTTTGAGCATACCGCTTGCCGTATCCGATATAAGCGAATATTTACGTTTGTCGCTTTCGGCTACAGTCAGCTCGTCAAGCTCCTTTTCAAGCATTTGCACCGTTGTGACATTTTTTTCATACACGGCACTTTGCTTTATAAGGCTGTTCACGCATTCATCGTATGCCTTTTTGCTTTCGGTAACCTTTTCCAAAAGCCCCTCTTCCTCAGTGACAGTACTGTCTCCAAGCTGTGAAACAAGAGTGTTTTTCTCGACTCTCACCGACTCCGCTTCAAGCTTTGCTTTGTTCATCTCAGACTCTGCCTCATCAAGCTCTTTTTCAAGCTCGTCTGCATTGTTTCTGATTTCCGCTATTCTTTTTTCAAGCTCGGAAGCTGTCATTTCGGGAAGAAAACCGCTCATTTTCTCGGCACTGCTCTTTTTTTCCTCATAATAAGAGTAGTATTTTACCTTTTCGGCATTTTTTTCCGAAAGCTCTTTTCTTGCGTTTTCTATATTTTTGCCGATAGTCGCAAGCTTCTTTTCGTCCTCGGGGATTGAATCAACCTCTGCACGGGCATTGTCTATATCCTGCTTGACGCTTTTTCTGCTGTTAATGTTGTTTCCGAAGAATTTATTTATATTATTCTTTGTACTTTCAACGTCCTCGACAAAATATTCGCTTTCCTTTATCGTCTTTAATAATTCGCCCATTATCGCCCGTTGACTGCCGAGATCTTCAGCATATTCTCGCAGAGCCTCCGATTCCGTATCACGAATTTTTTTGAGATTTTCAAGCTTTTCTCTTGTTATTTCCGAATTTTCGTGCTTTGCCGGGTACGGATGCTCTCTAGAGCCGCATACAGGGCATTTTTCGCCGTCTTGAAGCTCTTCGGCAAGTATTCCTGCGATTGAATCGAAATATTTTCGTGAAGCAGTGTCGTATTCCTCGTTTGCGGCTATGCTCTTTTTTCTCTGACCGTTATATTTCTCGGTAAGCATCCTCACCGTTTCTCCGCACGCATCATATTCTTTCAGCTTTGTAACATAGCGGTCTATTACTGCTTTTTCTTCACGGAGAGCTTCAAGCCTGTGATTCAGCTCGGCAAGCACGGATATTTTTTCTCTTTTATGAGCTATGCTTGCTTCAAGTGCTTTTGCCTCATCGGAGTTTTTGGTGAGATTTTCTTCGATTGTGACACAGCTTTCACCGCACTTCTCAGACCTTTTTTTATACTTTTCGGCTTCATTTTCAAGCTCATCTCTTTCACGAAGCTTTTTGCATATTTCATCGTTTTTTACGGCAAGCTCCCTAAGTGTCGAGGCTTTGCGTTTGTTATCCGAGAATTTTTCGACCTTTTCGGAGGCTGCTTTAAGGTTTCTTTCGCATTCGTCAAGCTTTTGCTCGGAA
>CAYWFS010000014.1:0-13631 GCA_964457685.1 uncultured Ruminococcus sp. | reverse complement strand
AGGTTCAAGCATAGCGGCATATTTATCCGTGTTTTCCGCTATCTGCTGTGCCTTGTTTTTATATTCCGCGGATTTTTCCTTTGCTCTTTCGGAAAAGGTATCGTATATTTCCGTGCCGAATATTTTTCTCAGCACCTGCATTCTTTCCTTTGTATCCGCAAACAAAAGCTTTCTGAATTCTCCCTGTGCAATCATAACTGTACGGGAGAAGCGTTCTCTGTCAAGTCCGATTATGTCGCATATTGTCGGTGTAACCTCGTTTGAGCGGCTTATTACACTTCCGTTCGGCATATTCAGGTGAGCCTCCGTTGATTTCACAAAGGTGCGTTCTCCGCTTCGTTTTGTTTTTTCACGTCCAAGCTCACGATATACCGTATACTCAAGTCCGTTATTCTCAAACGTCAGCTCAACGTATGTCATATCATCGGGAGAGGCAAACTTACTTCTCAGCGACACTCCGTCTCTCACGTCTCCGCTTGCACTTCCGTACAGTGCGTAGGTAATTGCGTCAAACAGCATGGTTTTTCCGGCTCCCGTGTCTCCGCAAATAAGATAAAGTCCTCTCAGTCGTGAAAGCTCGAGAGTTGTTTTTTCGGTGTACGGTCCGAATGCCTGTATTGTCAGCTTCAGCGGTCTCAATTTGTATCCTCCGTGTAAAATAGAGCTTTAACGCATTCCATGATTTCGCTGTCGGGGGAGACTCCGTTTTGAAGCTCGTAAAGCTCCGCAAAAACGTCCTCGGGTCGAAGTGAATCGTTTATGCTTGCCATGCTTTCCTCGTCAAATGAAAACTCCGCCGCCGTTCTCGAATTATCATATGACAGCTGCATAAGTGACGGATATATTATTCTCAGCTTCATAACAGCGTCCTCTATGTCCTCTTCATCCGTTAGAACAGCCTTAATATAGTCCCCGTCTTTCACCTTTGACCTCGTTTCAAGAGACGTAAGCTCATCATAGCTGCCTCTAAGCTCAACAAGGTCGTGGAGCGGATGAAGTTCACGCGTCTCGACGTTTACGACACCCTTTTCGCCGAGAGTGACTATATTCACCTGCTTTTTGTCTTCCTTTTCGGCATATGAGCATCTGTACGGAGAGCCTGAATATCGTATATTATCCCCTCCTGCACTGTGTGCTGTATGGAGATGACCGAGAGCTGTATATTCGGCAAGCTCAAATACCTCGGGGGAGATATATCCGGTACCGCCTGCTTCTTCATCGAAAGCTCGATCTCCCGTAAAGCCGTGTGCGACTATGACATTTCTTTTGCTTTTGTCAACATTCGCAAGCTCTATCTGATAACGCATTGCTTCGGTGTAGTCGGAAATATCTTTTCCCGAGTATACCGCACACACGGACGGCTTTACAAACGGCATTAGAATAAAATTCACGTCACCGTATTCATCATACAGTGTTGCAACCTTTGTGCTTCCGTCGAATGCAGGTGAAAAATACACTCCTGCCTCGCAAAGCACATCGGAGAAGCAACCTATTCTTTCGGGTGAATCGTGATTTCCGCTGATACCTATAACGGCAATCTTTCGCATAACAAGCGCGGAAACAAAGCTGTCGAATATCTTCACCGAATCGGGAGCCGGATTTGCCCTGTCATAAATATCCCCTGCAATAACGACGGCAGAGCATTTTTCTTCCTCCGCTATCCGCACTATTTCATCGAGGATGTATTTTATCTCATCGTTCATCGACTGCTCGCACAGTCTCAGTCCTATATGCAAATCCGATGTATGCAGAAATTTCATCAGATATGCACCGTTTTTTCGCTGATTCTTACCGCCGAAATAAGTGCGTCAAGTCCCTCTCCGTAGGTGAGAAGTCTTTCGGTCTTTCCGCTTTCGACAGAGGCAAGGAAGGTATTTACGGGAGTGCTTTCGTTATCGTTTCTGTACACAAGAATTCCGTTTTCATATTCATCGGGAATAACATCTCCTGCATGGAGCATTTTCTTTGTTTTGCCGGGGTCGAAGCTGTCTCCGTACACTCTTATCTCATCTCCGCAAAGCTCGAGACGCTTTCCCTTTGCTTCAAGTGTGAGCCTTGTTTCTTCTCCGCTGACACCGTAGTTTCCGAGAGAGAGTTCAACGAGAGCGTTATTCGAATATGTGAGTATTCCGCTGAAGCAGTCGTCGGTACTGTAATCCGCTATGCCCGAGACAAAACCTCTGCTTGCAAACGCACTGATATTTTTTATTTCACCGAATATTCTCGCCATAAATGCAACGAGGTCTACCCCCTTTTCGATAAGGATTCCTCCGCAAAGCTCGCAGTCACGCTTCCAAAATTCGGTCGGTGCGGGAGTAACACGTTCGATTCTCGCATGGATTATCTGATTTTTACGGGCAAAGCACTCGACCGTTTTCATAAGACGGGAATAGATAAATCTGTCGTAAACCGCCGCAACGATTCCCTTTTCATTTGCCCTCTCAAGCATTGATTTTGCTTTATCGAAGTTTCTTGTAACCGGAGTCTCCGTCATAAAACTGATTCCATGCTCTACGGCTGACGCAACTATTTCGTCCGTGCAGTACGGCGGTGTGCAAATAAATACTGCTTTCGGCGAAAGAGTCTCGAACATTTCACGATAATCCGAGAAAGCCTTACCGCCGTATTTTTTGCCGAGTTCATTTGCTCTGTCAATATTGAGGTCACAAAAGCCGACAAGCTCCGCTCCTGCCGAAGATATTTCCTCAGCTATCTGTCTGCCACTGCTTCCGCAACCGATAAGAACTGTTTTTACCATAATATTTCCTCTCAATAACAAAAGCGAACGTGATATAATTCAGTTACCACGTCCGCCGCAGACACAAAGTCCGCTTTATTCTGTTAAATTACCTGTTAAGCCTGAGCAGCTTCAACGATCTTCGCAAACTTTTCGGGAACGAGAGACGCACCGCCGATAAGACCGCCGTCTACATCAATCTTGGAAAGAAGCTCTGCCGCATTACCGTCGTTCATGCTTCCGCCGTACTGAATTGTAAGAGCTTCCGCAACTTCTTCGTTGTAGAGAGAAGCTACAGTCTTACGAATGAGGGCACAAACCTCTTCAGCCTGATCGGGAGTAGCAGTAAGACCTGTACCGATAGCCCAAACGGGTTCGTATGCGATAACTACATTCTTCATCTGTTCAGCGGGGATGCCTGCGAGGTTGAGCTTTGTCTGCATAGCAACGATTTCGTCGGTGATACCTGCCTGACGCTGTTCGAGAACTTCACCGAGGCAAAGGATAACCTTGAGACCTGCGTCAAGAGCGGCACGGGTTCTCTGGTTTACTGTGGTATCTGTTTCACCGAAGTACTGTCTTCTTTCGGAGTGACCGATGATAACGTATTCAACACCGCATTCGTTAAGCATATCAGCGGAAATTTCGCCTGTGAAAGCACCCTTCTTTTCAAAGTGTACGTTCTGAGCACCGATTTTTACGTTTGTGCCTTTTGCGGCTTCAACAGCTGTAGCGATGTCTACGAAAGGTATGCAGAGAACTACTTCACAGCCGTTCTTACCCTCAACAAGACGTGCGGTTTCGGAAACAGCGGTCTTTGCAGCGGAGGGAGTCATGTTCATTTTCCAGTTACCGGCAATGATAACCTTACGGGATTCTTTTTTCATTGGTTTCGCCTTCTATATTTTATATTATATTTATTATTTGTCGAGGAGGCAAGCGATTCCGGGAAGTTCGAGGCCTTCGAGGAATTCGAGAGATGCACCGCCGCCTGTGGAGATGTGAGTCATCTTATCGGCATAACCGAGCTGTTCAACAGCAGCAGCAGAGTCACCACCGCCGATGATGGAGATAGCACCGGATTCAGCTACTGCCTTAGCAACAGCCTTTGTACCGGAAGCGAAGTTTTCCCATTCGGATACGCCCATAGGACCGTTCCATACAACAGTACCTGCACCAACGAGAGTCTTGGAGAAGAGCTCCTGAGTCTTGTCGCCGATGTCGAGACCCATCCAACCGTCCGGAATGGAGTCGGAGTAGATTCTCATGCAGGTTGTGTCTTCCTTATATTCACGACCGATGATGTTGTCAACGGGGAGGAGGAAGGAAACGCCCTTTTCCTTAGCCTTCTTCATTGTTTCGAGAGCAACTTCAAGCTTGTCTTCTTCGCAGATGGAAGTACCGATGGAGTTACCCATAGCACGGAAGAATGTGTAAGCCATACCGCCACCGATAACGAGAACGTCAACCTTATCGATGAGGTTGTTGATAACGCCGATCTTATCGGAAACCTTAGCACCGCCGAGGATAGCAACGAAGGGTCTCTTAGGATCGCTGAGAGCCTGACCCATAACGGTGATTTCCTTCTGGATGAGGTAACCGCAAACTGCGGGAAGGTAAGCTGCAACGCCTGCTGTGGAGGAGTGAGCTCTGTGTGCTGTACCGAATGCATCGTTTACATAGATTTCAGCCATGGAAGCGAGCTTTTCGGAGAATGCGGGATCATTCTTTTCTTCAGCTGCGTGGAAACGAACGTTTTCGAGAAGGAGAACTTCACCTTCAGCGAGGTTCATTGCCATTTCGTGAGTCTTTTCGCCAACTACATCGGGAGCGAGAGTTGCGGGAACACCTCTGTCGTTAAGAGCAGCGGCGATGATACCGAGAGAAAGAGCAGTGCGGTCCTTCTTAGCCTTTTCAAGAGCAGCTTCTGTAGCGGCAGCCTGTTCAGCTTCGGGAAGAGCGGCGATCTTTGCCTTTTCCTTCTTATTGAGAGAAACCTTTTCATCAAGAACATTGTGGGGTCTTCCCATGTGAGAGCAGAGGATAATCTTTGCACCATGCTCCATAAGGTACTTAATGGTGGGGAGAGCACCGTCGATTCTCTTAGCGTCTGTGATAACGCCATCCTTAACGGGTACGTTAAAGTCGCATCTTACAAGGACTCTTTTGCCCTTTACGTCGATATCCTCAACGGATTTCTTATTGTAAGTCATATTCTACCTCTTTTACATAAGTAAATTTTTTTACGATATTAATATACCACAAATTCCCGATTTAATCAACTGTTTTCACAAAAAAATTACGATAGAATAAAAATGAAGTTACAACTTAGGGGACGGACAACACTTTTTATATCTTTCGGAGTGCTTTTGCGTTGACAAGTCCACTTTTATCTGTTAAAATTATCTTTGTTAAATAACCGCACTGTAATTTTATCGGTGCAGAATATGGTACTGTTATGCTTGACAAAACTTTTTTATCAAAGGAGCTGTGCGGAGTCGATATTATTATTAAGGAAGACACCGTATCCACAAACAACGATGCGAAAATGCTTGCAAAAGACTCCCCCTGTGACACTCTCATAGTAGCCGACAGACAATCGGGCGGAAGAGGACGGCAGGGTAAAAGCTTTATCTCACCGAGCGGAGGACTTTATATGACGCTTCTTCTCCGCTGTGACATTCCGATTACATCCGCTGTTCGTGCGACCTCATGCTCTGCCGTTGCACTTATCCGTGCTTTATATCGCTCATGCGGAATAAAATGCGGTATAAAATGGGTGAACGACATCTATGCGGACGAAAAAAAGCTTTGCGGAATACTTACGGAAGCCGTAAATGATTATTCCTGCGGAATTTGCAGGTATCTTGCAATAGGAGTCGGGGTAAATATTTCCGAATGCCCTATAACAGACTCATCCGTTAAAACCGTTTCTCTTTCCTCCCTCGGTTGCAGGGTACGGAGAGACGTTTTGTGTGCGGAGATTGCAAAGGAGCTTATTCTTCTTCGTGACGGTGGCTTTGATTTTCCTTTGGTAGCCGACGAATACAGAAAAGCCTCCGCAGTCCTCGGTAAAGAAATATCGTACACAAAAAACGGCTTATCCTTTGTCGGACGTGCAACAGACATAACGGATAGCGGCGGACTTATCGTTTTATGTGACGGAAAAGAGACTGTTCTCGATTCCGGAGAGATAAGCGTCCGCATTTCGGAATAAATAAAAACAACATGAAAGGCTTGGTGATACAAAAATGATTCCGACCACAGACTCAAAAACCTTAGCTTACATAAATATGTATTCTATTCTCGGAGGACTTACCGCACTTTGCGATATTGTCAAGGAAGCCGGAGCTATTCTCGGTCGTTCAAATTGCTCCATAGGATTTGCGGTAAAGGAAGGTCCTCACGCAACTCTCAGCTTTGTCGGCGGAAGATGCAAGATAATAGACGGCTGTGACGAAAGCGATATTCTCCTCCGTTTCCCCTCCTGCGATAAATTCAACAAAATGATTACGGGAGAATACACCCCCATTCCTTCAAAGGGACTTACCAAGGTATCGTTCCTCCTCGGAAAATTCAAGAAGCTGACAAATCTGCTTGAGGAATATCTCCGTCCGTCTGCCGAAAAGCTACTTGACGATGAATTCATGAGACAAAGCACGCTCATTATGTTCAGAGTAATAGTTTCCGCAGTTTCGCAGATAGGAAATCACGACAAAATAGGTATGTTCAGTGCGTCTAACATAACCGACGGTATTATCAGATTTGAGATAATCGGCTGTGCAAAGGCGGCTGTTCTTGCGGAGGGACACAAGCTCACTCTTCTTGACAGAGTTCCGAAAAACATAACGTCATATATGTCATTCTCCGATATTAAGAGTGCTAGAGACATATTCGACGGCAACATAAACTCCGTATCGGCTGTAGGTAACGGAACAGTTCGTATGGGCGGTATGATTTCACAAATCGACAATATCAATAAAATAATGTCAAGAGTAGAGCTTTATCTGAAATAATCGAGGAGATATATAAACATGAGAGAACCTTTTACATATCCAAATTCAAGAAAAGAATTCGAGCGTGCGGCAAAAGTAATTCCATCGGGAGTTTACGGTCATCTCGGTCCGGCAGAGGGTTGCTTTATTCCCGTTGAAGCATTTCCGCAGTTCTCACAGAGAGCAGAGGGCAGCTATTTCTGGGATATAGACGGTCACAAATACATTGACTATATGTGTGCATACGGTCCGAACATTCTCGGCTACAACGACCCCGATGTTGAAGAAGCCGCCGCAAAGCAGAGAGAAAAAGGAGACGTTACAACCTCCCCCTCTACCGTTATGATAGATTTTGCGGAGCTTCTTGTTGACACCGTTGCAAGTGCGGACTGGGCATTCTTCGCAAAGAACGGAAACGACGTAACAACTCTGGCAGTTATGACCGCAAGAGCTTTCACCCACAGAAAGAAGATAGTGTTCTTCAAAGGCTACTACCACGGAATTTCCGCATGGACTCAGAAAATAGACTGTGCCGGAATACTCGAAGAAGACGTTGCAAACAACATATACATCGAGTGGAACAACTGGGAAGAAATAGAGCGTACCTTCGCCGAAAATAAAGGTGAGATAGCCGCAGTCATTGCACAGCCGTATATGCACGGTAACTTCGTTGACAACGAGCTTCCCGCAGACGGATTCTGGAAAAAGCTCCGCAAAAAATGCTCTGACAGCGGTACTGTGCTTGTTGTGGACGATGTTCGTGCAGGCTTCAGACTTGACCTTGCCGGAAGCGACCACTATTTCGGATTTGAAGCTGACATGATATGCTTCTGTAAGGCTCTTGCAAACGGCTACAACGTCTCGGCTCTCTGCGGCAAGGATTTCCTGAAAAATACGGTTTCTTCAATGTCGTATACGGGAAGCTACTGGCTTTCCGCTGTTCCCTTTGCGGCAGGTATTGCGTGCATTGAAAAGATGAAGCGTATAAACTGCCCTAAACTCCTTATCGAAAATGGTACAAGACTCAAAAAGGAGCTTATCAAAGCCGCAACCGATTTCGGATTTGACCTCCACGTTACGGGAATACCGTCTCTGTTCTACCTCCGCATAGCAAACGACAACAACCTCATGCTTCATCAGGAATGGATAGCCGAATGCGTTCGCCGTGGAGTCTTCTTCACCAACCACCACAACCACTTCATAAATGCCGCTCTTTCCGACGCTGACATAGACGAAACCGTCGATATAGCCCGTGAAGCTTTCTCGATAGTAAGAAACCGTCACCCCGAGGACTGATATGACTTCGTTTGCATTAAAGCTCATTGCGGCAATAACAATGTTAATCGACCACACGGGACTCATACTTTTCCCAAAGGTAACGATATTCCGTGTGATAGGTCGTATTGCGTTTCCGATTTATGCGTACTGTATCGCAGAGGGATTTCGCCACACAAAAAGCCGTCTGAAATATTTTCTCAGAATATTCATCCTCGGTGCTTTGTGTCAGATCGTATATACCCTTGTGACAAACGATGTATATATCGGCATACTTCTTGTATTTTCCATGTCGATAGTGATAATGACCTTGACGGACTCTGTTAAAAAAGCCTACAACAAGAAAAACAGTGCCTTGTCCGATCTTATAAAGCGTGTGTTTAATATTCGCATTTCAAACAAGCTCGACCTTATAATTTCGGCTGTTCTTGCGTCTTTATCAGTCGCAATCGCATACGTTATTTGCGTACACGTCGAGGTTGACTACGGCTTTTTCGGAATAATGCTACCCGTATTCACGAGTTTGTTTGATAACCGCAAGCAAAGACTGGTAATGTTTTCCGCTTGCCTTATCGCACTTTGCATTGACCTCACCGATGTAATGATGATACAGTACTGGTCCCTCGCAACCATTCCGTTGATAGCTACCTACAACGGCGAAAAAGGACGACACGGAATGAAATATTTCTTCTATGTGTTCTATCCCCTCCACCTTGTAGTGCTGTACGGAATACAATATCTGCTGTAACAGGAGTAATCATGTTAAAATATGTTCTTTTTGACCTTGACGGAACACTCACAGATCCCGCTATCGGTATAACGAACTCAATCATATACGCACTCGAAAAAATGGGACGTGATGTTCCGCCGAGAGAATCGCTGTACAGCTTCATAGGGCCGCCTCTTGTTCAGTCGTTTCAGTCTCTCGGAATGACGGAGGACGATGCACAGACAGCACTCAAAACCTACCGTGAATATTTCGGTGTGCGTGGACTTTTTGAAAACAAGGTTTACGACGGAATACCCGAAGCACTCGGAGAGCTGAATAATGCAGGCTTAAAGCTCATCATCGCCACATCAAAGCCGGAGCTGTACGCAAAGCAGATACTTGAGCATTTTGAGCTTGACAAGTATTTCACAGGTATCTGCGGTGCCTCCATGGACGAAAAGCGTGTGAAAAAGGAGGACGTTATCAGCTATGCCCTCGATACAAATCACGTTCCCTCCCCCGACGAATGCATAATGGTCGGAGACAGGCTTCACGACATTGAGGGAGCAAGAAAAAACGGCATTCCGTCAATCGGTGTTCTCTGGGGCTACGGCTCGGAAAGTGAGCTGAAAAATGCGGGAGCCGACTATATAGCCAGCGATGTAGCTTCACTTTTACACATTATTGCAAAAAAATCATAAGTCTTTCAACAAATTGCGGAACTATTCCCCGTCATTATTCGTCAAATGTATATAAAAAATGACGTTGGGAGTGATCAATGTGATGAAACTTATAAAAAAAGCTGTGATTTTGGCAGTGCTTGCCGCTTTTACCTCCGTATCTCTTTTTTCCTGTACATCGAGTGCGGAATTATCGGATGAATCCGGAATCAGCAGATATACCGACATAGACCCCAATACCGAAGCGGAGGAAGAAGAGGATGAAAGCCTTGTATATCCCGCAGTATACGTCAACACAAACTCTTACGGCGACGACTCCACGGTTTATCCTCGCATTGTAACGATTTCAACTCGTGAGGAGCTTGAAAAATACACCTCCGATAACGAGATTCTTTATGATTTTGAAACAAACTCCTACTCCGCAAGCTTCTACGACACTGCAACAAAATACGATGCGACATTTTTCGAGACAAATTCGCTTGTAATGGCGATAGTTTGGGAAGAATCTGCGTCATACACACACGGAAACCTCGGATTTTCAAAAAACGGTGACTCATACGACCTCAATCTGATAAGATTTGTAAAGTCTGCACAGCAGGTTGATGCGGAAGCCGTATGGCACGTTATTTTCGAGATTCCGAAGACCTCCCCGATACTCAGCGGAGAAATAAACCTCAACATTATCAAAGAAAGCATATAAAACGGCGGAGAATAATGTCTGAGACAAGCCCGGAAACGCACGACTTAACCGAGACATCTCCGATGAGACTCCGCAAAGGGGTGATAAAAGGATTAGATACACCTTGAATCTACGATGAGTATGAGGAGATATAAACAAAAAAGAGAGCGGGAGTAATTTCTCGGTCTCTTTTTTTGCATGAAACTCGACTGATTTACGCAGTCTTTTTGAGCTTTTATTTTTTTATCATTTCGGAAGTGTCTGTGGACGGAATATTTTCATTGTCCTCGGTATAATATGCCATCAAGACTGTAATATCATCACCACACCCCATTTCACTTGTTTCGGACAACCATGATTTAAGGTTAGCACCAACAACTTCAGCACCATGCTCCTTTATCATTTCATAATATTCCGCACAAGTCTTTGTGAACTCCGCTTCGTTCTTGTAGCTGTTAGAAAAGCCGTCTGTAGATAGCATAAATAATGCAGGTAAGATTTCATCGCTGTTTCTTCTTCGCACTATGGAAATTGCTTTCTTCCAAGAGTCCGCCTTGCAAAGAGAATGGGTTTCCGTTCCCAAAATCTTGTCGCTCTGAAGCACTTGATTTACCCCATTATCGTCCGCATAAGTTATATCGCCGTCACCGATTTGAAATGCAAAAAGGAAGGTTGCTGTAATCATCAAGCCAACAAGAGTAGAGCCGTACAGCTTATAAATCTCCGGCTTATCCTTTTCGCCATTTTTATCTAACGGCACTTCCCTTTTTTTATCTGCGTGTACTTTTAAAATTCTGCGTTTCCACTCGGAATCAACCGCCATGGCAACCTTAGTATCACCCTCACGGTTTAGGTATGTAAGGAGCATTTCGGTATCATCGGCATAGCTATCATAGAAGTTTTTCATTACCTTACAGAAAACATTTACGGCAACTGTTGAACCGGTTTTACTGTAAGGCGAGGACTTGCTACCGTGACCGTCTGCGACAGCCAAAATTACAGTTCCATCGTCAAATTCTATTTTTTTATAGCTATCCTGGCATTCTAAGTCAGCTCTTTTATGAGAGGCACCTTGTACACATTCCCCGAATACTGTTCGTTTCATCTGTAACCATCCTTCGGAATTCTGCCATTACTTACCAAACGTCGCCTGCACCTATCGTACTCGGATCAGGAATATTGTCCATATCCAAAACCAGCGGTGCATTAGTAGACGCAGGCTCTGCCAAGACAGGAGTAGTACCGACACTCTCTTTAGGTCTGCTTGCAGGTGCAGAAACCAGAGAAGCGGCAGTAGATGCCCATTTAATCATTTTAACAAGTGCTTCGGGATTATTTGCCTGCAAAACAAGTTCACGATTCCCGGTAAACTGCTGAAGAACCTCATCGTCTGCATCCTGACCGATAGAAATAGCAATTCTTACCGCCTTTTTACCCCACGGAAGAGCCAGCAGCTTGTCCAAAGACTTTTTGTAATCGTCTGTAGGCTGACCATCGGAAAGCAGTACTATTACAGGAGGTAATGCTCGGTCAGTCATTGGAGGGATAGTTAATTGTGCCGCAACCATTTCAAACGCTTTACCGAGATCGGTAACTCCGCCTGCGTCCAGATCATCCCATGCAAAGCTTTCAATATCGACAGGGTTAGCTGTTACCCACGAAGCACCCGTAGAGAACTTCAAAGTACGCACCAAAAGCTGTGCATTAGGGTTATTTCTTGCGGCATCCTGCATTTCCGGAATAGTGGACTGAATGGCGTGATTAACTGCACCAATCTTTTCTCCGTACATGGAGCCTGAGCAGTCTACCATCCAAATAAAGTGTAACGGTCTTGTTGCCAATTCACCGCCGGGTCTTTTTAACTGTGCCATAGTCAAAATCCTCCTATAATTATTCAAATTCTCCGGTCATCTGACCAAAATTTATTTTGACACCTTTCGCAATTGCTGCACTACGTCCAATCGCAACAGGAATTTGCATTCCATCCGGTTTCACATAAGTCCAATTCTCTGTACTTTCGTTCTTGATACCCCAAAGATTTGGATTGTTCGGGTTCTGCACAACAGTACCGACAACAGTAGTCATATCATTGTTTCCGTAAATATGATGTGCATACAGCTTTGTATCCTTCGTCAGAAGAACTCTATTCTTGCCTACAACAAAAGAGCTTGGCATCCTGACTGCTTTTCCGCAGTTCCAGCAAGTGTGAGCAATCCCAGTTGCAACCTTTTGCTCATCATAGAAAACTTCCGCACCACAGTTAGGGCAAGCTGTAATTCCACTCATCAGATTTGCAAATACTTCAAGCCAGCGTTTTTCGGTTACTCTCTTGTTCGGTGCGGTCAGACCCTCGGTAAAAGATTGTGTGAACAGGTCTTTTAACTGTTGCGGATACAAATCCCAACAAATAAGTACGTTGTCCTGATAACCCTTAACCGGTCTGTTGGTCTTGTTTGCAGGGTCAAAGACGAACACAGGATTAGTACCATAGAGTTTGTTCATTGCGTGAATGTCCATGCACTTAATGTCAGCTTCCAGTTTGCCCTCCAGTGGGTGTCCCATCATAAACATATAGAACAGTAACACCGCAAGAGAAAACAAATCAGTATTTCTTGATGGTTTTGCCTTACCGACAACAATTTCGGGAGCCATAAAGCGAGGTGTGCCGTAAACAGAGCTATTGTCGATGCCGTTTGCTGAAACATTATCGTTATCGCAAATCAAAACATCTCCGTTGTCGGGATCAAAGAACAAATTCCCGAATGAAATATCCCGATAGCTGTAGCCCATGGCATGGAGTTTCTGATAGCCATTTGTTAAGTTAAACGCAGCACGGCAAAGGGCATAGAATGAGGGTTCTGCACGGCGTTTCATCATATCCACAATGCTCTTATAATTCTTAGGGCGAAGTGGCATGATGTAGCCGAAAGCTTCTCCCTTAGCCTCAAAAATCAAATCCTGCGGCCACAAGAAGGATGCATCGGGAGTACCTTTGGAAATCAGATTTTCCAAAATTGACTTCTGAGTGCTTGTAGCCATGTGCTTAAAGTACCATTTCAGAGCATAGTGTTTAGCATTACACTCTACGTCGTAAACCTCACCCTGTCCACCTGCACCAAGCAAAGAAACAACCTTGTACTTGAGCGAGCTTTCTGAGGTTAAGACAGTTCCGATTTTTAATTGACCATCCATGGTTTCAATCTCCTTATCTTATTTGTTGCAGAACAGCGTGGGTCACGTTTCCGTCGGGTACGAAAATCTTGTAGTTTTCCTTACTAAACTGAAGTTCAACACAGTTTGAGTAAGGAGTCAACGCAATTAAATCGTCCACCTTTTTATCGAATCCACTCTGATCACCAACAAAAATGATTCTTCTGTTTGTGATATAAAGGATGCCTCGAATGGTTTCATACTGAACATTGTCCACGACATCCGTTTTGCCACCGCCAAAATTTATACGTGTTCCTTTGAATAATCCGGGTGTAGAATAGCCGGAATTTTGACGCACATATCTTTTGTGAACAGTTTTCTTTTCGTAAATAGCTTTATCTATGTA
>CAYWFS010000013.1:27069-41775 GCA_964457685.1 uncultured Ruminococcus sp. | reverse complement strand
ATTTTATGATATTTTGAAATCAATATCTTGTAGCTACATAATCACGGTCTATCGTTATAACGGGAATATATTCTTTTCCGAGCTTTTTCTCTATATCTTCACGAATAGTGTTCACTATTTCATCGTTTTTCAGAGGAAACTCGTTGCTTACCGCTATATCGAATATCAGATTGGTGTGCGTCTGACCGAATACCGCTCTGAAATCGTGGAGCGAGATGGGAGAGGCATATTCAGCCGAGATTCTGTTGACGGTTTCGTAAAGCTGCAAATGAAGTGCGTTTATTCTTTCGTCATGCAGAGACACGGGGTCAAGGTGTATGACAAGCTGAATACCCATTTGCTCTTTAAATTCAACCTCGATGTTGTCGATGAGATCATGGCTTTCCATAACGTCACGTTCCGCATCTACCTCAACATGGACTGTCGCATAGTATTTGTCAACGCCGTAGCTGTGTATAACGAGGTCATGTATTCCGACAACACCGTCATAGCTGTTAAGCTTGCTTACAATGCCTTTTATAAGAGCTATATCGGGTGCTTTTCCGAGAAGTGTGTCAGAAGCTTCCTTTATAAGCTTAATGCCCATTATAAGAATGTATATGGCAACGGCAGTACCGAATATTCCGTCTGTTGCGTTACCGAGGTAAGGGGAGAGGAAGATTCCGAGTATTACAGCCGAAGTCGCACAAATATCTCCGATACTGTCGGCGGCAGAAGCCTTTAAGGTGTCGGAATTTATCTTATTTGCCGTCTTTTTGTAAAACAGTGCAAGACAGGTTTTCGCCACAACGGAGCAGATCATTATTATTACGGAAAAAGCGGAATAAGTCGCACCCTCTCCGAAAATGGATTCAAATGAGGAACGAAGAAGCTCTATACCGAGTACGGTAACGATAACTGATATAAATAATCCGCAAATATACTCCATTCTTGCGTGACCGTAAGGATGCTCATGGTCGGCAGGCTTTGCTGAAATGATATATCCGAGCATAACAAGTATTGATGAGCCTGCATCGGTAAGGTTGTTTATCGCATCGGCAATTATTGAGACGCTTCCCGAAAGTATTCCCGCACTGAGCTTCATAATGAACAAAAGTATATTAACCCCAACACCGACGATTCCTGCGTTTCTGCCGATTTTTGCTCTGATTTCCGCATTCATCTCGGAACTGAAATTATCGTTCATAAGCATTCTCCTATTTATCCTGCTTTATTGTTGTTATAAGGTCGCAAGCATACGGAAGCTGTTCGATCCATGCACAGTATTCTCTCCACTCCATGAGCTTGTGATTTCTGCGTGCGTAGTAGATGTTTACAAGGTTTTCGTAGTTGAGTGTGCAGGTTCTCATCTGATTATATGAAGACGGCAGAAGCTGTATCATATCATTCCAGTATGCCGTGTCCTTTGTTTCAAGATATTTCTGACGGCTTTCCTCAAGAACCTTTATGGTAGACTCAAGAGACGCAAGAGCTACATCCGACATTCTGTCATGGCTGAAATCATCGAGAGTGAATTCCTTGGAATGTATCTTGTGCATTGTGCTTGTTGAGTTTGCAACCGTTCCTACCTTGTAGGTGTCGTATTCTTTCCACCAATAGAGAGGTGCGGTAACATCTACGCATACAAGTATCATTCTCATGAATTTTCTGTCGTCACTTCCGGCTCTGCACAGAGTTTTCATGAGCTTCATATCGTTTTCGCCGATTATGTAGTTTCCGTTTTCATCATATCCGCTGTCAATTCTGCTCCATGAATTCAGCGGGTTTCTCATACCTCTGATGGCATTTTCAAAATTCATGACAGAGTGGTTTTCTATCTTAATCATATTCGTTTCTCCCTCTTTATGTGAATGGATTTTGTTAAATCTTTACTTCGGTACGTTGTTTTTTCGCTTCATCGAGAATTATATCTCTTTCAGAGAACGGAACCTTGATACCGTTTATAAGCTGATAATCCTCGTGACCTTTTCCTGCGAAAAGAACTATGTCTCCGTCCTTTGCCATGTTTACCGCAAATCTTACTGCCGCTTCACGGTCTGCGATGGCGACATACGGTTTTGTTTTATCGAAATGGGAAAGAATTTCTTCGATAATATTGTTCGGATCCTCGTTGTCGGGGTTGTCCGAGGTGATTATCGAAAAATCCGCAAGACGTGACGCAACTTCCGCAAGCTCACGCCGTCTTCCGAAGGTTCTTCCGCCGACACTTCCGAATACGCATATAAGATTGTTCGGAGAGTAGCTTCTGAGGACGGTAAGCTCATCAGTGAGACTAAGCTCATTGTGTGCGTAGTCTATTATAAACGTAATTCCGTCTATCGCATCTACTATCTCACTGCGACCACGCAATGAAACAGTTCTCAAGGCTTCCGAGGAAGTTCGTGCCGATACTCCGTAGACAGAGCATACAGCAATTGCCGCAAGAGCATTATAAACGCTGAACAGTCCCGGTGTCCTTAGCCTTATACCTGTCTTGATTCCGTTGTGTAGTACATCGAAATCAATTCCGAGAGAGGTTTTATCACGATAGGGACGTATATTTTCCGCACTGAAATCTGAGCCTTTGTCAAGAGAAAAGCTTATCATTTCAACGTCATCCGATACTCCGTCGCACATATAAGCCGAGTTTGCGTCATCGGAGTTATAAATCATATGCTTTGCACCGTATTTTGTAAACAGCTTGTGCTTTGCTTCACGATAATCCTCGAATGTTGCGTGTTCAACGGGACTTATGTGGTCGGGAGACAGATTTGTGTAAATGACAGTATCGAATACAATACCTTCAACTCTGAACCTGTCGAGAGCCTGAGACGATACCTCCATAACAACGTGAGTGAAGCCTTTGTCAAGCATTAAGCGGAAATATTTGTGAAGCTCACGGCTTTCGGGGGTCGTGTTTACCGTGTCATAATGCTTGTCCCCTATGTTTATTCCGTTAGAGCCTATGTAAGCACACTTGATACCGGAATGAAGCATAATCCCTTCGATAAGCAAAGAGGTTGTTGTCTTTCCCTTTGTTCCCGTGATACCGATTACGGTAAGTGTGTCGGCAGGATGGTCGTAAAATGCGGCGGAAACCTTAGCAAGAGTCTGTCTTGCAGAGTCAACCTTTACTTGGGTAGCATCTGTCGGAAGCGGTAATTCTCTCTCGACCACAAATGCACGGCAACCCATGTCGTAAGCCTTTTCTGCGAAATCGTGTCCATCGACCTTAGCACCGCTCAGACAAAAGAACAGGGAAGAGGGTGTAACCTTTCTCGAGTCGTATTCAATGTTTCCGATAGTCTTGTTCTTTTCTCCGATTATTTCGCATTCCGTATTACAAACAAGCTCATAAAGTAATTTACTCATGTTATATTACCTCGTGACCCATAAGTCGTATAGAGCAGTATGCAAGCACGGTCAGTGAGTCAACAAATCTCTTGTCGGATATGTTCTTGCCGATAAGGGAAAGCTCCGTACAGCCGAGTATCGCACAGTCACAGCCTGACTCAAACATGGGATTTGTAACCTCGTAAAGCTCATCGGGAGAGGGAATGATTCCTTTTTTTACCTTGCCGTATATAAGCTCCATCAGCTTGGCTTTTCCGTTGTCATCCGGAACCATACATCCGAGACCCTGCTTTAAAAATTCGTGCTGATATGCCCCTGCGTGTATTGTACCCTCCGTTGCGAGAATGGCGGCCTTTTTGAAGCCTTGAGCCTTTATGTGGCTGACGGTTTCTTCGATAATACTCGGCATGGGAACATGAACCGCTTTTCTTACTTCATCAATGAAAAAATGTGCCGTGTTGCATGGTATAACGATAGCGGTTGCACCGTATTCTTCGAGAGATACCGCATCCTCTATCATTGCGGGAAGCGGACTTACATCACTTCTGCCGAGAATATAGTCCGTTCTGTCGGGGGTAGTGGAGCGGCTGGATAGTATCATGTCTATGTGATCCTGGTCACGCTCCGCCTTTGTATGCTCGGTAATAAGCTCGTAAAAATACGCACTTGAAGCAGGACCGAGGCCGCCTATAACCCCGAGAAGCTTTCTGTCTTTATTTTTCATTGTTCTTCACCGGATAGTATTTTTTGAACTTGCCTTTCTGTCGTCTGAGCTGTTCAAGCACACAAACAATGCGGAGAGGATTGAATCTCATATCGGGTGCATACCATATGGACGATGATTCACGACCACTGCGGGCAAGTTCCTTTGCCTTTGCGACAAGAGCCTTGTCCTCGGTGTATTTGTATGCGGTGCTTTTCGGAATGTGGTGCCAAAATACGGAGTTTTCCACTCTGTTGCAGTCATTTCCGTCCGATTCGAATACTTCGTTTGCAAGATATGCGACGTTGAGTCCTGCCGCCGTCAGATAGAAGTTACTTCTGCCCTGTCTGAGATTTATCTCAAATACACGGAAGTCGTTGTCCGTACCCTCACGAAGCTTGATGTCAAAGTTTGCGTATCCCGTATATCCGAGAGCTTCAAGCATATCCTTTATCTTGTCGGCAATTGTAAGGGAGGATACAGGCTCCGTAACTATTGCCGCATGGTTTCCGAGACCCTTGGGAGTATGTTCCTCAAGCATGGTGTGACCGAGACACATAGCACGAACCTTTCCGTTTTTGTCGGAGAAGCAGGTGAACACTCTCATTTGTGAGTCGCCGCCGTCTATCATTTCCTGGAGAATCATCTTTTCTGGATAGCCTGCGGAGTATATTTCGTTTACTATTTCCGCCGCTCTTTCGGGAGAATCTGCTGTATATACCTTTTTCATTCCGTCAAATGAATGCTTCCAGTAGTCAACGCTTGACGAGGGCTTCACGATTATCGGATATTTAAATCCGAGTTTTTCGGGGGTGAGCGAGTCTGCCGAGGTCTTTCCCGTAAGAACTACCGTGTCGGGATAAGGTATACCGAACTTTTCGCACATTTCGTAGAATTCGGCTTTTTTCGACACCGTGGTAAGCATTTCCGCCGGAGGATATGGGATAACAAAGTCGGAAAGAGCTTCACGGTTGCGTATTATCATTGCAACATAGTCGTCTGTGCAACCGAAAAGAACCATTCTGTCACCGATGTGAGCGTCTGCAAAACGGTGGAGAGTGTCGAGCATTACGGAGTCGTCGTCGATTTTCGGAACGCAGGTGAAATTTATTATTCTTGAATATTTTGTAGCTGAAATTGCGTATCTTCCGAAAGCATAAGATTTAACCCCGTACTGCATATGAAACGCACGGGCAACATTGTAGCAGTTGAGGTCTGCTCCGAGAAGAACGGGTACTATTGTCTGAGACATTTTTAAATCCTCGATTTATTTAATGAACTGACCGTGCCATGTAAGGAACGTATATGCAGTCCAGATTTTTCTTTGATTGTTTGCACTTCCGCTTTTGTGGTCGTCGAGAAGCTTCATGAGAGCGTTTGCGTCAAAGTATTCGGCGGCAACATCGGAGGTGAATTCTTTCTTGACGATATTATAATATTTATCCTCTCTGAGCCAGTTGCGAATAGGCACGGGGAAGCCTTTTTTGGGTCTGTTTGCCCATTCATCGGGAAGTGTTTTGTTTGCGGCAGATCTGAGTACCGCTTTTGTGTTGTTGCCGTCAAGCTTATATGAGGTGGGAAGCGTCAGAGCCTCCTGCATAACAAGACGGTCGAGATACGGAACTCTAAGCTCTATGGAATGTGCCATGCTCATCTTGTCGGCCTTGAGAAGAATATCTCCGGGGAGCCAAAGATTAAGGTCAAGATACTGCTTTTTCTCAAGCTCGGAAAGATCCTTTACTTTGTCGTATATGGGCTTTGTGACATCATGCACGGAGGGGGCTTTTCTGTATTTTTCACGAAGTATGGAATATGCTTCATCCTCGGAAAAAACAAGAGCCTGACCGATGAAGTAATCCTCGGGTCTTCCGCTTGATTTGATTATAAAATCATGACCCTTGAAATACGGCATCTTTTTCGCAAGTCCTGCCGCACCTACTCTCATGAAAGACGGGAGCTTTTTGTATTTACGCATAAGGGGAGTTTCGTCATACCATTCGTAGCCTGCATATATTTCATCCGCACCTTCACCCGAAAGAACTACCGTAACGTGTTCGGACGCAAGCTTTGAGAGAAAATAAAGCGGAACGGACGAAGGATTTGACTGTGGCTCATCCATGTGATACTGTATGGTCGGGAAAGCGTCAAAGCATTCATCGGCTGTGATGTGACGAAGATGGTTTGTTATACCGAGTCTTTCCGAAAGCTCCTTTGCTTCACTTGTCTCATCGAATTTTTCGTAATTAAAGCCGACGGAGAACGTTTCGTGAGGCATAAGAACCGCTGTTATATACGATGAATCAACTCCGCCCGAAAGGAAAGAGCCTACCTTTACGTCACTGATTCTGTGAGACTGAACCGATTCATGCACACGGCGGTCTATCATATCCGCACATTCGTCATAAGAGAGGGAGGCCTTTTTTGTAAAATCGAAGTCGTAGTATCTTGTAATTTCAAGCTTGCCCGAACTGTATTTGAAATAGTGTGCAGGGAGAAGCTTGTTTACACCTTTAAAGAAAGTCTCCTCCATTGAAGAATACTGGAATGTCAGATACGGACGGAGAGCATTTGCGTTAACCTCGGGCTTGAAATCGGGATGTTCAAGAAAGCTCTTTATTTCTGAGCCGAAAACAAGACCCGACTTTACACGGGTGTAGTAGAACGGCTTGATACCGAACGGGTCTCTTGCACCGTAAAGCTCGTTCTTCTTTTTATCCCATATAACAAAGGCAAACATACCTCTGAGCTTTTCCGCAATTTTTTCGCCCCACTCCTCGTAGCCGTGAACTATAGCTTCTGTGTCACAGTGAGTTTTGAAAACGTGTCCTTTTGCGATAAGCTCATCACGAAGCTCCATGAAGTTGTATATCTCGCCGTTGAACACGATAACAACACTTCCGTCCTCGTTGTACATAGGCTGTGAGCCGTCTGAAAGGTCTATTATCGAAAGTCGTCTGAAGCCGAGAGTAACGCTGTCGTTTTCGTTCTCTCCGCTGTAGTGGAAGCCGCCGGAATCGGGACCTCTATGGATTATTCTTTCTGCCATGCGACGGATAACATCCTCACGCCGGTCGATTATTCCTGTAAAACCAATAAAACCGCACATATAGTCTGCCTTTCGGTCGATATTTTTAAATAATTACTGTATAATAAGATATTATACCACAAATCTTACGCTAAATAAATATGTAAATGATAAAATTTTCGCTAGGTAAAATACCGCACAGCAGGATGTCTGTCATAGAAAAGCAATTTTCGTCTTGACAAGAGAGTGAATTTATGATAAAATACGAAAAACTGCCACCGGGTAGTGAAATGCAAAATCAAGCATTCGTCGGCACATCGTTAGGTCTTTGAAGATGTGTTTGCGGGTGCTTTTCTTATTTCAGGAGGAAAAATATGACAAAAATCAAAACCTACTTTTCAAAGGGAGAACTCATGCTTCTTACGTTGTCCGTCACGCTGATACTGTTTTCCTACTTACTTTTCGGAGGTAACGGTAAGCTTACACTGGCGGCATCGCTTATAGGAGCGGTATCTCTTATACTTAACGCAAAGGGAAACCCGATAGGACAGCTTCTGACGATTCTTTTCAGCATACTTTACGGAATAATATCATATTCGTTCGCATATTACGGAGAAATGATAACGTATCTTGGAATGACTGCACCTATGGCACTGTTTGCTTTTATTTCATGGATGAAAAATCCTTACAACGGAAATCACTCCGAGGTTGAAATTAACGAAATAGGCAAAAAAGAATACGCATTCATGGCATTTCTTGCAGCCGTTGTTACGTTCATATTCTATTTTATTCTCGAGTATTTCAATACCGCCAATATCGTTCCGAGTACAATATCCGTTACAACAAGCTTTGCCGCAGTTTATCTCACGTTCCGCAGAAGTAAGTTTTATGCTATTGCATATGCGATGAATGATATAGTGCTTATAATTTTATGGAGTCTTGCCTCGCTTGATAACATCAGCTATATATCGGTGGTGGTATGCTTTGTAATGTTCTTTGCAAACGACATATACGGCTTTGTAAGCTGGCACAGAACAAGCCTACGTCAGAAAAAAGGCATAGCAGGGTAAAACTCCTGTCACTTAAAAAGTGTTACTTGACAAGCGGAAACAGTGCTGTTATAATGAATAAAAAACACAGGTGACGGAAATGAAAATTACAGAAAAAAGCCTGATATTCACCCTTGAGGACAGAGTAACACCATCGTGCCATGCGTCAACGGTATGTGTGACCGATAAAGGAACTGTACTTGTGGCATGGTTTGGCGGAAGATACGAAAAAGCGGATGATGTTGAAATATACCTGACAAGACGAGAAAACGGAAGTGACAAGTGGTCGTCTCCGATTATGGTGTCGGTTAAGGACGATATTGCCTGCTGGAATCCGGTTTTGTTCTCAGACGGTGAAAAAATAACATTGTGCTACAAAAAGGGAAAGGAAATTCCCGACTGGCAGACCTATGTCACATATTCCTACGATGACGGAATCACATGGTCAGAGCCTTGTGAGCTTGTTCACGGTGACATAAGCGGCGGAAGAGGCCCCGTAAAGAACAAACCTCTCATATGCAAAAACGGTGCGATAATCGCAGGAGCATCACATGAAACGCATGAACCCGACAGACTTTGGAGAGCCTTTGCCGATATATCTTTTGACGGAGGAAATACATGGAAAAGGGGAGCTTATCTGAACAACGGAGTTGACACAAAGCTTATTCAGCCCTCTCTTTGGGAGGATGAGCATGGTGTTCATATGCTTCTTCGTTCGCAAAACGGATACCTCTACCGTTCCGATGCGGACTTTGATACCCTTGAATTCTGTGCGGCATACAAGACCGAGATTCCGAACAACAACAGCGGAATAGACCTTGTAAAAGCAGGGGACAAAATATACCTTGTCTGCAATCCGATAAGCACTTCCGAACGCACTCCCATTTCACTTCTTGAGTCCGAAGACGGAGGAAACAGCTTTAATACGGCCTGCAACCTTTTCCATGAAGAGGGAGGAGAGTTTTCTTATCCCGCAATAGTCTGTCATGACGGAGAGCTGCTGATTACGTTTACATATAACAGAGTTTCCGTTATGTTTGTAAGAGTAAAAATATAATACGAAAAAAAACATCCTGTGCGGTCACTTCGTCATTTTTGAAGCGGCAACACGGGATGTTTTCTACTTGCTAAAATCGGTATTACATGGTATAATTAATTTATCACTTTATAAAAACAATAATAAACGAATTAACGGAGAAATAAATATGGCAAAGCAGAAATATCTCGAATGCGGTCGTGCGGTATCGACACACGGAGTAAGAGGCACACTCAGACTCGAATGCTACTGCAACGACACGGAAACACTTGCAAAGCTCAGAAAAATGTATAAGAAGAACTCATCGGGTGAATATGTTCAGATGAAGGTCAGAGCCGCAAGCATACAGAAAAATATGGTTCTTGTAACCTTCGAGGATATAAAAACGCTTGATGAAGCTATCCTCTATAAGGGAACTGTTTTCTATGCCGACCGAGACGATATTGCAAAGGACAAAAACGACGTGTTCATCGCCGATATGCTCGGACTCGATGTTGTTGACTTTGAAAGCGGAGAAAAGTACGGAACACTTAAAGATGTAATTTCACCCGCTGGACGAGATATATACGTTGTTTCCGATGTAAACGGCGGCGAATTTATGCTTCCCTGCGTTAATGAATTTATCCGCGAGATAGACGTTGACGGAGGAGTAATAAAGGTTCATCTTATCGAGGGGATTCGTGACTGATGCGTATTGACATAATGACTTTGTTCCCCGAATATGTGGACGCAATACTGTCGGAAAGCATAATCGGACGTGCAAGACGTGCAGGTAAACTCGATATAAGAACGCACAACATAAGAGATTACTCCGAAGATAAGCACAGACGTGTTGACGATACTCCTTACGGTGGAGGCAGAGGTATGCTTATGGCGGCTCCTCCGATTTGGAGATGCTACAATGCGGTTGTCGAATCAATAAACGAGGGCAGAGAAGAAAAAATCGAAAAGCCCTACCTCATTTATATGTCACCGAGAGGGCGTACCTTTAATCAAAGCATAGCAAAGGAGCTTCTAGAGAGGGAAAATATAGTTCTTTTGTGCGGACATTACGAAGGCATTGACGAACGTGTGATAGAAGAGATAGTAGACGAAGAAATGTCTGTCGGTGACTATGTTCTCACGGGAGGAGAGCTTCCTGCGTGCATAATCGCAGACGCTGTAGGAAGACTTTGTGACGGAGTTCTTGCACTTCCCGAATGCTACGAAAACGAAAGCTTCGAGGACGGACTTCTCGAATATCCGCAATATACAAGACCGCCTGTATGGATGAATAGGAAAGTACCCGAGGTTCTTTTGTCGGGTCATCATGCGAATATCGAAAAATGGCGACACGAAAAAGCACTTGAGATAACAAAAGAAAGACGTCCCGATATTCTGAAAGACAAATAATCACAACATACCGAAATAAGCGAGAATGCCGTTTGTTATTCCCGATGAAAAAAGCTGTGGTGAATATGCCATAAGCTCTGCATCAACGGGGTTTGTAATAAAACCAAGCTCTACAAGAGTTGCCGGCATTCTCGTTTTTTTGAGGACATAAAGACCGGGACGAACCATTACCCCTCTGTCCGCAAGTCCCGTGGAATATCCGAGCTGAGTCAAAATGTTTTCGGCGAGATATTCCGCGTCACTGTCTCTGCTGTAAACAAAGGCTTCACTGCCCGAGGCGGAGATTATATCTGACGCATTTGTGTGAAGACTTATGAAGTAATCGGCTCCCCATGAATTTGCGTCATTTACCCTTGCGGCAAGAGAGGTGGTGTTTGATACTCCGAGCTGCGTGCTTGAGGTCGGACGTGAAAGTCTTGTTTCAAAGCCGTAGCTTCTGAGTGAAAGAGCAGTCTGTTGACCTATTACATAAACTATGTCCTGCTCACGAAAGCCGTTACCCTCACTTCCGGCATTCGGATTTACGGGATTATGCCCCTGGTCTATGTAGATTTTAGTAGCCATAAAACCTCCGATTAAATAATTTAGAAAGAAAATAAAATGAATGATATGCAACGTATGCTTTCGACCGTTCGTCAGGCAGTCGATAAATATGACATGATAAACGACGGAGACCGTGTTGCGGTAGGTCTCTCGGGTGGCAAGGATTCGATAGCACTTCTCGCCGTTCTGAATCGTCTGAAAAGCTTTTATCCGAAGCCGTTTACAATTGTCGGCATTTCCGTTGATATGGGCTTTTCCGACGAGGATATTTTTTTCCCGGTGAGAGAGTTTTGTTCGGAAAGAAATATAGAATATCATGTCGAAAAAACGTCTATAAAGGAAATAGTTTTCGATGTTCGAAAGGAAAAAAATCCTTGTGCGTTGTGTGCGAAAATGAGACGCGGTGCATTGGTTTCCTCTGCCGTAAAGCTCGGTGCAAATAAGCTTGCTCTCGGTCATCACCTTGACGATGCCGCCGAAACCTTTATGCTCGCACTTCTCAACGAGGGAAGAATAGGGTGCTATTCACCTGTTACAGTATATGAAGATACGGGAATAAGCGTGATTCGTCCCATGATATACACAAGAGAATCCGATATACGCGGACTTGTGAAAAAAGAAGCACTCCCTGTGGTGAAATCTCCTTGCCCTGAGGACGGAAATACCGATCGTGAGGAGATAAAAGAGCTTGTTCTTACCCTCGACAAGAAGTACAAAGGACTGAAAAAACGCATTATTTCCGCTCTCGAAAGACGTGAACTTGACGGCTGGAGATAATTTTTTAGTGTGCTGTAAAAAATGTTACAGAGAGGGAACTTTTTCTCCGTATATTCGTCATACCTAATAAATATTATATTGCGGTTGAAACAACAATGAAAAAAAAGAAAACTCAAACAAAACTGACAGAGCAGGATAATTCACAGAACAAATCTGCTCGCAAACGAAAAAAACGGTCGCTGATAAATCGTGAATTTAAAGAGAAAGCGTTGACCTTGCCGTTTCTGTTTCCCTCGCTTATCGGAGTGCTTTTGTTCTTCATATTGCCGTTCTTCGTGGTAATTTACTACTCGATAATCGACAGTACGACCACGGCAAACTTTGTGGGACTGGATAATTTTGTAAAATTATTTAACAATGCCGCCTTTAAGCTTGCTCTTAAGAACACGGGAATATTCTCGATTACGGCAGTTCCGCTTGTTGTGGTGCTTTCTCTTGCACTTGCTCTTCTGCTTGATACGAATATCCCGTATAAAAGCACATTCAGAACGATATTCCTTTCGCCTATGATAGTTCCGGCGGCTTCCGTCATACTTATATGGCAAATGCTGTTCGACTATAACGGCGTAATAAACGATATTACCGCTATGTTCGGCTTTGACCCCGTGGAATGGCTTAAATCCGACTACGGATATATCGTTGTTGTATTGCTGTTCCTGTGGAAAAATATCGGCTACAACATGATAATGTTTATGTCCGCACTTTCCGCAGTCCCGAGGGGAATAATAGAGGTTGCAATGCTTGACGGTTGCGGAGCCGTAAGACGATTCTTTATGATAAAAATGAGATACCTTGCTTCAACAATATCATTTGTTACGATAATGTCTCTCATTAACTCGTTCAAGGTGTTCCGAGAGGTGTACCTGCTTACGGGAAACTACCCATACGACTCCATGTACACCTTGCAACACTTTATGAATAACACCTTCAGCAACTTTGAATATCAAAAGCTTTCAAGTGCGGCAATAGTGCTTTGCCTGATAATGATAGTAATAATTGCAATCTTGCTTTGGGTGGACAACCATGTAGGAAAGGGGATTGAAGAATGACAAAAGATATAAAGCTGAATTCCGAAGCCTTTCCGAATGCGAAAAAAAGCGAAAAGAAAAAAGTAAAGCCGTCAAGAATATTGTTCCTGACGTTCGCACTGATAATTCTTGTCACCTTTGCCGCAATGTTTCTGTTTCCGACAGTTTTTACCATAACGAACTCGTTCATGTCAACAACTGAAATATCGGCAAACTACGGCAAAATATTTACAGGACTCGGAACCTCGGGTGGCGGTCGTGTATTCATATCGGAAAAAGTAAATTTACAGCTGATTCCCGATAAAGTAAGCTTTTCACAGTATGCGACCGTACTCCTGAAAAGCCCGGAATATTTGATAAAATTCTGGAACTCCGTTATATATGTGCTTCCCATTGTGGTATTCCAGCTTGTTGTGGCGGCGGGGGCGGCGTATACAATAGCAAGAGTTGAAACAAAGTTCCGCTCGATAGTGTTCTTTGCATACATAATTCTCATGCTAATGCCGTATCAGGTAACGCTTGTACCGAACTACCTCGTTATAAACAAGCTTGACTTGCTCGATACAAGATGGGCGATAATTCTTCCGGGAATTTTCTCTCCGTTCTCCGTATTTATTCTGACAAAATACATGAAGCGAATACCGAGATCCATAATCGAAGCTGCACAGCTCGACGGTGCATCAGAGCTGAAAATATTCACAAGCATATACATACCGTTATGCAAAAGTACACTGTATTCGGTAGCGATTCTCGTGTTTATCGATTACTGGAACATGGTAGAACAGCCGCTTATCCTGCTTTCGGATCAGGATCTATATCCGTTGTCCGTATTCCTCTCGAAGATAAACGAGGGAGACACGGGTATTGCACTCGCAATTGCGGTAATTTATATGGTTCCGCCGGTTCTGCTGTTCCTCTACAGTGAGGATTACCTCATTGACGGTATAGCATACTCGGCATCAGTTACAGGTTGATTTCTTATTTATAAAACATTAGGAGATAATTATGTCAAACGATTCGGCAAGCCGCAGAGCATGGGTTAAGAATGTAGCTATCATCTTCCTTGTAATACTGCTGTTGCTTACATTCTTTTCAAATACAATAATGAATTATTCACTCCCCGAAGTATCTGCTCAATATACATCTTCGGGAACACTTTCGACCGCAATTAAAACCTCGGGTACCGTAAAAGCAAACGCAAGCTACAACGTGATTTACGAAGCCGATGTTGCGGAAAGTGAAAACGGAGTATCTCAAACCAGAAAGGTTATGTCCGTTTATGTTAAAGAGGGACAGACCGTGGAAAAGGGAGACCCGATACTCGAACTCAAGGGTGGGGCAAGCGAACAGCTCAAAGCCGCTCAGGATGAATACGACAAGCTCAAAAGAGAATACGAGCTTGGACTTCTCAGCGACAATGTATCGAGCCTTACATCAAATAAAACCATAACAGAAGCTCAGAAAACTCTCTCCAACGCAAAGGAGGAGCTTGCACAGCTTCAAAAGACCTACAACGAGCTTCTTTCCGGTGTTGACACCACAACTATCCTTGAAGGACAGATTGAATCCATCGAAGAAACAATAGAAGGACTGACCGAACAGCAGAGTGAGCTTACAAAGAATATCACCGAAATAAACTCCATAATTTCCGAAGCGGAGTCAAAGCTTGAAAAGGATTATCTCTCAAACGAGACAAATGCCGAAAAGCTTGTTGCCGCACGAGAAGAGTATTATGCACTTGCCGAAAAGTACGAAACTCTCAAAAAGGAAACCGAATTCTATAAGGAAAGACTTGACGAGCTGTCCGGTTTGTCGGGAGA
>CAYWFS010000013.1:0-26969 GCA_964457685.1 uncultured Ruminococcus sp. | reverse complement strand
GATTACGATAATTCCGCAGAAGCTCTCAAAGCTATCGAAACTGAATACACCAACGCAAAAACAAAATACGAAGCTCTCACAATAGTTGAGAATTATTCAACCGTTCTTTCCTCCTATAAGGATGAAGAAAAAACTGTTGATTCCCTCATGAAGCAGTATAATAAGGAACTCGAAAGCCTTAAAAAACAGCTCTCAGAAGCTTCCTCGGACCTCACAGCAGACGCTCTTGCCGAAAAAATCAAGGCACAGCAGGATTCAATAGACAGTCTTGAGGCATCCCTTAAAATCACTCAGGCAACAGAGGAGCAGTCCTCAACTACCACCAAGCTCAACCGCGAAGACCAGAAGAAACAGCTTGAAGAACTCGAAAAGAAGATAGAAGTCTACGAGAATGCCCCCGAAACAACTCAGATAACCGCTCCCGTTGCGGGTAAGATAACCTCCGTCAACTTTACGGCAGGCGAATCCGTGACAAGCGGAAATACCGTAGCGGCAATCGAAATTGCAGACAGCGGATACATAGTTGAAATCAGTATGGCGGCAGACCAGGCGAAGAAGATTCAGGTAGGAACACCCTGTTCTATCGTAAACTCATGGTGGTACAGTAATATTACCGCTTCCGTTGTTTCCATTCGCTCCGATGCGGCAAGCCAGGGTAAGAACCGTATCATAACGATAACAGTTACAGGTGACGTTACCGAAGGTCAGACCCTTACGTTCTCCATCGGGGACAAGAGCCAGAGCTATGACTCCGTTCTCCCGAATTCCGCTATAAGAGAAGACAACGACGGTAAGTTTGTACTTGTGGTTGAATCTAAGAAAACACCTCTCAATGTTCGTTATACCGTAAAGAGAGTTGACATCGAGGTTCTTGCTTCCGATGATACCCAGTCGGCAGTATCGGGTCTCTACGGCAGTGAGTTCGTTGTTACAAATTCGACAAGTCCCATCACTGACGGACAGCAGGTACGACTTGCGGAGAAATAAAATAAAATGAATGATAAAGTTAACAAAAAACTTCTGAAGCTCTCCGGGATATTCGCACTGATTTTTGCCGTATCGCTTGCACTGGTAGGAATATTCGAGCTTGTTGTGAATAGCTATGAAAACAGGCTTGAATACCTTGATGCGGGTGAGAGATGGTCATCAAACGGCGACTCATTCGCTGTAGTGAATATGTACACGGAGGAAGGAAGTGCAATATCCTCGGATAAAGCTCTTTCGTGGGCGAATTCAATCGACTCGGCACTTCTCGAAGCATCCGTAAACCCGAACGAGGGTGCAAGGTCGTGGGCTTATACCTACGGAACCGCTGTCAACGTGAGTGTTCAAGGCTCTAAAAGTACGGTTACCGCCGCAACAATAGCCGCTGACGGAGATTTCTTCGTGTTTCATCCGATGAAAATGCTGTACGGTTCATATTTTTTAAATGATACCTCAAATCCTATGGGTATTGTTATCGACAGAGACCTTGCGTGGAAGCTGTTCGGTGCGGAAAATATCGTCGGAATGACCGTCAACATAAGCGGAGAGGAATTTACCGTGTCGGGGGTATGTGAGCCTGAAACGGACAGCGGAATCTACGGCTACACATACGGTACTCGTCCGAGAATGTATATGAGCTATACCGGCTACACAAAGACTGTCGGAAAAGATAACAGCGTTACGATATTCGAGGCAGCACTCCCCAATTCCGTAAAAAGCTTTGCAAAGAACATTTTCGACGGTGTTGTGAAGATGAATGAAGAGACAACGGAAATTGTCGAGGTTACAGACCGCTTTTCTCTGAAAAATCGCTTCAACAATATGAAGGTACTCAAATATTCGTGGATAAGAAACGACAAAATAGAGTATCCGTATTGGGAAAACGAAGCTAAGGTGTACGACTTTTATGCAGCAATCATTATGATGTTTGAGATAGCGTTCCTCGTGCTGTTCGTGATTTCACTCGTAGTAAGTATTACTTTGTTCAAGCACTCAAGTTATTCCGTTACATATGAAATCAAAAAACTTTTGAAGAAGCACGGTAAGCGTAAGACAACAAAAAAGACTTCGGCGAAAACCGAGGCTGAGCTAAGGAGGAAACAATGAACAATAAGAAAACAGCTTCGAGACGGATAGTTCCTATGGCACTGGCGGTAATAATGCTTGCCTCTGCCGCACTTACATCCTGCTCAAAAAAAGAAACAGAGCCGCCGAAATCCAAACGTACAAATGTGTATGCCGGTGAGGAAATAAAACTTTCAAACGGTATAGACTATATCAGCAATACTGTAGCGAGCGGGGATAAAATCTATGCAACCTACAGCACTACCTACACTCTGACAATAAACGAGCTTGGCGAAGAAGTTGAACGTCGTACAGGCTACTATTGGGAAGGCTCACAGGAGTATGAAGAAGAAGTCGTAGAGGAAGAAGTAACGGCAGACAATTCCGAACCCGAAATAGACATAGGCGACCTCGAGGAAGACGAAGGTGTTACGGATGACACTGTCGATGATTCAAACGGTGACGGCATACTTGACGATGATATGAGCGTGGAAGCCGTGGATGATCAAAGCTCATCACTTCCTTACGGCTGGTATTACGACTATATTTCGGTAATGAGTCTTATGGTTTACGACTATGTGACAGGTGAAACATATACCGTGGATCTCCCCGACAACCTTGACGGATATATGAATTCGCTTTCGGTTGATTCCGACGGCAAAATCATGCTGGTATACGTTGTATACAACTGGGACAGTGAAACAGGTATATCAAATAACGTGTATACCATATATAAATACGATACGCAGACTTCCGAAATTACGGAGCAGATTGACCTCACCACAGCTATGACAAACGCAGGTGTGAATATGGAAAATATTTACATCAACTACATACGTTACGGCTCAAACGGTGAAATTGTCGTTGTTGTAGATGACGGATTCATGATGTTTGACTCCGATATGACACTGAAATATCAGTATACACTTGAGGACGGCTGGATAAACAACATCTCTTTTGACGGAGATAAGGTTTACTTGACCTATTATGAGAACAGCACTTCAAAGCTCAGCTGTATCGAAAACGGAGAAAAGACCGATTTTACCGCTTCAAATATTTCTACTGTGCTTAACAATATGTACAGTATGCTCGGATTTAAGAACGGACTCCTTTACTACAGAACTTCCGGAAGCGTTAATGTTTACGACTTTGTAAACGACACCATCTCCGAGGAAATGAACTTTATTAACTCCGACATTCAGCAAAACAATATCTCAAATCTGCTTCTTCTCCCCGACGGAAGAATCTGCTTGATTATGTATGATTATTCCGAAACCGATAACGGAAGCAATTGCACTCTCAACATAATGGAAAGAGTACCCGATGAGGAGCTTCAGGAAGAGATAATCGTTACAGTCGGTGTCCTCGGTTCATATTACAACGTAACAAACGCTATAATTAAGTACAACAAGCTGAACACCGGTATAAGAGTATCTCTTGTAAACTACGCTCAGTATAACAGCGAAGAAAACGAATACAAGGGCGGACTTACAAGATTTAACAATGATATTATAACAGGTGATATGCCCGATATTATCCTGCTTAATTCCTCAATGCCCGTTGACAGCTACTTCAAAAAAGGTGTGTTCACCGACCTCAATCAGTTTATTGATGACCCCGAAATAGGTATTGACCGCTCGAAATATCTCTCGAACGTCTTTGATGCCTGCACGGTTGACGGAAATCTCTATTCCGTTATTCTTTCATTCTCTCTCAGAACTATCATGGCAAAGTCTGAATTTGTCGGAGACGAACCCGGTTGGACATTCGACGAAATGATGGAGCTTATAAACAATATGCCCGAGGGCTCTACCGCATTCTACGACAGTGGCAGAGATGATATAATAAGCACCTTCTTCAACTGTGCGATGAGTTCGTTCATTAACTGGGAAACCGGAGAAACCTACTTTGAATCCGAAGGCTTTATAAACTTCATAAACTATCTCGCAACCTGCCCCGAAATGGGTGTTTGGGAGGCGTACTACGATTCAATGGGTGACAACTACGAGTACGATGCGGATGCCGAACAGGAGATTTCACAGAAATACGAGATGCGTTTCTATAAGAACTACGGTCTCCTCGATTTCACATATCTCTCAAGCTTCAGCGATTATCTGTACAACAGAAATTACTTCGCAACGAATGATGTTACCGCTATAGGCTTCCCGACAGATTCCGGTAACGGTGCGGTTATTGCTCCGAACATGGAGTTTGCAATAAGCTATACTTCTCAGGTTAAAGAGCAGGCGTGGGAGATTATCAAGAGCTTCATGGAGGACGATGATATTGCAAAGAGAAACTACTACTTCTCGACTAATATCGAATTCCTTGAATCTCAGGCGGCAAATGCGAAGGACAGGTATTATTCCTACGGCATAGATGACAGCAGCCTCGAATGGTATAAGAATAACGGCTACAGTGATGAGTACATTGAGTACCTTAAAAATTCCAACCAGCCCTTTGACGAGGAAAGCGTTCAGAAGTGCCTGGAGCTTGTAAAAGGAGCAACAAAGGTTAATCGCTCCGATACAGACCTTGTCGAAATAATAAACGAGGAGCTGTCAGGCTTCTTCGGCGGAACCAAGAGTGCGGAGGAGACCGCAAAGGTTATAGCAAGCCGTGCTAAAATCTACATCTCCGAGCATTCGTAAGCATTAAATAAATATGCGTCCTTGATAAATAAAATCGGGGACGCATATTTTTTGTTTTATTACGGTAGCAACAATTATATATAAACAGGACAAAAAGATGTGAAAATGTTGTGGAGTTTATTGTTGAAAAAAAATTTAAAATGTGGTATAATTATATTGATTTTGTAAGATGCGGATGCTGTATCGTTGCATCCGGTAGAACCACATTTATGAGAAAGAGCGTGTTGAATGGCAGAATTAAATTTGAGACAGTCCTACCTTGAAACCAAGAGAGCATTGTTCGATAAGTATTATGACAAACTGAATAGTATGCAGAGAAAGGCCGTATACCATATAAACGGTCCTCTGCTTATTCTTGCGGGAGCGGGAAGTGGAAAAACCACCGTTCTTGTAAACAGACTCGCATATATGATACGCTACGGAGACGCATATAACTCCGATGCTTGCCCCGCAGATATTGACGAAAATGTAATAAGCGAAATGAAAGCGGCTTCTTCTCTCGAACACGATGAGCTTGGAGTTTATCTCGAAAGATTTAAGCTTGATCCTCCGAAACCGTGGCAGGTAATGGCAATTACATTTACAAATAAAGCTGCTCGTGAGATAAAATCGAGAATATCTTCCATTTTCGGCGAAGACAGCACAGAGGTCTCCGAAATAAAAACAGGTACCTTCCATTCTATATGTGTACAGATACTTCGCAGATACGGCGACCATATAGGCTACGACAGAAACTTCACAATCTGCGACACCGATGACAGCAAAAAACAGATTACTCTTTGCATGAAGCAGCTGAATATAGACGACAAAATATTGCCTGTTAAAACCGTTCAGAATGCAATAAGCCGTGCAAAGGATAAGCTCATAGGTCCCGAGGAATACACCGCAAATGCAGGAGTCGATATGAAGTTAAAGCAGATCGCACAGGTGTACCAGCTCTATGCCGCAAAGCTTAAAGCTCAGAATCTGCTTGATTTCGATGATATTATTATGCAGACTGTAAGATTGCTTACAGAATGTGACGAAGTTCGTGCTTTACTTCAGAATAAGTTCAAGTATATCTCGGTCGATGAGTATCAGGATACAAACTATGCCCAGCTTGAACTTACACTCCTCCTTTCCGCAAAGTATAAGAATATAATGGTAGTCGGAGATGATGACCAGAGTATTTATAAATTCAGAGGAGCGGTTATCGAAAACATCATAAACTTTGATAAAAATTACGATAACACCGCTGTGATAAAGCTTGAGGAAAACTATCGTTCAACAAAGACGATACTTAATGCCGCAAATAATGTTATTGAACATAACTCCGGTCGTCTCGGTAAAACCCTTTGGACAAGCGGAAACGACGGCGAAAAGATAAAAATCAAAAACCTCGGAACTCAGAACGATGAGGGAAGATATATCGCCGAAGTAATAACAAATACCGTGAAAAGCGGCGGCTCATATAAGGATTTCGCAGTTCTTTACCGTACAAACGCACAGTCTAGAGCGGTAGAGCAGGCATTTGCAAAAAGCGGTATTCCTTATCGTATGCTCGGTGGAATGCGATTCTTTGAACACGCCGAGGTAAAGGACCTTATAGCGTACCTTGCACTTATAAATAACCCGAGCGATGACCTCCGACTCCGCAGAATCATTAACACCCCCCGCAGAGGAATCGGTGATAAATCCATTCAGATTGCGGAAGCACTTGCACAGCAGGAAGGATGTCAGCTTCTTGAATTCCTCCGTCGTGCAAAGCGATATGCCGCTATATCCTCCGCAACGGCAAATCAAATGGTCAACTTCGTTTATATGATGGATCATTTCCGTGAAGCTTCCATGACCCTTAAACCCTCTGAACTCATAGAGCTTGTTGCTGAAGAATCCGGATACAACAAAATGCTCAGTGATATGACAGACCTCGTTGAAAGAGATAATCGTCGAAACAACGTGGGAGAGCTTATTTCCGCAGCAAAAATATACGAAGAAAGTGTGGATGAACCGTCTCTTGTGGAATTCCTCGAGGACGTTGCACTCGTTTCCGATGTCGATAAATATGATGAAGAAGCAGACGCTGTCGTACTTATGACCATTCACTCGGCAAAGGGTCTCGAATTCCCGATAGTATTCCTTCCCGGAATGGAGGAAAACATATTCCCGAGCTTCCAAACCATCATGGGAGCCGAGGAAGAGATTGAAGAAGAACGCCGCCTTGCTTATGTTGCTATTACAAGAGCTAAGAAACAGCTTTATATCACTCATGTTCGTGACAGAATGCTCAGCGGAAGAACAAGCTCAAACAAACTCTCGAGATTCGCCGAAGAAATCCCCGCAGAGCTGGTTGACAGAGAGGATGAAGCACCGGGAGATGCAGAACTCAGACAGCTGAGACAGCGTCCCGTTAAGCAGAAGCCGGTAAATCACTTCCTCAACGAAACATCAAAACCCTCTCCGGCACTTACCGCACTTAAACCGCAGGCTGTCAAGAATCAGGCTACATTTGTCTCAGGCGATACTGTAAAGCATATAACATTCGGAATCGGCACAGTCCTTTCCGTAAAGCCTATGGGCGGTGATACACTTTACGAAATAGCCTTTGAAAAAGCAGGCACCAAAAAGCTTATGGCAACCTACGCAAGACTTGTCAAAGTAGAACAATAACTATAGATAAAAACAGAAAGGATACCTCTCTTTCATGAAAAACGATAAGAAACTCGTCCGTGACATTACTTCTATGAACGAAGACTTTGCAAAATGGTATACGGACATATGCAAAAAAGCCGACCTCGTTGATTATTCGAGCGTTAAAGGATGTATGATCATCCGTCCTTATGGCTACGCTATATGGGAAAACATCCAGAAAATCCTTGACACACGCTTCAAGGAAAACGGTGTTGAGAACGTGTATATGCCTCTCTTTATTCCTGAGTCACTTCTTCAGAAGGAGAAGGATCACGTTGAAGGCTTTGCTCCCGAGGTTGCATGGGTAACACACGGCGGAAGTGAACCTCTTACGGAAAAGCTCTGCGTTCGTCCTACATCGGAAACACTTTTCTGTGAGCATTTCGGAAATATTATTAAATCCTACCGTGATCTCCCGAAGCTTTATAACCAGTGGTGTTCCGTTGTGAGATGGGAAAAAACCACTCGTCCTTTCCTCCGTACAAGAGAATTCCTCTGGCAGGAAGGTCATACAATGCACTCAAGTGCAGAAGAAGCTCGTGATTTCACCGTAAAAATGCTCAATGTTTACGCTGACTTCCACATCAACGATCTTGCAATTCCCGTTGTAAAGGGTGTTAAAACTCCCTCCGATAAGTTTGCCGGTGCAGAGGATACCTACTGTATAGAAGCAATGATGCACGACGGTAAGGCTCTCCAGGCTGCTACCTCGCATTACTTCGGAGACGGATTTGCTCACGCTTTCGATATTCAGTATACCGACAAGGACAACACACTCAAATATCCTCACCAGACATCATGGGGTTGTACTACCCGTATGATAGGCGGTATCATCATGACTCACGGTGACGATAACGGTCTCGTTCTTCCCCCTGCAATCGCACCTATCCAGGTCGTAGTTATTCCGATAGCTATGCACAAGGACGGAGTTCTCGAAGCAAATACCGCTCTCTACAACAGAATTAAAGATAAGTTCAGAACGAAGCTCGATGACAGCGACAACAGCCCCGGATGGAAGTTCGCCGAATATGAAATGCGTGGTGTACCCGTAAGAATCGAAATGGGTCCGAGAGATATTGAAAACGGCGAATGTGTTATCGTTACACGTTACAACATGGAAAAGACCGTTGTTAAGCTTGAAAACATCGAAGAAGTTCTCGAAGCAAAAATGCTTGAAATCAGAGACGGAATGCTTGCAAAGGCTCTCGAAAACCGCGAAAGAAGAACCTACTCCTGCACAACAATCGATGAAATCAAAGAAGCTCTCACACACGGCGACGGCTTTGTTAAAGCTATGTGGTGCGGAGACGAAGAATGCGAGGATAAGGTTAAGGAGCTTACCGGCTTAGGCTCAAGATGTATTCCGCTTGACCAGGAACATCTCTCCGATACCTGCGTATGCTGTGGCAAACCCGCAAAGCATATGGTATACTGGGGAATAGCATATTAATATACCGCTCATACCGAAAGAGGGGATGACTTGAAAGAATTCTCTATAACTAACAACGAAAAGCTCAGGAGAATCGACCCTGTCATTCTCTTTTGCGTTCTCGGAATGAATCTTATGAGTATCATAACCTTAGCGTCTGCCTCGGATGCTTACGGCACATGGTACGCCAAGGTTCAGTCTCTTGCTTCATTCATCGGAATAGTCGGAATGACCGTAATTACGTTTATTGATTACGATGCACTGATAACAAAAATGAAATATGTTTTCTTTGCGTTGTCGGTAGGACTCATGGTAATTGTTCGTATATTCGGGCAGGGAAGTATGGGAAACAAAAACTGGCTTCCTCTTCCGTTTCTGAACCTGTCGTGGCAGCCGTCGGAATTCGTAAAGATAACATTTATGGCTTGCTTTGCACTTCATTTGGCGGCATTAAAGGACAAGATAAATAAACCGTCGTCAGTCCTACAGCTTGCACTCCACGCAGGTTTAATAATAGGTCTTGTAGCAATATCCGACTTCGGTATGGCTCTCGTCTATATTGTGATTGCGGCGTTCATGCTGTTTGCTTCGGGAATGTCCTTGTGGTATTTCCTCGGTGCCGGAACCGCTGTCGTTATGGCATCTCCGTTCCTTTGGCAACATTTGTCAGAAAAGCAGCAAAGACGAATTCTGGTAGGATTTAACCCCGACCTCGACCCACTCGATAAAGGTCTGCAACAGCTTGCAAGCCGTAGATGTATAATTTCAGGCGGATTCAGAGGTGCGGGCTTCTCAGGCGGCTCAAAATATTACTCACTTCCAGAGGGGTGGTCTGACTGCCTGTTTGCGGTGCTTGCGGAAAAATTCGGATTTATCGGAACATTCCTCTACATAACGCTTATGACTATTCTGGTTATAAGAATATTGTGGCTTGCAAAGAGAACACGAAAGACGTATGCTTCATATATCTGTGTCGGAATTGCGGGAATGCTTATCGCACAGTCGGCAGAAAACATCGGAATGTGCCTTTGTATGCTTCCCGTTGTCGGAATTACGTTGCCTTTCTTCTCATATGGCTCGTCTTCGATAATTTCCATGTATCTGTTTATAGGAATTATTCAAAGCATATGTGCCCATAACAAAAAGTACTATTTCGAGAGAGAAAAAGAATAGAAAAAACTCCGTGTTGAGCTTGAATCAAAATGCTCTTCACGGAGTTTTCGTTTTTAAATTATATTATTCGTACCGCAAATTATTCGTCGCCGCGAATTACGGATACTGCTTCGTTCATTGTGGATACAACATTTGTAATGTTTGTAGAGCCGTATGCAATATCTTTCTTTTCGATTGCAACAACAGTGGAGTTAACTACAGCGGAAACTTCAGCAAAAGCACTGTTTTCAGTGTAGTCTGTAACATCACCGCAAGTGAAAATGAAGTCGGGGTTAGCGGCAATAACTTCTTCTTCGCTCATTGTGCAGAAGCCTTCACCTGTGCATACGTTTTCAAGACCGGATGCGTGAAGAAGCTCTGTGATGAATGTACCGCTACCTACAGTTTCACCGTCACCGAGGTCAACATATACGGTGTATGTGGTTGTGTAGGAGGATGTATTCATCTGTGCTACGTTCATTACGTTTGTAACCTTTGAAACGGTGTCGTCGGCATTGATACCGAGAACCTTACCGCAGAGACGAACGAGGTTGTTAATGTCAGCTACGGAAGCCGCCTGAGGAATAACAAATACGGGAATATCTGTTGTTCCTACAGCGTCCTTGTCAGCTTCATCAACGAAAATAACTTCGGGGGTAAGAGCAGCAGCACCGGAAGCTTCTACAGTAGAGGAAACCGAAACATAATCCGCGGAAACGGAGTCAACAGCAGTGAGCTTGTCGCTTCCGCCGAGTGTGTCGATTATCATAGAAGCGGCAGGAGAAAGAGATACAACGCTGGAAATGTTCTTGGAGATTGTATAAACCTCTCCGTTGAGACCTGAAACAGTCTGTGTGTCAGAGGTGGTCTGAGCGTCCTTGTTAACGCTGATACCGCCGCTGCTTTCGTTGTCGCCACATGATGCAAGTGTGCAAGCAAATGTCATTATAACAGCAAGGAGTAATGCAATTTTCTTCATGATACTATATCCTTTCGATTTTTAATCCAAACCTTATTGTACCACAGTTTGCATGAAAGGTCAAGAATTTCGCCCGATTTTAATGGTAAAACCGTTATGTACAAATTGTGTCAAAATAATTTCCAAAATTTTAGGGGTTACATTTTTGTCGCTCAGGTATTATAATGTTAGTGTACAAATAGTCAAATCGAAGGGAGCTTTCCGCCTCTTGTGCGGTTTTGCTGATGGAACTTATAGTAATTAGCGACACAAAAATAAAGCTGACACTGAGTAAAAAGGAATTATCGTGCTACAGCGAAAATACAAAAGAAATGCTTAAAGAGATAATGGATGATGTTCGTGAGAAATGCGGATGTCATAAGCTGAACGGTCGGGTGTATGTTCAAATGTATACTTCCCGTGCAGGTGGATGTGAAATGTTTTTAACTAAACTCAGAGAAAGAGAAGAGGTTCGTAATACAGATATAATGGGAGAAAAATGTGTGGTAACGGAATACAGAAAGTATTTATATGATGAAAAGGACTCACAGTGTATATATCTTTTCGAGAAGCTTGAGTATCTTTTACTGTGTTGTAAAGAGCTGGCAAAAGGAAAATACAGCGGAAAGAGCAGCTTTTATGTAAACAGGGAGAAAAATGAGTTCTATCTGATTTTGGATTCCGAGACCTATATTGCGGGCGAAAATCTCGGAAAGATACGTTCAATGCGTGAATTATGCTACATAAAAGAGCATTGCGACCTTCTGCTCGACAACAATGCCGTCGAGAAACTTGCCGTGTTCGCTTGAGGTTTACAAAATAGTTCATAAATATCCCCTTGAATGTAATCCTACTCCGTGGTATCATTATAGCATCACCTTAACGGAGTTTGGAAAATGGACGAAAAAAAATATCCCAAAGTTATCAGTGACAGAAAATTCGATGAATGGATCGATGGATGTCCCTTGCAAATAAAGAGCATTGCAATCGTAAAAAAAGATGAAACATCTCCTCGTGTTATGACCGTTACCTCGTGTCCGTGCGGAGATTTTGCGATAAAAAGTTATTCCGCAAAAGTTACTCTCCTCGATGAGCATAGAGAAAAGCTGACCGTGTTTACATCGGATAATATGCACTCTCCTGTATCAGACAAAATTACACTTGACGATGAAAAGGCAGTATACGCAGTTGCAAGCATATTAACGGTTTGTTATGAGCATGGCGGACATGAAGACACATGGAATGCAAAAGACGGAGTTCAGGCAAAAAAACTCCCCGAACAGGAGATATTTTGGCAGACAGACCCTCTTTACGAACAAATCAAGAGAGAATGTTCCGGTGTAACGGATGCAAGATACAAGCCCGATGAGCATGACGGTTATTGGAGATGTACCTGCGGTCAAATAAACCTGAGTCAAAGCGAAAAATGCGGGGCTTGTCATGTGTCCCGTGATTGGCTGAAGGAACATCTGAGTGAAGAATATCTTTCCGTACATAAGCAGATTGATGACCAAAAAAGCGAAAAACAAATCAAGTGTGAGATAAGGGAAAGACGGCAGGGAATATCCGACAAAGCAAAGGCGATTATAATACTTGCGTCATTTGTCTTTGTGATTGTCGCCATCGTAGCAACATTCAAGCTCATAATACCGTCCGCAAAATATTCTTCCGCTGAAAAAGCTCTTGAAAGCGGAGATTTTGACACAGCGATAAGCACGTTCTCAGAGCTTGGTTCGTTCCGTGATTCAAGCAGCCGACTTACGGACGCAAATTACCGCAAAGCACAGTATCTGACAGGTTTTGACGCTGTTTACATGACCACATCTACCAAAGAGCCGTGGTATTCCATAGACGAGAGCGGTATTCTTTCGTTCAAAAAAGACAAGTATACAGGCACATGGGAGGATTTTATAGTTCCCGATGTTGTTGACGGGGTAGTTGTTCGTGAGCTTGACAGAAATTTCTTCCTCAATTGCAACGAGCTTGTCAAAGTAACGATTTCGGACTGTGTTGAAGTTCTCGGAGAGCAGATATTCTATAACTGTAAGCTGCTTACAACCGTAAACTTCGGCAAAAACGTAGAAACAATAAGCGACAGAGCCTTTATAAACTGTACCTCACTTACATCGATCGAAATCCCCGATACAGTAGAATCTCTCGGACTCAGAGCATTCAACAACTGTACGGCACTTGAAAGCGTTGTTTTGGGTACGGGAATTACAAAAATCGAAAGCTATCTGTTCAGCTATTGCTCAAATCTAAAAAAACTCACAATCAAATCCCCTGTTACGTCAATAGGAGAGTACGCTTTTACAGAATGCACATCTCTTGAAAAAATCTATCTCCACTATTCCGAAAGCGAATGGGAAAATTGCGTTATCGAAATCGGAAATGAGCCTCTTGACAACACACAAATTTCCTTTGATAACTAAAATTGCAATTTTATTGCAAATATGGTATTTATAACCATATCCGGAGTTTATATTTCATCAAATCAAACAATTGACTGAAAATGTCAAAAGTGGTATAATATGGATGGAACAGATGATACAGCTCACATTTGTTCTACTCACAAACTGAAAACAGTCTCTCTGCTTCAAATGAACGGAGGGACTGTTTTTTTGTATTTACTTTTTATTCGGAACAAGCTCAAATGTAGCTATTTTCTTTGAGGGAATAGTTATATTTGCAAGTCCGTTTCTGGAAATAACCTTGGACTGTCTTTCCTCGGCAAGGTTTACGTTGTAGATTGCATTGAAGTTTTCACGAATATCGAGCTTCATTTTTGCATCATACTTGTTCGGGTTGAACACTCTGAGTATCACGGAGTCACTCTCCTCACCCATCTTAACAGTACTTACGACAAATCCGCTTCCCGATATACCTAAGAGACTACCGCTTGCCGCTCTTTCGCCTGCATGAGCTTGTGTGCAGATTGCGACAGGCTCATATGAAGCAAAGGAATAAGCGGAATTAACAGCTCTTTCTCTGTCGGATTTTTTGTTTGCATAGGGAATAACGGAATATTCAACGGTCAGCACGCCTTTGCACTGTGCCTCGGGAGTCGGGAAGTATCCCCAGTCTCCGAGCTGATCAACACCTCTGTGAAGCGTGAGAGACATTGTGTTTGTGCCATCGTGGAGAACTTCGTATTCGCAAAGTCCACGTCCGGCGATAAGAACACCTCTGTCTTCATCCTCAAGTCCGAAGAATGTGGTCATCTTTCCGGGCTTTGTCGGATTTCTCCAGCCTTCCCACGGTGTAATAGGTCTTTCAACTATGTCAAACTGACCCTCAGCCAATACGAGATCTGTCTTAATATCGTTGAGAGTGAGCATTACAAGACGGTGGTTTTCCGCATTGTTGTGAATAACGGTTTTTACGTCAAGTCTGTCGGAACCGCTGCGGAGAGTGAAGTAATTTTCAACCTTCATCTCACAGCTTCCCGTGCGGTTTCCGGTTTTTCTGTCCACACCTGAGGGAATAGTCATGATGTGAGTGACCTTGAATGTTACGGCTGCGTTTGATGAAGAAACAAGCTCTGTCTTTGCTCTTGTACCCTCGGTTGTAACTGTAACCTTGTCTCTTGACTGGCGGTAGATATATTCGTCACCTATATCGCCTGTGTCCGACATAATTCCGGTAGTTATCTCTTTGCCTGTCTTTTTGTCGGTAACAATAAGTGAGCCGTCGTTTTGGAACTTGACACGCAGTCTCTTGTTTGCCATTCCGCGTTTGTAAAGCACAAGCTCAGTATCTGCTTTTGCAGCATCCGTTTTAACCGCATAAGACTTGTAACCTATCGCCGGAACATTTTTTGCATTAAATGTAACGGTAAAGCGTCTTACGTTGAACGGTACACGGAATCTGTCTTTGGGAAGAATGTAGTCGAACACAACCCCAAGGTCGCATACATCTATAGGAAGTGCGTTTTCGCCGTCATATACGGAAAGCATTTCGGCAGATATATCGGAGTCGGCAGGGAAATCAACAGTTACCGTAACAATTTCGTTTGAAACGAAGCCGTTCGGGTTAAACACGGTTATTACCTTGTCTGAGCCAACGGAAGAAGTATCGAGAACGCTCATGAACTTTTCAAGCTCGTCCGCAGAAACAGCCTTTGCACCTGCAAGAACTTTTTTGAATCTTGTAACCATTTCGGAGTGAACGTCGTCAACGGAGCAGCCGCATATAGAGTCGTGAGGATGGTTCTGAAGAAGTGTCTTCCAAAGGAAAAGGGAATAGTCTCTGCGTACTTCATCGCCTGCAAAGAGAGAGGAATACACATTGAGAGGTTCAAAGGTCTTTTCAAGGAGACTTTCACATCTTGTGTTGAGCTGCTTTAAATAAACTCTCGCCGAAGCGGTGTTTGCAAGAGTATTCCAACCGTCACCGTACTCGCCGTCAAGCTCACCCACGAAAATACCGAACTTATCCTTGCTCGGACGGATGGCCTCAAAGTAATCGTGGTAGTTGCTGTGAATAATATTGTCGGGCATTACTTCGTTTACACGTTCCGCAATCTGACCGATATCCTTTTGTACAGGCTGATGGTCGCATCCGTTAAGGAACAGCAGGTCATCGCAAACAGAGGTAGAAGCAACCGCATCACGCATTGCACTTATACGCTGAACAGCAGCATCTGTATCGGAGGGAATCTCCATTGCATTGCTGTACCAGTGTAAGAATGCGGTACCTATAACCTCGGAACCGTCGGGAGAACGCCAAATAACCTCGGAGACGTGCTTGCCGTAGTTTTCTTCACCGGTATCGAGGCGGTCACCCTTTCTGTAGGATGTGCCTCTTCCGAACGCAACCGTGTCTATTCCGAAGCCTCTGAGTATCTGCGGAGCCTGACCTATGTTACCGAATGCATCGGGGAAGTAGCCGGTATTTGAATACTGACCGTACTTTGATGATACTTTTCTGCCGACAATCATGTTACGCACATTGGATTCGCCGTCAACAAGGTATTCGTCCTGTAAAATGTACCAGGGACCAATGACGATTCTTCCGTCTGCTATATATTTTTCAAGCTTTTCACGCATTTCGGGGCGAATTTCAAGGTAGTCTTCAATTACGATAGCCTGACCGTCAAGGTGGAAGCTCTTAAATGACGGATCGTTGTCGAGAGTATCGAAAAGTCTGTCAAAAAACTCTACCAGCTTATAGCGATGAGCCTCAAAAGGCATATACCACTCTCTGTCCCAGTGGGTGTGAGAGATTATATGTATGTTTTTCTTGTCCATATTTCATCCTCATGATAAAATTATTTGTTGTTATATTATAATATACAATTAACATAAAATCAAGAGATATAACGCAATTAAAGACGTATAAATACAAAATGCGGTACAAAAAAACAAAGCCCGAGTCAGACTTAATCTGCTGTGGCTTTGCTGTGTTTATTCGTATTTAAAGGGAATTATTCCTCTGTCTGCTTTCTTTTCTTGTTCTCGTTTTTGTTTTCGGCCTTGTTTTCCTTTTTGTTTTCGTTCTTGTTCTGATTCTGCTGTTTGTTGTTCAGCTTGTTCTTGTTTTCGTTTCTCATCTGATTGTTATCCATATTTTTCTCCTTGTTTGTGTTTGTTTTGCGGGGACGTTAGTATTATTCCTTGCTTGACTTTCGATTATTCATATAATTGTTTTATTGTCATGAGAATCTGTGCGGTCTCTCCACGACTCAAAACATCATTCGGAGAAATAGTGCCGTCACCGCTTCCCTTGAATATACCTACGTCCGAGAGTGCGTATATTGCTCCTTTTGCCCATGCGGGAACGGAATTTCCGTCAGAGAATACGGGAAGCACATCCGGTTCCTCCGCACCTATTATAGAGTTAAGTACAACCGCCGCCTCAGCTCTTGTTATTGCGTCCTTTGGATTAAAATTGCATACACCGTCTTCATCGGAGCCTTTGACTATTCCAAGCTCTGCCGCTCTTGCGATATATCCTCTTGCATCTACAGATATGTCTTCATTGTCGGCAAAGCATGTGTCTCGATGGATAACATTTCCATTTCCCAAAGACTTCATAACGGTTACAACGAATTCCTCACGTGTGACAGTCTCATCGGGATCAAAGTACAGCTTACCGCCGCTTGAGCGAATTTCCATTGCCTCCTCGGATGCCATAACGAGAGCCGCATTATAAGCCCAATGCTCCTCCATGTCGGCGAAAACAAGCTCGCATTCTCTTTTGTCTATCGTAACCTCAACCTCTGTTTCTGCGGAATAATTGCCGTATGAATCCCTTACTGTATAGATGAAGCTATCCTTTCCCGTCATGCCGTCACAGGGCGTATAGATGTAATTTCCGAGGGTGCTGTCCGTCAGTCGAAGTATTCCTTTTTCGGGATATGAAACGATTTCAAATTTAATATCATCTCCGTCGGGATCACTGCCGCTGAGTTTGCCGTAGGTTGATACATCGCATTGTGTCCATACCGCAACAGCCTTGTCTGACTGAACAGTTACAGGCGAAAGATTTACGGAATCCGTGTAGCATAGCTTGCAGGAAAAGCTGTATTCACCAACCGTTTTGAATCTGAATGAAGCTTCATCCGCATTTCCGTTTGCTATAAATTTAAGCCGGTTTAGTGAAGACGCACTTATTATTTGATTTGTAACAACGGGGGCGTTTCCGTAATACAGGATACCGTCAGCGGAGGAGGGAAGTGCGGTTACTGTAATATAGTCTATATCACCGCCGACAGCTCGAGTGAAATCTTCCTTTGATATTGTTATGTCTCCGTTTACTACCGAAGAACAAACCATTTCATAGTCTTCGGCTATTATCTTCATTGCAGGTGAGAGCATTCCTCCGCTGTAAGCATTAACCCCGCTTGAAAGAAACAAAGCACTTCCGATGACGGCGACCGAATAATATAATTTTTTCATAAGAGTTCCTTTCGATATTTTTCTTTTGTAAATAATATGCCGTGTATTTCCGTTTATGCGAAATGTGAGGGTCTGTTCCCAATGTCAAACCTGTTAATAAATCAATCATTCGGTGCCATGTTGCACAAATTGTCGAGTTCTGTCGATATTTTCTTTGAGCCTTTTTCTGAATTCCTATTGAAAACATTTTCCATTTATTGTATAATTAGGTAAAAGATGATAAATCGAGAAGAAGGTGGTAAACAAAAGATAAAAGTCGTATAACGCCAAACACATTTAACCGATTTGTTAAGGAGGATAAAAAATGACAAGAATGAAACGAGTAGCAGCGTATTTTTTGGCAGTGGTAATGACACTGATTCCTCTTGCAACCTGCGTTTTTGCGGGAGAAAACAGGTCAATTATCATTGAATATGTTTTTGAGGACGGAAAACAGGCAGCACCGCCGTACACAGCAACAGTATCAAGGTATTCTTCATTCAAAGATACGGTAGTCAGTCCAAGCGTTATCGGATATTCGCCCGATAAAAGCACAGTTGAGATAAACATTGATTCCGTGGAAGAAGATGAAACGATATATGTAACCTATTCGCCTGCACAGGTTATATTCAGAGTCAATCATTATCTGCAAAACGTAAATGATGACACATATACATTAACGGAAACCGATACCAAAACAGGCTACACAGAGTCGTCGGTCGGCACATCGCTTGAGAATACATACGATGGATTTACCGCACTGTATTACGATTCTTCTGTAGAAATTGCGGCAGACGGAAGTACGGAAATAGACATATATTATGACAGAAATTATTATCTGTTAAGCCTTGATTTAAACGGAGGTTACGGTTCTGAACCCGTATATGCACAATACGGAGCCGAAATTTCGGTAACAGCACCTATAAAGCCGGGGTATGTGTTCGGTGGATGGGAACCTGCTATTCCACAGACTATGCCCTCTCAAAATGAAAAGCACGTTGCAATTTGGACTGAGGGAACGGCAAGCTACCTTGTTCAGTATTGGATTGAAAACGCAAACGATGATAACTACAGCTATAAGGAATCCGTAACAAAGACAGGCAATGTAGGTACCAGCGTAAGCGGAACAAACGACAAAAGCTACGAGGGCTTCACTTTCTACTCGGCTGATACAAATGTGGAGGTAAAGGGAGACGGCTCAACAGTCGTAAACGTATACTACAAGAGAAACGAATATACGATAAATTTCTATTCGAATAACGGTACGGAATATACCGATTACAGAATCGAGGCAAAATACGAAGCAAATATTTCGTCTCAGTGGCCGTCTCACAACGAAAGTAATATGTGGGAAACCGAGGAATCCTACAACAGTCCCAGAACCTCCGATGTTTATCAGGCAAATATAGATACAATGCCGCTTGGAGGTGCAAAATTCTATTATTCAAGTACAGGACGCAATTCCTACTCCGCAAGCTATTATCTTGAAGCTCTGCCGAACGGAAGCGGAACAACGGTTGGAGGTATAACATACTACCTTGACCACACCGATACCGTAAAGTCAAATGGTTCACTTAATGTAACCAAAGAAGACAGCTATGATATCGAGGGCTTTGATTTTAAATCCGATATTAGTACAGGCATAGGGGAAAAATATAACGGCTCTGAATTCTATTACACAAGACATAAGTATACTCTTACCTTCAGAAGTGGTAATACGGACGTAAAAAGCAGTGATATTCCGTTCGGATACACACTTTCTTACTCCGTTGATAAGGCTTATGTACCGCCGTATCCCTCGAATTACGAAGCTGACCTCTATGAATTCGGCGGATGGTATCTTGATGTCGGATGCACAGACCCTGTTGATTTCGATACTATGACAATGCCATCAAATTCACTTGTCGTATATGCGAACTGGACACCTAAAACACATACGGTCAGAACCTTTTTGACAATCGGAGAGCTTAACGGAGAACCTATCGACACATGGGAAAATGTTGAGCATATGTCAACCGTAGACGCACCCGATGACCCTATAAGAAGCGGAACAAGTTATATCTTTGTCGGTTGGTTTTACTCAGAGAACGGAGTTGAAAAAGCGTTTGACTTCTCTATAGCGATAACCAAGGATCTCGACCTTTACGCAAAATGGAGTGCAAAAGCTCCCGTTGTCTATACGCTTTACTATGTTCTCGACAGCACGGGAGAGAAAATTGCCGCAGACTATACAGGAAGTGCTTTGGCAGGAACAACAAAAACCTTTGAAGCAAAGTTCGGTGACAGTCTTTATGATGAATACGGAACAGGTTATTTCCCGAAAACAGCAAGTCATTCTATAACCATGGATGTCGAGGGAGACAATACCTTTACCTTTGTTTATGTTCCTCGTGAAAAGGTGCCGTATACGGTAAAATATCTTGAAGCAGGTACGGAAAGAGTTCTGCACACGGAAAAGAATACAGAAACCTCCTACAACGTGATTACAGAATATTTTGAGCCGATAGAGGGATATGTTCCGGATGTGCCGCAAAAGAGACTTGTACTTTCTGCCGAAGACGAAAACATTATCATATTCTACTACACCGCAGACACAGAACGTGCTTATATAACAATCAATCACTACAAGCAAAATATAAGCGGAAACGATTATACTCTTGCGGAATACAGCTCGTTCAAGGGTATGATAGGGCAGGAGTATACGGCTGAGCAAAAGAATTACAGTGGATTTTCCTTTAATTCCTCAGCCGGCAATTACAGCGGAACACTTACAACAAGCGGCCTTGTGTTTAACCTTTACTACGACAGAAATGAGTATCCGTATGAATTTAAATTTGTGGATTCATTGAGCGGAGAAAAAATTTCAGAGTCTGTTATCGGTGAAGAAAGATACGGAGCAAGTGTACATTGCAACGCTAAGGCTATAGACGGCTACAAGCTCACCTCAGCGGAGAATCTCACAATTGTAACCGACATCGAGGAAACGACAACACCCGTGAAAAATGTAGCTGTATTTTACTACAAGCCGTATTTCAACATCGTTCATGTTAAGCATGACGGTAACGGAGTTGTCTCGGCTTCCGAACCCGTAGAGACAGATCTCGAATATAATTTCGATATAACTTCAAAGGTCAGCGTGGGTTATCTCTACGGCGGTACATTCGATAATTTGGAATGCGAAGCTGATGATATACATGACTTTGGAACAGAAAACGCAACCGAGTTCACACCGACAGCAGGTGAAACATACTACATTTGGGAGGTTAACGAAAAATATCTTGTTCCGAAACTTTATGTTGTGTCACAGCATTCTACCGATGAGGAGCATAAGGGAGAGCTTTATGTATACAAAGTGTTCCTTATGACAACCATAGACAGAACCGAGTACAGCGAAGTCGGATTTATAAGGGATGGTATAAGTATTCCCTCGGGTAGTGACGAGCAAGGTTCAGAGGGCGTATCGGGCATGAATTCTGTAGTATACGGCTACATTAACGTATATAACAGCACCTCTGACGGTCTTGTTTTCCGTGAACAACTCTATTCCGACAACGGAAACTTTGCGACGGATAAAACCGAAGCAAACGAGGGGGACACAGGATATCTTGCACAGCTTAAAATGACGGCAAGCGAATTTGTCGATTCACCGTTTACGTTCATTCCGTACTTGATAACACTTGACGGAATTGAGGTTACGGGAACTACCGAAAAAACTTGCTCTCACGCAGGCTACGGCACAAAATATCTTAATGTTACCGCAAATACGACCGGTTCTCAGGTGTCTCCCATAGCAGCTCCCTCGGAATCAAGCCTTATGTTTGTGGAATGTGCCGCTCTCGATTATGACGATGTCGAGCTTGAGGAAAAGAGCAATACAGCGTCTGAATATGCGGACAATATCGAGAATATCGAAGATGAAGCGGCTAAAGAAGACATTACGCTTGACTATGAGAACGAGACGACAGATGACACGATAACTGTTACCGTATGCGACACCGATGTATACGAGCTTACACTTAACGGCGGTAATATTTCCGATAAAATACAGTATATCGGAAAGGACGGCTGTTACTTTGCAGGCTGGTATACGGATGACGGATATAGAAATATCGCAGATTTAACTGCCGTATATGAAGATATAACCGTATACGCAAAATATATAAGCGATGATTATTTGTCGGCGGAATGCGTAGCACCGTATATTTTCGGCAAATACTACATCGTGACTGCAATAGACGGTGATAGCTATGCGGAAACAGGATTTGTTATAGGTGGTATCGAGTATGCGGTAGACGTATATCTGTCTGGTTTGGGATTTTATTCGCCGAGACTTATATTCGGACGTGGAATATCCAGTGATTCCAAGTTATATGCCATAGAATTTCCAGATACCGATGAAGAAAGTATAACCGTAACTCCGTATTATAAGACATACGACGGAAGTACTATATACGGAGAAGAAAAAAGCTTCACAAACGAACCGTATTACAAAGGAGAGCGTAAATGGATGAACTGATGAATGCCGAGCTTAACGATATAATTGAAGCTCAATACGGAATTTCAACTCAAGGTAATATTATATACCCATCAAACGAGGTCGTTGTCCAGTCTTTGGATGATGAGCTGAGAGCCGTAATATTGCCAAACGGTACAAGCGTGTATATAGACGGCTCAGGAAAGATAATAGGCTGAAAAATAAGCGGAGGGGTGGCGGTAAAACTTCTCCACTTTTTGTTTTTACGGTATCGAATATGAAAACAGTAATTAAAATTGCGGGTATTCCGATAGAGACCGAGCTTCTGCATAATGATACCGCAAGGTTTCTCGGAGATTTTACTTGCAATGACGAGCCGTTTATCCGTGTAGGGGTAACGGAGGATGAAATTCAAAATGCACGAATTTTTGACGGTGTATTTGCTCCGAACAGCGAAGATTCGGATATAGAATTTGCTCTGCTGTACGGCAAGCTTTCGGATTCACTTCTTAAATATTCATGCGTTGGATTTCACGGTGTTGCATTTATGTGGAAACAAAGAGCATGGATAATTACAGCTCTTAGCGGAGTCGGAAAAACCACACAGTATGTTCAGTGGAAACGACTGTGCGGAGATGAAGTTGAGATAATCAACGGAGACAAACCGTTTTTAGAGTTTACGGATGACGGTATAATCGTACATTCGTCTCCATGGGCAGGGAAGGAACGACTTTATCAAAAAATATCGGGAAAACTCGGAGGAGTTATACTTCTCGAACAAAGTAAAGAAAACAAAATAAAACAGCTTTCACCACGGGAGGTCGCAGGGAAGCTGTTCATACAGTTTTTGTTTGGCAGAAATAACGCATATGATGTAGACAAGGTATGCGGATTCACCGAAAGGCTTGCCACAAGTGTTCCTATATTCAAGCTGGAAAATCGTGGCGATATTGAATCTGCAATGCTGTGCCGAGATACACTTTCATGCGAGACAATGTCGGAGGGCATATGAAATACACATTAAGATCTGACGTAATATTAAATACAATATGCGGCGAACTGTTTCTTATAGCCGCAGGAGATGCACGGGGCTTTGTTCCCTACATTGAGGGAATAACAAAACCGGGAGCATATTTCTGGAATCATCTTGAACAAGGTGAGGAGATAGGCGAAATAATCGAGACAGCGGCAAAGGAATATAATACCACAGAAGAAAATGCCGAGAAAGCCTTTTGGAAATTTGCAAAGACACTTGAAGTAAAAGGCTATATCGCATTTACCGATTAGCACCAAACTGAAAAAACGGCTATGCTGTAAAATAGATTTTCACCGAAAGTGAATGATTTATTTCGTCAGCATAAGCCGTTTTTATTTATCTGTTAATATTAAAATATTCCGTTGTTTTTATAACTTCGCCCGCACCCATTACGATTATAAGGTCGTTCTTGCCTACATATCGGTTTGCAAGTTTGGCGGCTTCTTCAAATGAAGACACAGTAACACTGTCTTTACCGTGCGATACAATAGCTTCGGAAAGCTTTTCGGAGGAAATTCCGTAGGTGTTTACTTCACGAGCCGCATAAATCGGGCAGAGAATCAGCTTATCCACACCGGAATCCGCAAAAGCCGAAACAAATCCGTCAAACAGCTCCGCAGTTCTCGAGAATGTGTGCGACTGGAAGACAACCACAAGCTTACCCGAGGTTATGCTTTTTGCGGCAGAAAGAGTTGCGGATATTTCGGTGGGATGGTGTGCGTAATCCGTATAAAGCTTCGCCCCGTTTTCGGTAACTCCGATTAGCTCCATTCTTCTTGATATGCCGTTGTATGCGTGCATTCCCTCAGCTGTTTTGACGTAATCGAGCTTGTTTACAGCACATGCGACAAAAGCGGCAAGAGCATCGTATATGTTGTGTTCTCCCGGGATACTGAGCTTCACATGGGTGAGCTTTTCGCCGTGATTCATAATATCAAATTCAGCGTACCCGTTGCTCATGTCCTCGTTTTCGGAGTAATAATCCGCATTTTTGTTGTATCTTGCAAAGGTCAGTACATTTACTCCTTTTGCAGAAACACTTTCCGCAATTATCTTGCAGTTTTCGTCATCTGCATTTAAAACAGCGTTTTTACAGGAGGGAAGAGTAAGGAAGTTTATGTATGACTCCCTCATTTGCTCAATGGATTTAAAATAGTCTACATGATCCATTTCCACATTAAGAACGATAGCTGTCGTGGGGTTAAAATCAAGGAATGAATCCATGTACTCGCAGGCTTCAAATATAAAGTATTCGCTTCCGCCGATAATATCAACTTCACCTGTTTCCTTGAGAGCAGCACCGCCCGATACAGTGGGATTTTTTTCGGCATAAGTGAAGATTCTCGCAAGCATACCGGTTGTCGTGCTTTTACCGTGAGTTCCCGCAACACCGATACATTCATCATAGCTTTTCATTATGTAACCGAGATAATCGGCTCTTGATATAAGCGGAATATTGTGAGCTTTTGCGTATGAATATTCGGGGTTATCTTCAGATATCGCAACCGTGTACACAAGTACATCACAATCCTTGACGTGTTCTTCGGAGGGGGTGTAATAGATTTCAGCTCCCATTGCCTCGAGCTTTTCGGTTATCGCCGACTTTGTTCTGTCGTAGCCCGATACCTTATGACCTCTCAGCAGGCTTATGTGTGCAAGAGAGTTCATGCTTACTCCGCCGATTCCGTCAAAAAATATCTTGCATTTATGGTCGAGCAGTTTGGTTATATGTTCTGCTCCGAGATGTGTGTTTGGTAAAGACATATATTAATACCTTTCGTGAATAATTAAACAATAAAATGTATAAGAATACTCAGCGACTTTATCCGTCAAAATCAGTGCAATAGCCTGTGTTAATTTTTCTCTAAGACAAAAAGTGTAAAAAAGACACATTTAATTAAAAAATAATTTTTTATTCCACTGAATCAATTTCATAATATTGGTATATAATGATAATCAGCAACGTAATATTAATCACTAAGGAGATTTATCAATGGTTATAACCGATATCAAAGTCAGAAAACTTTTTGAAGAAGGTCCGATGAAAGCCATAGTTTCAGTCACATTTGACGATCAGCTTGCACTCCACGACATAAAGGTTATCAGTGTAAGGGATAAAAATTTCATTGTTATGCCCAGCCGTAAGAACCCCGACGGAACATATCGTGATATAGTTCATCCCATAAATGCTGATTTCAGAGGAACGCTTGAAGCTGAAGTTATCAAGGCATATGAGGAAGAACTCGCTCGTGCAACAGCCGAAAGAGAAACAGAAGCTCTCGAACTCGAGGCTGAAGAAGAATTAGTCTGAGATTTATAAAAAATTCACTTTTTCAAAGATTTTCGCAATTGTTATTCGACTTTTGCGGAAGTCTTTTTTGTTTCCCGAATATGAATTTTTTCTGTATAAAATAATTCAAAACAAATAACAAAACCTCAGCAATCGGCTTTGCGACAATAAGAGGAACCGTTAACAGACGGGTAAGGAGTTCTATAATAACATAGGTTTTGACTGCAAATACAGCGACAGCCAGGGAATAGTATTCTATCAGTGAAGCCTTCATTGATGCGTTTGATTTAAAAACAAAGCTTCGGTTTATAAGAAAATTTACGGCAGACGACACACACCACGCAAGGAAAGCCCCTATTTCAAGTGAAGCTATCGGAAGTATATCGTCAAGAAGCATTAGCAACGCATAGTCAATAACAAAGGCCACAAACGAAGAAAACAGGTATTTGAGTGGACGTGACGAAAGAAATATCGAAAAATACGATTTAATCGATCCTAACGACAGCTCTCTTTTGCCCGAGCCTACCATGACGATTCGTTTGATCTCGTGTTTAGCCGAATGAGCAAGGGATAAGAGGCGTACCGTGTCAAGTTTTCCGACGTTGAGCAAAAGACTCTCAAAGCAAGCAGGAAATAGTAACGCTCCGACAGAATCCGCCTCACTTACCCCGGCAAAGGAATAATAAAGCCGACGTACAGCAGAAAAGCGGTCATTCTTTTCATATATGCCGACAGTTACATGCTCCGAGTCTGCATTTTCGTACAGTGAGGTCAACATATCTTCATTTAGCTTAACACCCTTGTCAATACATATTATGTATTTTATATTGTTATTGATTTCACTCGGATTAAAATCAGAGCGTGATACCACCTTATGAACGAACGGCAGATCCGATTTTATATCCGATTTTCTGTTTGCAATTATTATCGTGTCACGCATTTCAAACAACACCCGATTTTACCGTAAATTGTCTTTAGACATAGTTAATTATACACCATGGGCAATGCAAAATCAAGTTAAAATTATGACCGATAAAAAACAATACACCCGACGATTGATGTGGGTGCATTGTAGAGTCTATTATCTGCGGTTTTTATAGTATCCCTTGTCGAATGCAGGGTTGTAGCCGTAGAAGTTCTTTGAATCAGTGTTGTCTTGTGCAACTCGAATAGCGTCACCGAAACGCTGATAGTGAACTATTTCACGTTCTCTCAGGAATTTTATCGGGTCGCACACATCGGGATCATCAATTAGCCTGAGCAAATTGTCATAGGTTACACGAGCCTTTTGTTCTGCTGCAATCGTATAAGAACAACTTCTGATTAAAAATTCCAGTGAATTTCTATGGGAACATCTCTTGTATGAGGGATTCTTTTGCCTA
>CAYWFS010000012.1:31312-42077 GCA_964457685.1 uncultured Ruminococcus sp. | reverse complement strand
GTCACATAGAAATAAAGGATATTTCCTATGCATACGAGCCTGACGAAAACGAGGAGGAAAAAATCGTCATAGACCACCTCTCACTCGATATAAAGCAGGGCGAGACCTTTGCACTTGTGGGACCCTCTGGTGGAGGAAAGACTACAATATGTCATCTTATCCCGAATTTCTATAAGCTGAAAAGCGGCCGGATACTCATAGACGGTCATAACATCGAAAATATAACAATGGAGTCGCTCAGACGTAACATCGGTATCGTTCAGCAGGATATATACCTTTTCAATGCCTCCATAAAGGAAAACATCCTCTACGGAAGACTTGACGCAACCGATGAGGAGGTATATGAGGCGGCAAAGAGAGCGAATATCCACGACTACATAATGACACTGGAGAACGGCTATAACACCGTGATAGGAGAAAGAGGTGTTCGTCTGTCGGGCGGTCAGAAGCAGAGACTGTCGATAGCGAGAGTGTTCCTTAAAAATCCTCCGATACTTATCCTCGATGAAGCTACGAGTGCCCTCGACAACACAACGGAGATACTTATCCAGAAAGCCCTCGATGACCTTTGCAAGGGGAGAACTACTCTTGTCGTTGCCCACAGACTTTCAACCATAAAAAATGCGGACGAGATAGCGGTTGTGTCCGACGGTCATGTTGCGGAGCTTGGTTCGCATAACGAGCTTATGGAAAAGGGCGGAATATATTCCGATCTCTATAAGCTCCAGTTCCGTGCAAATACAGGTGAGGATATAGAATAATAAATCTCCCCGAAAGAACAACGATTGGAAAGTCAATTTAAGAGGCGGAAAAATCCGTCTCTTTTTTTGTATATCGGAGATAATCTTTGTGTTATTGTGGATTTTTTTGTCGGATTATGGTATAATGAATAAAGCGTTAATTAAAGGTGCGAAAGGCGGGATGAGAATGCCACAGATCCGTAAGGGCAGAAACGGAAGTATACTCGGAGTAAGGGAAGCAGTGGGCGGTATTTGCTCATGTACTCATTTTGAGAATGAATGTCTCACACTGCCTACAAAGGAAGGAGCCCAGCTTTCGATGACGGGGGATACTTCCGCTTTCGGTAACAGATGCACGGTAGACGAAGAAAGACTTTCCATGATGTTGCGAGTCGTTACCCCAATGAAAAATATGCGTTCCATTGATGCAAAGCGTTATGCCGAAAGAAGACGCTTTATTCTGCTGTGCGGAGATAAAGTCTGCGGTGTTGACAAAACGGTTGCGATTATCGGTGCAATCAGTGAAATGGTGCGTGCCGGAGTTACAAAAATAGTTCTGTGTACCGATGAACCCGAGGAGCGATATGCTCTTGTGGAAGCTCTCGAAGTAATGCGTAATGTGTTCGGCGTGACTTCGTATATTCCCCGTGCATATGATTTCGGTGCAAAATATACACTTTCCGCTTCCGTTTATTCTTTCTTAGCCTCTCCGAAACCCGAGGTTCTTGTTATTGGTCGCGACTGCATAACAAAAAGAACAAATCTCGTGAGACAGAAGCATGACGGAGAGGAGTCTCTTACAGAGCTTATAGCAAAGCTTCATCCCGTGATAGTTACGGCAAGCGAAAAGGTCTCGATTGGACGTTCTCTTGCGGATATATGCGAAATATTCGAGCCGTCTCTTACGTTTGTTTTCTGTGATGAAGTGAAAAGACTCCGTGATGCCGTGATATTTGTGCCAAGCGAAAACGATTCCTATGCTTCTGCGGAAGAAAACGACTCCGATGAACCCCAGCAGTTAAGCTTTTGATACGGAAAAATAAATTAATTCTGACAAATTTTAAAAAAGCTCTTGACAAAACCCTCGCAATGTAGTATAATCTATATTGCAAGCGGCGACATAGCCAAGCGGTAAGGCAGAAGTCTGCAAAACTTTTATTCCCCAGTTCGATTCTGGGTGTCGCCTTGTAAACGGTAAGCTCTCATACAGACGTGTGAGGGTTTATTTTTTTGCCTTTTCATCCGAATATAAAAAATCAACAAAAAAATCTTGATAAAATTGATTAAATTATTGAAATTGCAGAAAGAGTATGCTATAATCGTTGTAACAAAACATATTATGTGCAGAGGTTCGTATGATAAGCAGCTTTTATTTTGCGAATTATGTTGAATTTAATATAGGGCAGAGTTGAATTTTAGAATTTACTCTGCCTTGTTTTTTCTTAACCAAATTAATCAAAATTTATATGAGGTGAAAAAATGAAAAAAACACTTGCGTTTATTCTCAGTGCTTTGATGTGTGCAAGCTGTTTCGTCTCCTGCTCGGAAAAAACGGACGATGAAACAAAGACAAGTACGGAAGACAAAACAAGCGTTGCGGAAAGCTCGGAGGATGAGGTCGAGACTGAACCCGAGGAAGAAAGCAAAGCGGAAGCTAATTTGCCCGACGCAAACTATGAGGGCTACACATTCCGTATGCTCGGCAAGGGTCAAAGTATGACTCACTGGCAGTCAAAGGACCTTACGGCGGAGGAAATGAACGGAGAAGCTATCAACGATGCGGTTTATGAAAGAAATGCGGCAGTCAGCGAACGCTTCAATGTAAAATTCCTTGAATATGAGGTAGGCGACTACTTTGACCAGGGAAAGGAATTTTCACAGAGCTGTCTCTCAAACTCCGATGACTATGACATGGCGGCTTTAAAACCCGAGGGTGTTGTTTCGTCATTCATAAACAACGGCTATCTCGTAGACCTTAACACAGTTCCGTATATGGATCTCAGCCGTGAATGGTACGACCAAAACTCCATTTCACAGATGTCTCTCGGCGGTAAAGTATTCTCCGTAATGGGGGATATGCTTACGATGGATGATGACGCTACTGCCGCCGTATTCTTCAACAAAAAGCTGGCTGAGGCAAACGGACTGCCCGACCTTTACGAAATGGTAAACAACGGAACATGGACTATCGACAAGCTTACGGAATATGCAAGGGTTGCCGCACAGGATGCAAACGGTGACGGCACAATGGACGAAAAGAATGACGTATGGGGTGCAATGAGTGAGTACGCTACCACCTTTGCACTTATCTCCGGCTCCGGCTACACCATGATAACAAAGGATGACAGCGATACTCCCGTTGATGCCTCCATGGATGAGCATTACATAGCGATGTACGAAAAGGTGCTGAAGCTCCAGAACGACTGGGACGTAACCTTGTACGCCGAAAGTGTAAGCGGTTACTCCGATGTTTGGACTCAGTGTATGGACGTTACATTCCAGTCCGACAGAGCGTTGTTCAATATATGTTGGCTCAACCGTGCGTCTCTTTTCCGTGAGATGGAAACAGACTTCGGTATTCTTCCTATGCCGAAATACGATGAAGCACAGGAGAGCTACCATTCTTTCGTTCATATGTATTGTGCCAACTGTATAATCGTTCCCAAGACCAACAGCAATCTTGAAAGAACGGGTGTGGTAATCGAAGCTCTTTCTGCGGAATCGGTAGACACACTTAAACCCGCATATTACGAAAAGGCACTCAAGGGTAAAGGCTCCCGTGACGAAGAATCCTCCGAAATGCTCGACATTATCTTTGCAACAAGAATATTCGACCTCGGATATATGTTCAACTGGGGTTCTGTATACAGCAATGTAGGCTCACTTGCGGGCAAAGACGGCGGTGATATTTCGGGATATGCGTCAACTATGCAGAAGATGTCAAGACTTATTCCGAAGACCATAGAAAAGACAATGGAAAAAGTCGGAGAAAATTGAATTTTATAAAATAATACAGAAATCGGCGATACACTGACTGAGAAATCCGTGTACCGCCTTTTTTTGATTGAAACAGACTTATAATAAAAGCAGGGGAAAAGCACGCCGATTTTGTTCATAACATGGAAAAACGGAAAACGGTGTCGCAATTTGAAGAAAAAACTTGACTATTTTTGGCTTTGAGACTATAATAGTGGATGTTTGCTTTTAATTTTTCACGCTTATTTGCGATATTTGATAATGTGACAGGAAGGGAATAGTATGAACAACGCAATACAACATGAAAAGGTACACATAGGTACACGAGGAATAAAAACAGCAATAACAGCCGCTCTTTGCACACTGCTTTATCTTATCGTCGGCAGAAATCCTACCTTTGCCTGCATCGGAGTGGTTTTCGGAACCGGCAGTGACCTCGGAAACTCATGGCTCAACGGCGGCAACCGTCTTTTCGGAACAATATTCGGCGGACTTATCGGAATGGGACTTTTCAGCTTATATCTCTGTGTTTATCCAGAGGGAGGCTTCCACTCGCTGATGATACCGCTTGTATTTGTCGGAGTTATTCTCCTTATTCTTATGAGTCTTATATTCCATTGGCCGGGTGCGGTTCAGCCGGGTGGAGTTATGCTTTGCATTCTTCTCTTTAATCAGCCTGCGACATCGTATATTCCGTACTCTCTTAACAGAATTTTCGATACGGCAGTCGGAGTTGCACTTGCACTTATAGTAAGCTACCTTCTCCCGAAAGAAAGACTTGTAGCTATCGTCTCAAAGCTTCCCATAAAGCACCTTCACGAAAACTGAAAATAAAAAAAGTATCCTGTCCGGTAAAGACAAGATACTTTTTGTTTTATCTGAATAAATCAGTCAACAACAGTAACGGATGTGATGTGGGGGTTTACACCGTTGTACCAGTAGAGGAAGCCTTCCATGTCGATAACATCGCCGACCTTGAGGTTCTTAACTGCGGAGTAAACTTCTGTTGTAGCGTCGCAGAGGTAAGATTCAACTGTGAACTGGTATGTGTTTCCGTTGAGGGATACGTTGAAGTAAAGGTCACTGCCTTCCTGACCGGAGCCGTCCCAGTTGTAGAGGAATGCTTCTTCGCTGTCCTCGGAGATAGCTTCAACTGTCATACCCTTGAAGGATACGAATTCGTTCTGGTGAGCGATAAGTTCGTCTGTGCCGAGGAGGGAAGTAACGTCGAGAGCGGATGCAACATAGTTACCTTCTTCGATAACGAATGTAGCGTCCATGATTTCAACTTCACCGGACCATTCGCCCTTGTAGCCTGTTACCTTAATCTTTGTACCCTGTGTGAGCTTAGCGTAGTCTTCTTCGGAGCAAGCCATGTCGTAGAGGAAGTATGCGCCGTCCTTGTCCTGAGCGTATACGGTAGCTTTGTCTTCCCACCAGGACTGCTTTGCCTGAACATAAGCCTCGATGGTAACTTCTGTGTCAACGTCAGCGGCGATGTATTCGGCATAGGTCATAACACCTTCGCCCTTTACATCAGCTTCAACCACGGAGTTTTCGTTGTTTGCGTCACCGTTTGTATCATTTGAAGAGCAAGCGGAGAAAGCAAAGAGAGTGGTAAGTGCGAGAAGTATGGAAAGGAACTTTTTCATTTCAGTGTCTCCTTTATTAATAAAATATTGCCAAAATTCTTCCTTGAATATTATACATCAAATTTCAAATAAGTCAAGGGTTATGCGACTTTTTTGGTTAAGAATCGGTTTTTCTTCGTTCTTTTATCTTGCCGTGAACGATGTAAGCTATAATGAGTACCCATGCCGCCGAAAGAGATATGATAAGCACGACAGATTCGGTCGGAAGTGAACCAAGTTCTGCCTTTCCGCATGCACTTGAGGAGTGACTGTCGAGACGGTAGAGAGAGGTTACGTTGTTTTTCAGCTTCTCCATGTACTCGTCGTCAATGGTTTCGTGTCGTCTGACTGATTTTACAACACTTTCGATAAGCTCACCTGCCGCAGTTCTGAGAGATGCGGAGCCGTTCCAAACGGGGGTGACAAAGGTGTTGTCAATGTTGTCGAGAAGAAGCTTTGAGGCATCGAGCTTGACATAGTAATGTTCGGCCGTGTCTTCACCGCTTCTTGAAAGATAGTCGATGTATTCCTCCGACTCCTGAGCCTTTGAGGTGACGGGAATATATCCCTCGGTCTTTGCATACGCATTCTGAACATCGTTTGTAAGCAGGAACTGAGTAAAGAGCCATGATGCAAGAACTTCATCGGAATCGGGCTTGTTGAATACGCAAACGGACGGTCCCTGTGAAATCATTTGCGGATTGTCGGGGTCGTACTGGGGAATTGTCATTACAACCGTTTCAAATTCGACAAGATTTTCTTCGCTTATATCGGAAAGCGGAGCGTCCGTACCCATCCAAGTTGCACCGGCGGTCGAGTCTATCGCAAATACGCACTGACCTGCATTCAGGAAGTTTGCGGGATAGCTTGATATTTTAAAGGTTGAGAATGCACCGCTTTCCGCATGAGTACGAACATCCATGAGTATTTCCTCGGTCGTTTCGTTGAACAGAAGAATGTCTCCGTTTTCGTTTGAGTAATCCGCACCCTTTTGATAGAGCGACTGTATCATCATGTTGTCGGTTGACTTATATATGAACGGTATCATGACGTTCTGACCGTTGACGTAATATATACCGTTCTCGTCCTTTTGTGCCGCCGCTTCCGATACCTCCCAGACAAAGTCCCATGTGAGGGTTTCGGGGAGAGTGTAGCCGAGCTTTTCAACGTAGGTTTTGTTTACATAGCAGGCTTCACTCGATCTCATGAAGGGCAGGGCATACTGTACGCCGTCAATCTTTCCCTCGTCGAGAAATTTCGGTATCACTTCATCCACGGTCGGAGAATCGAACTTGACTTCACTTCCGCCGAGACCGTATTTTTCATCCGTCATCAGCTCATCAAGCGGAACAACAACATTGTCACCCGTCAGATAGGTTGCTATGTGGTCGGGGTATGTTATGCAGACGTTCGGAGTTGTTCCCGTGGAAATGTTCGTGATAACGTCATTGTAAATCTTGCCGTAGTCGGTGTAAAGACGGAGATTAACAGTTACATTGGGGTAAAGAGCTTCAAAATCCTCTATAGCCTTTTCGTAAATGTCTGTCTGAGTTTTGTTTGTGTCGTTCTTTGCCCAAAAGGTTATCTCATAATTTTTGCTTTCGTCAAAGCTTTCGGGAAGAACAAATTCACTTGCTCCACGGCTTCCGTGACATGAGGTAAGCGAAAGTGCGGTTAGAATAAAAGCAAGTGTGAGTGAAAGCTTTTTCATCCCTTTGTACCTCCTCTTGCAACTCCTGCCATTATCTTTTTGCGGAAGATAAGGAACAGCACGATAAGCGGAACCGAAATAACTACAACTGCCGCCATCATAGCCGGAATATTTTCTCGACCGAAGCCGTTTTCTCTTATTTCCTGTATACCGTTTGATACAAGGTAGTAGCTTTTGTCATCGGTCACGAGTCGCGGCCAAACGTAGGAGTTCCAGCATTCGATTATTTTAAGGATAGTGACCGTAACGACAGTCGGCTTGCATATCGGGAGCATTACACGCATGAGATAACGGAAATCGCTTGTTCCGTCAACCTTTGCGGCATAGTAAAGCTCATCGGGAATCTGTGCGAAATTTTCTTTCAGCAGGTAGATATAGAATACCGACATGACGGACGGAAGAATAAGACCGGTGAAGGTGTTTCTGAGGTCGAGGTTTGTTATCGTTGCATAGTTTGTGATAACGACAAGCTCATTCGGTATCATCATTAGTGAAAGAAACAGTGTGAAAACAAGATTTTTTCCCTTGAAATTAAGTCTGGCAAACGCAAAGGCGGCAGGAATAGCTATAATAAGCATAAGTGCGGTCGTTGCGAGTGTGAAGACGATAGTGTTTACGAAATATCTTGCAAGGGGAACTGCGGAGAATGCCTGTGCATAGTTTTCAAGGGTGGGGGATAGCGTGAAGAACTTCGGGATATACTCGGAGTTGTAGGAACCGTAGCCTTTCAAAGAGGTAAGCACCATCCAGTAGAAAGGAAACAGAACCATTATCGCCCATATGCCGAGCATGATATAGACGAATACGTTCAGTGCTGTCTTTTTTGCGGCGGCTCTTTTTTCTGTCTTTGCGTAGTCGATTTTGTTTTCCATAAATGAGCCTCCTCAATAACGGACGTGCTTGCGGCTCACAAGGAGGTTTATGCACGTTATCGTAAGAACTATTGCGAAAAGTATAATTGCGGCAGAGGATGCGTATGACGGGAAGCCGCCGCTGTCACCGTAGAGCATATCGTAGACATATCCGACGATGGTGTTCATTCCGGCTGCGTTTAAGTCTGTTCCGAAAAGAGCAACTGCGTCACTGTATGCCTTGAACGCACCGATGAAGCCCGTTATTACGAGATAGAATATCATGGGGGAAATCATCGGCAGAGTTATTTTTGTAAATATTCTCCATCTCGGGGTTCCGTCTATTCTTGCGGCATTGTAGTAGTCCTGCTTGACGGATGCGAGGGCACTTGTGAGAATGAGTATCTTAAACGGCATTACAATCCATATCGTGTAGAAGCAAAGCACGAACATCTTCGCCCAGTACGGACCGTCAATGAAGTCAACGGAGGAGCCGCCGAAGAAGTTTATAAGCAGATTCACAAGTCCGTCACTGTAGGCAGTCTTTTTGAAAAGTATCATGAATACAAGACCGACGGCAAGCGTGTTTGTGACATAGGGGAGAAAATACACGGTCTGGAACAGGTTACGAAGCGGTTTTATCGAAGAAAGTCCGGCGGAAATAAGCAGAGCTATGAGTGTGGACAGCGGAACCGTGATTATAACCAGAATAAACGTGTTTTTCAGTGCGGAGATGAAGTAGGGGTCTCTTAAAACGTAAGAGTAGTTGTATGTGCCTACTCCGTAGTAGGTTTGCGAGGCTGAATTGTAGCCCTCCTCGAACGAGTACACGAACACGTCAACGAGGGGATATACCATGAAAACTCCGAGGAACAGTATCGCAGGGAGAAGATACAGCCAGGCTTTTTTATTATTGTTTTCCATGATGTTATTTCAGCGTGAAGCGTACCCTTTCGCCCGAATTTTTGTCGAATACAAGAACCTTGTTCGGTCTGAGTGAGAAGCTTATCTCTCCGCTTGAAGTATCAACTGACGTGTCGGAGCTGATTATCGAGCGTACAGTTGGTGTCTCAAGGCTGTCGTTTGCGGAAATTATTCCCGTGTCACGACCCATTACCTCAATTCCGATAAGCTTTGAGTGAAGTCTGCCGTTTGCGTCGGGAATATAACCCTCGGGACGGATTCCGATGAGCTTTTCTCCGTCGGGAAGATCGGTGTCAAGTACACAGTCTTTTCCGATATAGAGATGACCGCCCTCCGAGTGACCTTTGTATACTCCTATGGGGGGAGTTCCGAGGAATTTTGCGACAAAGAGATTTGCGGGGTCATCGTATATATCCTGCGGTTTTCCCACCTGCTGAATAACACCCTCACGCATTACAACCATTGTGTCGCATATGCTCATGGCTTCTTCCTGGTCGTGGGTTACGAATACGGTGGTGATTCCCGTTTCCTTTTGGATTCGGCGTATTTCTTCTCTTGTCTGGAGTCGTAGTCTTGCATCAAGGTTTGAGAGCGGCTCATCAAGTAAAAGCACACGGGGCATTTTTACAAGAGCTCTAGCAATTGCGACTCTCTGCTGCTGACCGCCCGACAACTCACCCGGCTTTCTCTGCATGAGGGAGTCTATCTGAACGAGAGCGGCGACTTTATTTGCTTTTTCTATCATCTCCTCCTTTGAGAGCTTGTCCTTTCCCCTCAGATTTTGGAGAGGGAAGATGATGTTTTCGAGTACCGTAAGGTGCGGATACAGTGCATAGTTCTGGAATACGAGACCGACTCCTCTGTGTTCCGGAGGGAGAGAGGTTACATCGTCTTCACCGAAGAATATCTTACCTGACGTAGGCTTTTGCAGACCGCAGATAAGGCTGAGAACGGTACTTTTTCCGCAACCCGAGGGACCGAGAAGACCGATGAGCTTTCCGTCGGGAAGTTCAATATCGAAATTGTTTACGGCAGTGACCTCTTTGTTTGATTTTTTGTCACGGCTTGGGAATTTCTTTGTTAGTTCCTTTAAAGTGATTTTCATGTCGTCTCCCGAATAATGCTATCGGGTAACTCCTTTAATGTTGTAGTAAACATAAGTTATTATATCAGATTATTCCGCTCTATTCAAGGATATGGGCGATTTTTGCAACAAAAAAGGACTTTTATGCCACAAAGTTATTTTTAAAGCAAAAAAGAACCTTTCTGCCACAAAGTTATGTTTGAAATAAAAAAGGACCTTTATGCCATAGAGTATACACTCTGTTCGGTAAAAAAGTCCGTCTTATTCCGCACCGTCTCTGAAATCCGATGGGGAAAGCTTTTCGTGATATTTAAAGAATTTATAAAACTGCTGTGCGTTTTCAAAGCCTACTGCCTCGGCTATTTGATTCAGCGACATATTTGACGTGAGAAGAAGCTGCTTTGAAAGAGCCACCCTCTTGTTGTCTATGTATTTTTTCATCGTTATGCCGTAGCAGGACAAAAACTGCTTTGACACATAGTCTCGGTTGTATTTCAGATAGTCGCATACAACATCCACGCTGAGCGGATTTCCGAGATTTTGGTTTATGTAGTCCACTGCCTTTTGCATGAGCGGCTTTGTGTCCTTGCAAGGGTCGTTTTCAAATATCTCGTACATCAGAGCGGAAAAAAGAACCCTGCTTTTGTCGCTGTCAACTTCACCGTCGTATATACGCTTTACAAGCTCGTCTGCATAAACGTGACTTTTACCCGTGCTTATCGGCAGAAGTGAGGAGTCGGAAAGCTTTTTTATGTTGCTTTCGTAGGATAAAGTATAGAACGAACACACACCGGAGGACGGCTTATAACCCGACAGTGAGCTGAATTTGGGTATGAAGAAAAAAGTCC
>CAYWFS010000012.1:13011-31212 GCA_964457685.1 uncultured Ruminococcus sp. | reverse complement strand
GAGGACGGCTTATAACCCGACAGTGAGCTGAATTTGGGTATGAAGAAAAAAGTCCCCTCGACAAGCTCATATTTCTCGTCATTTACGGAGATAAAAAGGTTACCGCGGCTGAGGTAGATAAGCTCATCGTTTTGAGTTTGCCTCTCACGGTGTATCCAGTTTTCTCTTACGGTCGTGTGGGTTATCCCGAGAAGCTCGAGTACCTCTTTCGTTGCCGTTTTATCGTTTTTTTGCGTATCGGTCATTGTGTGTGTCTGTCGAGGCGTGCATAAATCCGTTTTTTGACGCTCGTTCCTTTAAATGTGTATAAGATTATAACATAATAGTCGTGAAAAAACCATAAAAAACTGAAAATTTCCAAAAAATCTTGCCGCAAAACAAAAACTTCCACCGACAATTAAGACCGACGGAAGCTTTTTTTACTTATTTTCTTCGTTTATATGCGGAATAGCTTCTTCTCAGCTTTTTTTCACGAAGTGCGGCATTTATAAGTGCGTATGCCACCGAGATTACTATTACGGCAATTACGGTTCCTCTGAAGAAGCGTCCCTCCGTAAAGGATTTGACCCTTGCAAGGAAGTAGAGAAATTCGCTTCTCGTAATGCTTGAGGTCGTGATTAGGGAGCATGAGCCGAGGATAGTGTCGCCGTAAAGCACCGTGATTATTCCCGCCTCCTGACCGCTTTCTATCGGTGCGTCAAGAGTTTCCTCATAGGTGTTGTAGCTATATCGTATTTCGCTTGACAGATCTATCGAGGTCGGGAGATATACCGTAATATCCTCGGACGGAACAAGAGTTACATAGTCGAGTGTTGACGAAAGATTTACGGGAAGCTCACATATCATCTTGCCGCTTGAAAGAACCGTTCTGTAGTCGTAGGCTTCAAATGCCCAGTCAAGCAGGTCGATCGCATTCATGTAGCTGTAGATGTATTTTTCGTCCTCCTCCGCACCGAGAACCACCGCAAGATAGGTAAGTCCGCTTTCGGAGTCTTCCGCTATCGCACAAATCGAGTATCCGCCCTGAGTTGTACCTCCTGCATTAAGACCCAAAGCACCCGTGTAATAGTAGCCTGCACTGTAGTAGTTTGAGAGCAGGGAATTACGGTTATATATGTTTCGGTAGTCACTCATGTTGGTTTCGGGCATGACGTATTTCGGGGTGGAGGTCATATCGATAAGTCCGGGAATGGAGTATGCGTATTTCGAGATTGTTGCGGTATCCTTTGCGGTCGTTATCATTGCGTCGTTGTGCATACCCGTCGGATTTGTGTAGTAGGTGTCGTATGCACCAAGCTCGGAAGCTTTTTTGTTCATAAGCTCAACAAACGCTTCTGTACTGCCTGCAACCGAATGAGCAAGGATTATTGCGGCATCGTTTGCGGAGTTGACAAGCATACACGACAGCATTTGTCTTGCCGTTACGTTTTCTCCTGCCTGAAATCCGATTCTGTTACCGTTTACCTCGTCAAGCATGGACTGCTTTATCGTTATCGTCTCGTCAAGATTGTCGGCATAATGCTCGAAGGCAACTATTGCTGTCATTATTTTTACCGTGGACGCAGGATAAACTCTGTCCGTTGCATTGTATTCGAGAAGCACACGGTCGTTCTCAAAGTTGTAAAGATAAGCGGACTGTGCGTTTTGTATTTCCGGAGGAGAGAAAGAATCACCGTCCTCGGCAAACACGGAAACACACAGCGTAAACAGCATTACCGCCGCACAAATGAGTGAAGTAAGACGTTTTATTTGGATTGGTTGAAATTTCATCAATACTTTGCGGAGCATTTTCCTTTCAAATCATTACCTATATTATATCACAATTAAATTCACGTGTCGAGTGCATAATAAATTTTGCCTAAAAAAAAGGCGAATAGATTAGTAAACGTCACCGAAATACCGTGCTTTCCGTCAAAAGTGCCGAATATTCGTTTGACGGATTAATTGTGAACGGAAGTTAACCGAAAGTTCATCAAAAAAACACAAACAAAGTGTATAATGACTTCTTGGTATGCTAAAAAACTTATTTACATTTTCAAGGAGAATTTCAGATATGAAAAAGAGACTTACCGCAGTTATTCTTCTTCTTTCCATTCTCGGCGGAACCTTTGTCGGATGCTCTGACAGCAGCGACAACACCGAAACAAAGAAGCAGGATGACAACAACGTAGTTGAAGCTTCCGGCGAAGGTGAAGAAGAGGTTGTTGAAGAAGAAACAATGCCTCTTACAGACGGTCTTCCGGAAACAAACATGGACGGCTTTGAACTCAAGATTATGCACCACAGCCAGGAATGGCTCTCTTGGGCATACAACGTCCTCGAAGCAGAAGAAACAACAGGTGAAGCACTCAACGATGCTATCTACACCCGTAGACAGGATCTTCAGGATCGCTTCAACGCTGTTATCACAACAGAACCCGTAACCGACTCCAACGCAGGTGCGGTTTCCGAAATCGTTATGACCGGTGACTCCTCATACAGCATCGTTATGATGTACGACCTCAGAGTTACAGGTGCCCTCAACTACCTCGCTGACATGAAGGAGCTTCCTTACGTTTCCTTCGATGAATCCTGGTGGAACCCCGAAGCTTCCTCCATCTTCAACATCGGCGGTGTTCAGTACGCTGCTTCCGGTAACTACAGCTTGTCCGTTCTTTCTCGTGCAGGCGGTTACGCATTCAACGGCGACATCATTACACAGCTCAACCTCGATTCTCCCTATGACCTCGTTCATAACAACCAGTGGACTATCGATAACTTCTACACACTCGCAGACGCAGCAGCTATGGACCTCGACGGTGACGGTGAAACAACAGCTGCCGACCAGTTCGGTATCGAAGGCTCCATTAAGGAACACTTCCTCCGTATGATATTCGGTTCCGGTGTTCCGCTCGTTACAGCAGGTGATGACGGTTACCCGGCATTCGCTCTCACTGATAACGAACTCGCTGTTACAAAGCTCCAGCACATCATCGACCTCAGCTCCGGCAAGGGTTGGATTGATACAAACACAGGTGTTGACTCCAATACCAGCGTAACCTCCGGTACATTCGATAACGGTCGTTGCCTCTTCGTTGTATCTAACCCCACATCTCTCGAAAACACTCGTGACCTTGACTTCAACGTAGGCTTCGTTCCCGTTCCTAAGTACGATGAAGCTCAGGAAAACTACTACTCTCCTGCATTCGGTGCGGAAATTTCCGTTCTTCCTATGTCTTATGACGTTGCTAATGCAGAATACATCGGTATGCTCCTCGAAGCTATGGCATTCTATACACAGCAGAACATCGTTCCTCTCTACACAGAATCCGTTGTTAAGTCCAAGTATGCTCGTGACCCCGAAGCTGCTGAGATGATCTCCATCTGCTTCGACAGCATTTACTTCGACTTCGGTATCAACGCATGGCAGGAACAGGCAGCTGCAAGACTTCTCAACGGCTCCTTCGTTGGTCTCGCAGGTAACTTCGGTTCCGTTATTAAGCAGATGGACAAGGCTGTTCAGTCTGAAGTTAAGAAGCTTAAGAAGCAGATCGAAGGCTAATCCTTCATAAATCAAATATAAACGGCATTGCTGACGATAAATCTATCGGCTTCATGCCGTTTTTTTTGTTGTCCAAAGATATTCGTGCATAAAAAACACGCAAAACAAGAAAAATATTTGTGCAACTTATTGCATTTTTAGCTTTTGTCGTATATAATAGGAGTGAATTAACGACCGACTGCGGAGGAATGCATATGAATATCGAGCTTATCGGAAAGCATAGAGTGATAATGAACTCTCCATTTGGCAAATTCAACTATTTCGCATGGCCGAGTATAGGAAGACTGCATGGCAAACGACTTGCACTTGTTGCGTCCGGCTTCAGATACGAACACGTTTGTCCGTTCGGTAAGGCGGTTATATCGTACAGTGATGACGAGGGTGAGAGCTACACCTGCCCGTCTCCCGTAATAGATACTCCCCTTGACGACCGTGACGCGGGAATCACTTCGTTCGGTGAAAACAGCGTTATCGTGACTTCGTTTAATAACACAGTCGAGTTCCAACGCTCAACGAACAACAGACGAGCTAACCCCTCCGCTGTAATTGACGCATATCTAAATACGGTCAGTGCGGAGGATGAGAAAAAATATCTCGGTTCGGAGTTCAGAATAAGTCGTGACGGCGGAATAACATTCGGTGAGATACATAAAAGTCCGATAACCTCACCGCATGGTCCGACAGAGCTTAGTGACGGAACACTTCTTTGGGTAGGACGAACCTTTACGTCAAACGATACCTTCCGTGAAAACGAGGACGAGGTTCGTGCGTATAAAATAAACGATGACGGAAGTATGGAATATGTCGGGGCAATTCCTCACATATACAGGGACGGAAAAAAGGTACTGAGCTGTGAGCCTCACGCAATCGAGCTTGATGACGGAAGCATACTTTGCCATATAAGAGTGCAAAACGGAAGCGGACTTTTCACCGTATATCAAACGGTATCGACAGACGGCGGCAGAACATGGAGTGAGCCTGTACAGCTGCTTGCGGATAACGGAGGCTCCCCGGCACATCTTATCCGTCATTCTTCGGGAGTTATAGTTTCAACCTACGGATACCGCAATATGCCGTTCGGTATTCGTGCGATGCTCAGTCGGGACAACGGAAAAACATGGGAAAAAGACTTTATTTTGTACGAGGATACAGTGTCTGGAGACCTCGGATACCCATGCACGGCAGAACTTAAAGACGGAACAATGCTTACAGTGTTCTATGCCCACGAAAAGGCAGGAGAACCTGCGGTTATATTACAGCAAAAATGGAGGATAAAGGAATGAAAATTAAAGGTATAATCCCCGCACTCGCAACACCTCTGAATGCGGACGAAAGCATTAATACGGAGGTGCTTCAGAAGCTGGTAGAGAGCCATATCTCAAACGGTGCGGACGGCTTTTATATCGGAGGAGCTACCGGAGAGGGACTTGCACTCAGAATCGAAGAAAGAAAAAAGCTTGCGGAATGTGCCGTTAAGACTGTAAACAAGAGAAAGCCGTGTATAGTTCAGGTTGCATCCACCGATTTCTCGAAGGCAGTAGAGCTTGCACGTCATGCCGAGGAGATAGGAGCTGACGCTATTTCAGCAACAGCACCGATATTCTTCTACTATACAGAGGATGACGTTTATAACTATTATAAGGAGCTTGCCGGAAGCGTACATATCCCAATGATGGTATACTACAGCCCTGCCGCAAACTTCAAGATGGACGCAAAGTTCGCAAAGAGACTGTTCGGTATAGATAACGTAACCTCGATAAAGTGGACAAGTACCGACTTCTATCAGCTCACCATGCTTAAAACAATTACAAACGGTGAAATCGACATAATGAACGGCTTTGATGAAATGCTGGTAAGCGGTCTTGCTGCCGGTGCCGACGGTGGAATAGGCTCTACATACAACGTACAGCTTAAAACAATGAGAGGAATCTACGACTCATTTGTAAGCGGAAACGTAAACGAAGCTCTCGTATATCAGAAAAAAGCGGCAGATTTCGTAAATGCTCTGAACGGCGAACCTGTTATCCCCGCTCTTAAAGCAATACTTGAGATAATGGGCTTTGCAGTAGGTAACGCCACATTCCCGATGAAACGCTTTACCGCAGAAGAAAAACAGCGTATCTATGAGGGAGTTCGTGCCTATATACCGGATTGAAAAACGGCTTTTAGACAATTACGACAAAATTCGGCTTGACAACAACATTTTGTCATGATATAATAGAAGCAATATATTGAAATTTTATCAGGAGGATCATGCTTATCATGGACGGCGGAGACTGTACAGACGGGAAACGACAAGGCTTCAATTCGCAATCAAAAAACGTGAAGCCCTGCGGTGCATACGGTAGAAAATGCACTTTTTTCGTCTCGGCTTTTTATCCCGGTCATGAGGTATGCGATCACTGTTATAAGAAGGCATTCCTGCGTTCATTTATCGGGTACAGGTATGCCTTTTTGCATTTTCGCAGACTTCTGACCTGATATTTTCCTGCGATACGGAACAATTATCTTAATTTTTTATGCATATGCAAATACTATCGGAGGAAAATAATCAATTATGAAATCTGTTTGGGGACAGCTTCTTCTCCAGCTTATACTGATATTCTTAAACGCGGTCTTCGCTTGTGCCGAGATTGCGGTTCTGTCGGTAAATGAAGCAAAAATATCAAAACTCGAAGAAAGCGGCAACAAAAAAGCTAAAAAGCTTCATAAGCTTATAGAACAGCCGTCAAAATTCCTTTCAACTATTCAGATAGCCATCACTCTTTCGGGATTTCTCGGAAGTGCGTTTGCGGCGGATAACTTTGCTTCCCGTCTCGTAAATTGGCTTGTGTCACTCGGCGTAAGTATTAACCCCGATACTCTCCAGAATATCGCCGTTATTATCATCACCTTAATCCTTTCATATGTTACTCTTATCATCGGTGAGCTTGTTCCTAAGCGTATCGCAATGAAAAAGAGTGAACAGATGGCTCTCGGTATGGCTCCCATGCTTTACGGAGTTGAGAGACTGTTTACACCTATCGTATGGTTCCTTTCGGTTTCCATGAATGCAGTGCTTCGCCTTATCGGTATCGACCCCAATGAGGAGGACGAGGAAGTAGGCGAGGAAGAAATACGTCTTATGGTAGACGAAAGCAGCCAAAAGGGTGTTATCGACGAGCAGGAACAGAAGATGATTCAGAACGTGTTCGAGTTCGACGACCTTACCGTAAGCGAATTTGCGACACACAGAACCGACATCTCCATTCTCTGGTCTGAGGAAGACGATGCAACGTGGGAAAATACAATTCACGAAACACGTCACTCCATATATCCCGTATGCGGTGAGACAATAGACGACGTAATAGGCGTTCTTTCCGTAAAGGATTACTTCAGACTTCACGGTGCAGACAGAGAAACCATCATGAAGGAGGCAGTTCGTCCGGCATACTTTGTTCCCGAAGGAATACACGCAGACGTGCTTTTCCGTCAGATGCAGACCACTCGAAATCATTTTGCTGTAGTTCTCGATGAATACGGCGGAATGATGGGTATAGTTACGATGAACGACCTTCTCGAGCTTATCGTAGGTGACCTCCATGACGGTGACGATACCGCAGAGGAAGAACCCGAAATCAAGCTTATCGCAGAAAACACATGGGAAATTCACGGTGTTGCATCTCTCAGTGAGGTTGCAAAGGAGCTTGAGCTTGAGCTTCCCGATGATAAATACGATACAATGGGCGGATATGTCTTTGCAAGCTACGGTGTAGTTCCCGAGGACGGCAGTGAGTTTGATGTGGAGCTTCCCGACCTTGAGGTTCACGTTACCGAAATAAAGGATCACAGAATCAATAAAATGACTGTTGTTAAGGTAACTCCTCCCGAAAACAAAAATGACGAAGACGAGGACGAAAAAGAGCTGAAATTCCCGTGGGACTCCAAGGATAAGGATAACGACGAGGAAAAGGACGCAAAGGACTCTAAGGAGACAAAGTCATCTAAGGAAAATAAAGACTCAAAATCCTCAAAGGAACAAAAGTCAGGCTCAAAGAAATAAATCCTACATAACAAAATCCGAGCAGAGAATCAAAAGCATGATTCAAAACTCGGATTTTTTTGTTATTTAAGCGTTATTATTTGGCTCCAGCCTATCTCACCGTGCGTGTTTCTGACTTCTACTCGAACGAAGGTCTCGTTTCCGTCAAGTCTATGCTCAATGTGAGAAAGGTTTTCGCCGACTACTGAGCGTTCGCTTGTCCATACGGTGTCGGTGAAGAACGTGACAATTTCAATGTCGTCTTCCTTCGGCAAGTCTACTGTAATGTAGTCACCGTCACGGAAAACGCTGAGTCTCGGACCTTGAGAGGCATAGAAATTACCCTGCTTCAAAGCGTCAAGAACAGCCTCGGGAGAGCATTCCTCCGCCATAAGATATATGAAGCTTGATGCGAAATCTTCACGGTACCAGTGCGTGTCGTCAACTCCGGCAGTCTTAAATACAAGACCCTGTGCGGCACACTTGTCGATTACCTCACCCGAATACGGACGGCAGTTTCTCGGCAGATTCGATACCGAATTGAATATCTCGGTGTAGTCTGCTTTTTCCGCACGTTTCAGCTGCTCAACGGTGTTCATCGACCATGCCGGGTGTGCAATGTCCGCTACCCCTCCGACACGGTGTATCTTGTCTATTGCAGTCTCAACGGTATCTGTGTGAAGAATCTCGGGGTCAGAGTCAAAGCCTACTCCGACAACATGGAATATTCCGTCCCGTACATTGTTCCCGAAATTGTATTCACAGCCGGAAAGAAGCGTCATTCCGTTTTTGTATCCGTTTTCGGAAAGCTTCCAGTGGTCTGTCAGAGAAAGAAAATCATATCCTTCGGACTTGTATTTTTCTATGACAAGGTCGGGAGACAAAGCACCATCGGAACGGTTGGTGTGCGTATGGAGATTACCCTTGTAGCACTTTTTCATAGGCTTTTATTAGTCAGCGAGGCTTCCCATCGGATCCCAGGGTTCAAGAACCTTTGCTTCGCCGTCAAGAAGTGCAGCCTTTTCGCCGAGGTACTTCTTGTTTACGACAGCCTGGAATACATATTCGTCAAACCACTTGTCGGATGCGATGTGGTAGCCTGCGTTAGCTCCGTTTGTACCCCAGCTGTTTTCAATCTTCCATCTTGTGGGCTTGCCTGTATCGGGATCGAGGTTTACACCTGTGATAACCATAGCGTGGTTCATCTGGCTTACATGGTAGTAAAGCATATTTTCCTTTGTAATGTCGCAGTCGAGACCTGTGAGAGCGGCTTCGTCATACTGTTCGGGGTCCCAAGCAGCCTTTGCACCGTCGCCGTACTTACCGCAGTCACTACCGAACCAAACAAGCTCGCCGTCCTTGAGCTGATTGATAACAGCTTCCTTCATTTCCTCGATTGTGAGGTTGAGGTAGCAAACGGGCTTACCGCCGATTACGTTGCCGAGGTACTTAACGGTATATGTCTTGTCAAACGGCTTGTCTGCTGTGGGAGCGTTGATAACGGATACATAGTCATCAAGGAAGGAGCCGATGTACTTTTCGGTAAAGGACTTGGGTGTGAGACCTCTTTCAACGATAACCTTGCCGTCCTTGTCCTTGTATTCAAAGTCGAATTCTGTCGGGGGAACGGTGTAGCAAGCACAGAGGAAGGAGTATGTCTTTTCGAGCATTTCTTCTCTGAGTGCGTCGAGCTTTTCGGTGTTTCCTGCCTGTGCATACTCTCTGAGGAAAGGAGTCTTTGCACGGAGGTAGTTGTTTATGTGACGGTTTACGTTACCTGTGTTCGAGGACTGGAATGTTTCGGGGTAAGCAACCTTCGGAACAACACCGTACTTGTTTACGAGGTTTACGAACATATCCCACTGACCGCCGTCATGTACGCCTGTGCCTACGATGTGGTCAACAACACGGGAGTTTGCTTCTTCGTTTGCGGTTTCGATAACGCATTCGATGTAGTAGTTGATTCTTTCAAACTTGTCCCAGAATGCGAGGTAGGACTGAGAAAGCTCAAAGGATTCTACGTTTATCTTCTTTGCAACGATTTCACGGAGTACGTTTGTAGCTGCAAAGAGCCAGCATCTACCGCTTGCCATCTGGTTTGCGGCACCCATTGTCTTGTTGTCAACGGAGAAGATGAACTGATTAGCCTTAGCGTTCTCTGTCTTGAAAGCCATATCGTTCATGTTTGTCTTGGAGAAGACGGATGTGAGGGCTCTGCGTACAATGTCCTTTTCGCAATATGCGTTGAGCTTTGACATTGTTTCGCAGGTAAGTGCATTTTTCATTGTTGTATGCTCCTTTATGTAAATAATATTTTTAGCTTTTTTAAAGACCCGACTTTAAGCCTGAGTCATGCGGTTTTTGCGAAGTCTGAGGTAGTCCTCGAGTATGAGTCTTGCGGAAAGAGTGTCAACGGTGTCCTTGCGTTTCTTTCCTCTTACGTTGTTGTCGCTGAGTATCTTGTGTGCGGATACTGTGGTGAGTCTTTCATCGTACATTTCCGTGGGGATTCCCGTAAGCTCACTAAGCTCTCTTGCGAATGCCTTGCACTTTTCGCTTCTCGAACCCTGAGAGCCGTCCATGTTTATCGGATTTCCGACAACGACAAGCTCCGCCTTGAGTTCGACTACCTTTTCGCCGACAGCCGCAAGAGCTTTTTTGTACGAATCCGCACGAATACAACCGGCTTCCGTTGCCATCATTTCGTATTTGTCGCAAACGGCAATTCCCGTGCGTGCGTCTCCGAAGTCTATTCCTACTATTATCATTTGTTTTCTCCTGTGAATTTTTTATGCCTGAGTGTCGTTTTCGTCCTTTACTACGGCATCGGCATTTTCCACGTTTCCGCTTTCCTGTGCGACCTTGCTCTTTGCATACGCTATTACCTCGGCTCTTGTGGGAATCGAGGAGGACGCACCCTGCTTTGTAACGGATAATGCCGCGGCACAGGTTGCGTATTTTACAGCGGAAACTATGTTGCGGTTGCTGAGATATACATATGTCATGACAGCCGTGAAAACATCCCCTGCCGCCGTGGTGTCAACTGTCTCGACCTTTTCCGCGGGAATGACATAGTATTCCTTTCTGTCGTAGATGAACGCACCTCTGTCGCCGAGCTTGATTACGATGTATTTTGCGTCAACAAGCTGGGATAATCTTATTGCGGCTCTGAGTGTGTTTTCTTCCGTGGTGGGGGCAATTCCCGTGAATATTCTTGTTTCGCTTTCGTTCGGGGAGAATATTTCAACCTTGCCGAGACGGGAGAGCGGAAAATCGACACGAGCGGGACCTGCATCGACAAATACGGGAACACCCGCATCGTTTGCACGTCTTGCCGCCTCTATCGCCGCCTCATCGGGTATCTCGAACTGGAGATAAAGAGCGTCGGGATAACAGGTGAAGCCGTCCTCTATGTCATCTGCGGTCATTGTATTGTTTGCACCGGGATAAACTATTATGCGGTTTTTTCCGTTTTCTTCAACTAATATGGAGGCAAGACCCGTTGCGGAGTTTTCGTCCTCCTTTATGTATCTTGTGTCGATACCCTCACGCTGATAGAACGAAATGAGCTTTTTTGCGTTTGCGTCATGTCCGAGCTTGCACTGAAAAACGCAGTCCGCACCCATTCTCGCAAAAGCAACGGCACTGTTGGCACCCTTTCCGCCGGGAACATATGAATAGTCAAATTCATTTTCGCATACCGTCTCACCCGAATACGGCATACGGTGCATTCTTTGAACAAAGTCGATATTAGCACTCGAAACTACGAGTATTCTCTGCTTTTTCATGTAAACCTCTTTGAAACGATATTGTATTATTCAACTGAAACGTATTCTGTTCTACATTATATCACGATATATGAGTAAATGCAAACAATATTTATGAAATTTTCATGTGTTATGTAAGCATTATTACAAAAATTCTCTTGACATATTACTGTACTAAAGGGTATAATAACTGTACAGTTAAAAAATAACAAAAACTTAAACGAAAGCCGGAAAATACAATGTACTACCAAAAGGATATAGAATGTGCCTCCCGAGAGCAGATACGTGCATGGCAGGACGAAAGACTTGTTAAAACCGTAAAGCACGTTTGGGATAACTGCGAATACTATCGCAACAAGATGAAGGATAAGGGAGTTGAATACGGGGATATAAAGTCTCAGGATGACCTTTGGAAGCTTCCCTTTATTACAAAGGATGACCTCAGAGAAGCCTACCCCTACGGTCTTATGTCCGCTCCTCTTTCCGAGTGCAAGAGAATACACTCTACCTCGGGTACAACGGGAAAAAGAGTAATAGCATTCTATACACAGAACGACCTCGACCTCTGGGAGGACTGCTGTGCAAGAGCTGTTGTGGCGGCAGGCGGTACAAAGGAGGATGTTGTTCAGGTATGCTACGGCTACGGCTTGTTTACGGGCGGCTTCGGACTTAACGGCGGCTCTCAAAAGGTGGGATGCTTGACACTCCCCATGTCCTCGGGTAATACCGAAAGACAGCTTCAGTTCATGACAGACCTCGGCTCCACTATACTTTGCTGTACTCCCTCATATGCGGCATACCTTGCGGAATCCATCGAGGAAGCAGGACTCAGAGACCAAATAAAGCTGAAGTCCGGTATTTTCGGTGCGGAAGCATGGACGGAAGAAATGAGACGTGACATCGAAAGCAGACTCGGTATTAAGGCTTACGATATATATGGACTTACGGAGCTGTCGGGCCCCGGTGTTGCGTTTGAATGCGAAGAACAGACCGGAATGCATATAAACGAGGATCACTTTATAGCGGAAATAATCGACCCCGCAACAGGTGAGGTTCTTCCCGAGGGTTCAAAGGGTGAGCTTGTGTTCACTTCAATCACCAAGGAAGCGTTCCCCCTTCTCAGATACCGTACAAAGGATATAGCAGTCCTCAGCCGTGAAAAATGCTCCTGCGGCAGAACCTTTGTTAAAATGACAAAGCCGATGGGCAGAAGCGACGATATGCTCATAATCAAGGGCGTAAACGTATTCCCGTCTCAGATAGAGGGCGTGCTTATCCGTCTCGGACTTACTTCAAACTATCAGATAATCGTTGACAGAGTGGGAACTACGGACTCTATAGAGATACTTGTCGAAATGACTCCCGAGCTGTTCGGAGATACGGTTACACATATAAGCAGACTTGAAGAAGAGGTTACAAACGCTCTCAAGTCCGTACTCGGAATCTACGCAAAGGTTTCCATAGTCGAGCCGAAGTCAATCACAAGAAGTGAGGGTAAGGCGGTTCGTGTAATCGACAGAAGAAAGCTTTACAATAATTAAAATAAAAAATATACAACATTACGGAGGAAGTAATATGTCAGTAAAACAGCTGTCCGTGTTTGCGGAAAACAAGAACGGTTCTCTTTATACAATAACAGAGATACTTGCAAAAAATAATATCGACATCAGAGCATTCAGCATCGCCGATACCCAGTCCTACGGCATACTTCGCCTTATCGTAAGCGACCCGAGAGAGGCGGCTCTTGCTCTTTCAAATGAGGGTAAAATCGTAAACGTGACAGATGTAGTCGGTGCTCAGATACCCGATTCAAAGGGCGGTCTTGCACAGCTCCTCGGAGTTATAAATAAGGCGGACGTAGCCGTTGAATATCTCTACGCTTTCACAACAAACGAGGAGGGAAAGGCATTTGTTGTATTCCGTGTGGAAAATAATGAAGCCGTGGAAGCTCTCCTCAAGCAGAACGGAATAAACGTGCTGTAAAATAAAGCAAAACGAAATAATTAACCGCTCGAATAGTGAACCGACCCAAAAAAGTCAGACTGAAAATCTAACCTTTCGGAGGTCGCATCACGGAAAAATTCGGGTGGTTTTTTCTTTGACTGTCAAGCACGCATAAATTTTACTTCCATGTGTCGTGACTCTCTTGACAAAAGGCATATTTTATTGTACAATGATGACGTTTATATTGATAAACAATCTTGTGAAATAAGCTGAAAGGTATAATCGTGGACATTCTTTATAAAAATCTGCTCGACATGGATTTCCGCTATATTATCATGTGGATAATCGGCGGAATGCTCATCTACCTTGCAATAAAAAAGGACATGGAGCCTACACTTCTTCTTCCGATAGGCTTCGGTGCAATACTTGTAAATCTGCCGAACTCCGGTGCGGTAACTCAAGTGCTTTCAAATGGCACTGTTGAGGAGGGTGCATTATCGACGCTTTATGAAGCAGGTATAGCAAACGAGCTGTTTCCGCTGATATTGTTCATCGGTATCGGTGCGATGATAGACTTCGGTCCTCTGCTTACAAACCCTAAGCTTATGATATTCGGTGCGGCGGCTCAGTTCGGTATTTTCTTCACACTTTGCCTCGCTTCCGTATTCTTTGATATAAACGATGCCGCTTCAATTGCAATAATCGGTGCGGCTGACGGTCCTACGGCAATCGTTGTCGCAAATAAGCTGAACTCACAGTTCCTTGCACCTATAATGGTGGCGGCATATTCGTATATGGCTCTTGTGCCGATAATTCAGCCTCCGGTAATACGTCTCCTCACAACAAAAGAGGAAAGACTTATTCGTATGGAGTATAACGGCAAAGAGGTATCAAAGCTCACAAAGATACTTTTTCCGATAATCATTACGATTGTAGCCGGACTTATCGCTCCCGCTTCCGTATCTCTTATCGGATTCCTTATGTTCGGTAACCTCCTCCGTGAATGCGGCGTTCTTAATTCTCTTTCCGAAACGGCTCAGAAGGTGCTTGCAAACCTTATCACCCTCTTCCTCGGAATAACAATCGCTTCACAGATGCAGGCAGAAACATTCCTTTCGTTCAACACTCTCCTTATCCTCGGTCTCGGACTTGTCGCATTCATATTCGATACCGCAGGCGGAGTTCTCTTTGCAAAGTTTTTGAACCTCTTCCTCAAAAAGAAGATAAATCCCATGATAGGTGCGGCAGGTATTTCAGCTTTCCCCATGTCGGGAAGAATCGTACATAAAATGGGACTCAAGGAAGACCCTCAGAACTTCCTTCTTATGCAGTCCATCGGAGTAAACGTGTCCGGTCAGATAGCTTCCGTTATCGCAGGCGGTCTGATACTGAATTTCTTTATGTGACGGAGGAGATATAAATGACATTCACACCGTGGAATTTTATAGCTAATCTGAAGTATATGGGAGTCGGAATGCTCTGTATACTCATAGTTATCGGAATAATAATACTTCTGACAGTGCTTCTCGAAAAGTTTTCCGCACGTCTTGAAAGTAAGAACAAGGAAGACTGATTCTTCCGTAAAATAACAGTCAATGGATAATGTACGCAAAAGGTATATGCTCTCTCCCGCAAAGGTGATAGCGGTCGGATTTCTCGCAGTTATCGCAGTCGGAGCCGTGCTTCTTTCTCTCCCCGTAGCACACAGCGGAAAGGTAGAGGTCGGATTTTCGGATGCACTTTTCTCTGCGGTTTCCGCCGTATGCGTTACCGGACTTATAACAGTGGATACCGGAGCGGCATACTCGATGTTCGGTCAGGTGGTGATAGCTGTCCTTCTTCAAATAGGCGGACTCGGTATCACCTCCATAAGTGCCGGAATAATAACTCTGCTCGGGGGAAAGCTCTCGACAAGAGGTAACTCCATCGTGCGTGAAGCGTTGAATTATCCTACATACAGCGGAATAGGACAGATGATACGGTCTGTTATCCTGCTGGATCTTTCAATCGAAGCGATAGGAGCAGTCCTGTCGTTTTTCGTGTTTGTCGGGGATTATCCGATTTCAAAAGCAGTGTGGTACTCCGTCTTTCATGCGATTGCGGCATTCAATAACGGCGGCTTTGATGTGCTTGGACGGGGAGATTCGGTCGGAGTTTATACAAACAACGTGTACTTCAATATAGTGACCTGCCTTCTTATAATGCTCGGCGGACTCGGATTTTTCGTGATTCGTGAGCTTCTCGCACGTTTTTCGGCAATGCTGCACCACAGAGAGGTCGGAAAGCTGTCTCTCCACTCAAAGGTAGTGCTTACTATGACGGCGATTCTTACTCTTGGCGGCACTGTTATACTGAAGCTCACCGAGGGTGGGAATATTACACTTCTCGGGGCGTTTTTCGCAAGCGTGACTGCAAGAACCGCCGGCTTTGCCACATACCCCATGAGCAATTTTTCCAATGCCGGTATCCTTGTGATGTGCGTGCTTATGGTGATAGGTGCGTCTCCGGGGTCTACGGGCGGCGGTGTAAAAACAACAACTACTCTTGCATTCGTAAAAAGACTTTGGTCTGTAATTACAGGTAAAGAAGCCCGTGTGTTTAAGCGAAAGATAAAGGATGAGGATTTGCAAAAATCGTTCATCATAGTTTCTCTCGCGGTCATGTGGATAATAGTTCAGACGGGAGTTATGTCGATGCTTGAACCCGATATTCCGCTGAGAGATATACTTTTTGAGCAGTCGTCCGCATTCAGCACAGCCGGACTTACAACGGGAATAACCTCGTCGCTGTCACTGCCGTCAAAAACAGTGCTTATGCTTACGATGTATGTAGGTCGTCTCGGACCGCTTACCATAGCTACACTTTGGAGTGCGAAAAAGCCCGACTCCGTGTCACGTCCCGAGGGATATATTCCGATAGGATGACGGACACACGATTTCTAATGAAAGGACTGAGCCTTTGAAAAAGAACACCAAGAAAAAGTCATCGGGTGAGCTTTATGCCGTGGTCGGACTCGGAAGATTCGGTATGGCACTTGCACGCTCACTTGCCGAAAAGGGAAAAAATCTTCTCGTACTCGATTACGACAGAGAAAAAATAAACAAAGCTCTCGAATTTACCGATAACGCATTTGTGGTAACAGCCCTTACCGCCGACAGCCTCAGAGAATGCGGAATGGAGGAGGCAAGCGTTGCGATAATCTGCATAGGCGAAAAGATAGATGTAAGCATTCTTGCCACACTCAACGTAATAAAGCTGGGAGTTCCTCGAGTTATCGCAAAGGCAACAAGTGAGGAGCAGGGAGACGTTTTAAAGCTTCTCGGTGCGGAGGTGGTATATCCCGAACACGACATGGCGATAAGACTTGCGTCAAAGCTTGTCTCCCCCCACATACTCGAATATATCAGTCTCAGCGACTCGATAGACATAATGGAAATACGCATGACGCAGGTGATAGACGGAGTAACGATAATCGACTCGGGAATAAGAGCGAGATTCGGTCTCAATATAATCGCACTGCGACACGGCGAGGAAATGACAACCGACATTCGCCCCACGACAAAGCTTATCGCAGGGGACACGATAACGGTTATAGGCAATAAGGAAAATATAGCACGACTTGAGGCATATCTCGGTGCATAAAATAAAATTTTGGAGGAAAACAAAATGAATTTCAGAAGAATACTCGACATCGGACCGGCAGAAGGTAACCCCAGAAACAGTGAAGGCTCCTTCCTCAGACTTAAGGACGGCAGAATCATGTTCGCATACTCCCGTTACAGCGGAACAAGCTCATACGACGGAGCGTACTGCGAAATTGCCGTTATGTATTCCTCAGACGAGGGCGAAACCTTTACAGAACCCGTTGTAATCGCAAAACCCGACCGTTCAAAGGGTGAAACAAACTACATGAGCGTGTCACTTCTCGAGCTTCCAAACGGAGATGCAGGACTTTTCTATCTTGTTAAGCATGAGGAACACGGACTTTGGTCTGAGGTTATACTCCGCAGAAGCAGCGACGGCTTTGCAACAATGAGCGATGAGATCCGTTGTGCTCCCGATAACTTCCACGACTACTACGTTATCAACAACGACAGAATCCTCCGTACCGCCGATGACGTTCTTATCGTTCCCGTGGCACTTCACCGTTCCGCAGAGGGCTACGGCAGACACGGAGTTGACGGAAACGCTATCGCTGAGTTCTACGGCTCCTACGACGGCGGCTTCACATGGAGAAGAATTTCCGAGGCTGTGTCCATTCCCGACGCATATTCCACATCAGGTCTCCAGGAACCCGGTATAATCGAGCTTGGCAAGGGAACACTTTACTCTTATTTCAGAACAGACCTCGGCAGACACTACGAAAGCGTATCCATCAACGGCGGTCGTGACTGGTTCGCACCCAGACCGTCTAAGTTCACAGGTCCCTGCTCACCTCTTCTCATCAGAAAGAACCCCTACACAGGCGAATACTTCGCTATTTGGAACCCCCGTCACTCCATGCCCACAGCGGAAATCGAATGGGGCTACGACAGAACACCGTTTGTTATCGCAAGATCGAAGGACGGCGTAAACTTCTCGAAGCCCGAAATAATCGAGGGAATCAAGAAAGCAGGCTACTGCTACCCAGCAATGTACTTCATCTCCGAAAACGTAGCACTTGTATCTTACTGTGCGGGTGAGGATGAGCTTGGAGACGACAACTGCCTCGTAAGAACAAGAATTATCAAGGTAGAGGTCTGAGAACGGTAAAACGGTTACATAAAAAATGTAACTTTTGGAACTTTCCTTAGAAAAAGTGCGTCTAAAGACCAACTTAACAAAAATACAAAGGAAGGAATAAAATGAAACGTAAATTTTTAAGTATAATTTCGCTTCTCCTCGCCCTGTCGATGATACTCCCGATGAGCATATTCGTCAGTGCGGAG
>CAYWFS010000012.1:0-12911 GCA_964457685.1 uncultured Ruminococcus sp. | reverse complement strand
CTCCCTGCATATCAGCTTCGTGTAACCTATAATGATAAGACAACATCAACTCTTATAGACGGTTACGATGTATATGTTGATGGCTCTCTTGTACCTTCCAACTACACATTCAAGTCAACGGACAAGAAGATTCAGATTAAGTACGGCGGTAAGTCAACTGACGAATACGAACTTACAATCTCCAAAAAAGCCTCCACAACATACACATACACCGCAACGATGTACACCGCACCCACAAAGACCACTTACAAAGTAGGTGAATCCCTTGAGGAGGCAGGTCTCGGTGCATATGTATACAAAAACGGTGCAGATGTAAGCGGTAGCGTTGCAAAGGTAACATTCTCCCCTTACAAGTTCACCGCAAGTGATGTTGGTAAGACTTCTATCACTATTCCGATAACCATTACTCTCAAGACCGCAGATGAAGCAGGTAAACTCCAGTATTCCGCAACCCTCACAATCACAGGTCTTACAATAAAGGCGGCTTCCGAAGCTCTTACCGTTTACTCCATCACAGACGTTGAGATGGAAGAGGAAAGCTATCCCGTAGGCTACAAGTTCTCCCTCAGCGATATTGAATACTTTACATACAAGGAAAGCAAATCTTCCTACAAATCCTCCAAGGTTTCCGGCTACGATATGCTTAACAAGTATTCAAACGACTTTGACCTTGAAGTTCTCACAAACAAGAACAATAAGACCTCCTACAAAAATACAAAGTATATGTACACTCTCGAGGAGGACGACCTCTTTGAGGACGAAAAGACTGACGAAAGCTACGCATATCTCAGATTCACCGTAGACGATGAAGAATACGAATTCACCATCGACGTAGGAGGTAGCGGTGTTTACTACTACTATGACGACGATCTCGTTGCGGTTTACGACGATATCGACGAAGCTATCGAGTACACAATGGAGCAGGACAAAGACGTTAAGTCCGAATTCGACCTCGATAAGGTTAAGGATTCCAAGGAAATTTCTCTCGTTCTCGGTGAAGACCAGAAGGTTTCCGCAAGAACGGAATTTGAGCTTTGCCACAACGTAACCATCGACCTCGCAGGCTACGATCTCCAGTTCTACACCGATACCGTTGAAATCACAAAGCTCAACAAGGACTACGTTCTTACAATTACAAACACTTCCGCAAAGGACGCTAAGTTCACATACGAGGACAAGGGCGTTGAAATCACACTCCAAAAGGGCGACAAGCTCGAATTCGAGTATGAAAAGGACGTTCCTGGTATTCTCACAATCAAGCTCAGCGTGGGCAACAACGGTAAGGTTACATCTGTTCCCGCAGCTGACAAGTACAGCGAAATCACCGTAGGTCAGGGTAGCGATATTAAATTCACAATCACTCCCGACGACGGCTATGCTCTCGACACAATCAAGCTTGATTCCAAGTCAGTGTCTTCAAACGGCTACACAACTTCTACAAAGGGTGTTACTACCTACACTCTTAAAGCAACAAAGTCTCAGACAGTTACCGTTTCCTTTAAGAAGGGCGTTTCCACATGGAAGAATCCTTTCAATGACGTAAGCTCCTCCGACTCCTACTACAGTGCGGTTCAGTTCGTTTACGAAAACGGTCTCTTTACAGGTACCACAACAACAAAGTTCGGTCCCGACACTACTATGACCCGTGCTATGTTCGTTACGGTTCTCGGTCGTCTCGCAGGTGTTGACGTTTCCAGATTCAAGACCTCCAGCTACTCCGACGTTCCGCTTAACTCCGATACATCATGGTATGCTCCTTACGTTGAATGGGCTACACAGATGGGTCTCGTAGACGGCTACGGTGACGGTACATTCGGTCCCAACAACAAGATTACTCACCAGCAGATGTACGTTCTCATGTACAGATACACTATCTTCGTAGAAAACGAACCTGCTAAGGTATCTAACACATCTATCAACGCTTCCGATGCTGAGGATGTAGCGGATTGGGCAAAGACAGCTGTTAAGTACGCAAGCCAGAAGAACTTCCTCGTTAAGGTCGGCACATCTTCCCGTATCGATCCCACAGGCGAGGCTAAGAGAAGTGAGCTTGCACAGCTCCTCGAAAAGTACTGCGATGTAGTTCTCGACTGGAACGCAGAAGACTAAAATAAGTCGTCTCCCATAAAACGGAGTAAAGCTAAACAAAAATAAGCGGGCATTGAACCGATCCTCGAAAGTTAGACGGGCGGTTCGGAATGCTCGCTTTTTTGTATTGATTTTACTTCGAGAAAATGATACTGCCGAGTACAAGCTCTCCCGGTTTCAGGCTTATTTCCGCTTTTTCACCGAAGTCACGGAGATGCGGCTTTTCGTATCTGAACGATATAGCACCGAATGTCGGATCTGCACCGTCGAGAGCCTGTCTGAGTGCATCACGGCTCATTCTGTAGGCTTTATCTGCCTTGCTTGAATGTGGATATTTAATCGGGATAAACTCACCCTGTGAACGCAGAGACTCCACAACGCCGACAGCGGTATCGGGATAGCTTTCGTTTTTCATGCGATTCAGTATAACGGCACATATTCCCACACGCTCGACAAATGTAATGTCGGGATAGCATACCGTAAGCTCGTATTCTATAAGCTCTCGTTCGCATTCGCTTATCTCACATCCGAAAACGCAAACGGAGAATAGAACGGCCATTGCAAACGAGAGAATAAAGCAGAGAAAGCGTTTCATTTTTCCTCCGATAAAGCTTTAGATTTTAATATAGCTTGCGAAAAAACGGTCAAAATATACGCACAAAACAAAAAAAGAGACTCATATGAACCGTCTCCGAAAGGTGAGGTTATATATCGGTCTCTTTTTATATTTCGAGGGAAAAATTACTTAATGATTTCGCCCCAGCATTCGCCGAAAGCACAAGCTGCGTTAGCTTCGTCTGTGTCGATGTGCATAGCGGCAGCAAACTTAGGACTTACACGAACAACAACGTCACCGAATACAAGGCTTCTGTCAGCGGATGTAATCTTAACGGAAACGATCTGCTTATCTTCAACGCCTGCTTCAGCAGCTTCTTCGGGAGTGAAGTGGATGTGACGCTTTGCAACGATAACACCTTCGCTGATTTCAACTTCACCGCAAGGACCAACGAGCTTGCAAGGAGCGGAGCCTGCTACATCGCCGGATTCACGAACGGGAGCTGTTACGCCGAGTGTGCGTGCGTCTGTGAGAGAAACTTCAACCTGAGTAGCGTTTCTTGCGGGACCGAGAATGGAAACTCCGGGAATGGACTTCTTAGGACCTACAACTGTAACTCTTTCTTCGCAAGCAAACTGACCGGGCTGGGAAAGATCCTTCTTCTTAGTGAGAGTTGCACCTTCGCCGAAAAGAATCTTGATGTGTTCTTCTGTGAGGTGTACGTGACGTGCACTTGTTTCAACAATGACCTTGGACATTTTATTGTACCTCCGAAAATTTTATTTTACCTAAAATATTATAGCACTTGAGAGGCAATATGTCAAGAAATATCGACTTTTTACGAGATTTGCCGCCACTTGACAAGGATGAAGCTTTATGGTATCATATAAGGGTCGGCAGAAGTCGGCGACAGTGGCAGAAGTCACTTTAAGCTATACTTTTTATTATCAGTGGTATCATGAAGGTATCGTTTTTTCCATGCATAGAGAACGGTATCTTTTTATTTTTTTGCATCTCGGGAGAAAATCATGAATACTAAAAATGCTGTAATCGAAAACCGCTTCATAAAAAAGCTTACATATTCCGCACTGTGTCTTGCCCTTGCTCTCGTTCTGCCGTTTTTGACCGGACAGATACCCGAGATTGGTTCAATGCTCTGTCCGATGCACCTGCCCGTGCTTATTTGCGGCTATCTTTGTTCATGGCAGTACGGTGCCGTTGTGGGATTTGCCGCTCCTTTTCTCAGAATGCTTCTGTTCTCAATGCCCCCCGTTTATACCGCTATTCCCATGGCATTTGAGCTTGCGGTGTACGGAGCCGCATCCGGAATATTCTATCGTGCGTTCAGCAAGCGTTCTCTCAAAGGCATATACCTCTCCCTTATTCCGTCAATGCTTCTCGGTCGTGTCGTTTGGGGTGGAGTAAAGTTTATTTTGGCAGGACTGAATCATACCGAATTTTCCTTTGCTTTATTCCTCGGCGGTGCATTTACGACTGCGATTCCCGGAATAATTTTACAGCTTATTCTTGTTCCGCTTCTCGTTTGTGCCGCAGAAAAAGCAAAGCTTGTATTGTGAGTGAACTATGACTACAGAAAAATTTATTATAAATACGTTTGAAAAATACCCCCTTAGTGAAGTTTGCGACCTGTATAAGGCTCTATATCAGAGCGTGTGCGGATGTGAGCATTTGATTGCGGATGAATCTGCGGCGGCAGACTATATTGCCCGTGAAGCCGAGGAAGCTGTGTCAAGCGGAAACGAAATCGAGCTTCTCGACGGTGGAAAATACTGTCGTGTGTATCTCGGGAATGTTAGAGACGGACTTTCACCCGTGACCTTTGCAAGGCTTTTTGCGATGTCGGCCGAAAAATGCACGTCAATTTGTGATTTGGAAAAAAGCCTTTGTGTGCTTGGTGAGATGGCGAAAAACGGCACACTCCCGCTTAAATACGGCGAGGTCGAAGCCTTTGTTTCGTCGATGAGAGAGAAAGGGTATCCGCCGTGCCACCACTCCGATACTTACAGGGCGGCATATTCTCCGGCTTACAGACTAATGAAAAGCGAATATGCGACCTTTCTTGCGGTTTTTCGTGCGATAGACAGGCTTCTTTGTGAAAAAGATACTGTAACCGTAGCGATTGACGGAAAAAGTGCAAGCGGAAAAACAACCTTTGCGAGACTTCTTGACAGAGTGTATGACGCAAATGTTTTTCACATGGACGACTATTTTCTCAGACCTGAGCAGAGGACTGCGGAGAGATATGCGGAGGTCGGCGGAAATGTTGACCGTGAACGCTTCCTCGATGAAATTCTGCTTCCGCTGTCGAGAGGGGATGAGGTTGTAAGCCGACGTTTTGATTGCTCGTCATTTCAGCTTGAAGACGGAGTATTGCACCCGAGAAAAAAGCTTAACATTGTTGAAGGCTCGTACAGTATGCACCCGTCTCTCAGAGAATACTACGACCTCTCCGTAATGCTCGATATTCCTGCCGATATTCAGCGTGAAAGGATTATTCGGCGAAACGGAAGCTATGCAAATACCTTCTTTGAAAAATGGATACCTCTTGAGGAACGGTATTTTGAAGCGTTCGGAGTAGCGGACAGGTGCGATATTGTCGTTTCCGCTTTGCCGGAATAATCGCTAATGAGATACAGTCTCATTAAAATAACCAAAAAACTACCGTAACTTAGCGTTAAGTTGCTATCTTTTAATCATTGACTTGCCACATACGTCATGATATAATATTTACAAAGAGAGAGATAAAGAAAGATGAGCAAAAAGCTTGTCAGAGCAGGAGGAAAGCCATGAAACAGGAAATATTCAACATACTTACAAATGACGCTCTTACACACGATGTATACCGCATGACACTGGGAGGAAACACAGACGGTATTCGCCCCGGACAGTTCGTTAATATAAAGATTGACGGACTCTATCTTCGCAGACCTATATCGGTTTGTGACTGCATAGACGGTGTTCTTACTATCATATATAAGGTGGTAGGTAAGGGAACAGAGCAGATGGCGAAGATGGGAGAAGGCTGCAAGCTTGATGTTCTTACAGGACTTGGCAATGGCTATGACCTCACAAAGGGTGGAGCTACACCTCTGCTCATTGGTGGCGGTGTAGGAGTTCCTCCGCTTTATATGCTTGCGAAAAAGCTTGTCGAAAACGGTGCAAAGCCTACGGTTGTACTTGGATTTAACAAGGCTTCCGAGGTATTCTACGAAAATGAATTTGCCGCTCTCGGTTGTGACGTTTACGTTGCTACGGCTGACGGTTCTCTCGGAGTTAAGGGATTTGTAACCGACGCTATTGCAAAGCTTACAGATGAAGGAAAGAAGTTCTCGTACTTCTACACCTGCGGACCCGAACCCATGCTCAAGGCTATCCATTCCTCTGTCGCACTCGAGGGAGTTGACGGTGAGTTCAGCTTTGAAGAAAGAATGGGATGCGGTTTCGGTGCGTGCATGGGATGTTCGTGCAAGACCGTTACAGGCTACAAGAGAATATGTAAGGACGGTCCGGTGCTGACGAAAAACGAAATTTTGTGGAAATAAGGAGTGCTTATGGTAGATATAAAAACAAAACTTTGCGGAATAGAGCTTGATAACCCCGTTATTGCGGCAAGCGGAACTTTCGGTTACGGTAAGGACTTTGAAGAATTTTACGATATAAATAAGCTTGGTGCGTTTTCTTTTAAAGGTACGACATATGAACCCAGATTCGGTAATCCTTCTCCGAGAATAGCTGAATGCGACTCCGGTATGCTTATCTCAATCGGACTCCAGAACCCCGGTGTACACGCAGTAGCTGAAAACGAGCTTCCGAGACTCAAAAAGAGCTATCATAAAAAGGTGATGGCTAACGTGTGCGGCTTTACTCCCGAGGAATACCGTGACATAATCGAGGTTCTCGAAAACTGTGAGGACAGCGACGTTATCGGTTGGTACGAAGTCAATATCAGCTGCCCGAACGTAACAAAAGGCGGCTCCTGCATTGGTACATCGGCAACTCTTTCCGAAAACCTCGTAAAAATGCTCAGAGGAACCACAAAGAAGCCTCTTATCATGAAGCTTACCCCTAACGTAACAGAGGTTGCAGAGGTTGCAAAGGCTTGTGAAGCAGGCGGTGCTGACGGTGTGTCTCTTATAAATACCCTCTATGGTATGACAATCGACATGAGAACAAAGAAGCCCGTGCTTGCAAACAAAATGGGCGGATATTGCGGAACAGCAGCTTTCCCCATAGCTCTCAGAATGGTATATCAGGTATACGAAGCTGTTAAGATACCCGTTGTCGGAATCGGCGGAGTTTCAACCCCCGAACACGTTATTCAGATGATGCTTGCGGGTGCTTGTGCGGTTGAGGTAGGTGCGGCAAATCTGACCGATCCCTTTACCTGCCCGAAGATAATAGACGCACTTCCCGAAACAATGGAAAAATACGGAATATCATCACTCTCCGAAATAATAGGTGCGGCTCACTAAAGTAAAATAATAACCGTCTCGATATGGATTGATTATTGAAATCAAACTGTACCGAGACGGTATTTTTTTATTTTATTGCGTCAAGACTGTCGGTAGTCTTTTTCATTTTGCCGTGTCCGAGGATTGATATACCGGCTCCGACTGCGGCACAGCATACGAACATAACGAATATCGTTACCCATCCCATGCCGTCCGACAAAGCACCGACAACGACATTTGAAACAGCTGCCGCCGCATATGAGAAGCAGTCTAGCATTCCCGAGACGGAAGATGCCGTGCCTATCTTGCCGTAGTGGAGAGGGATAAACGTGAGAAGCATTGTGTTTGCACCGAACATCGCCGCACTTGATAAAGCAAACAGCACGGTTATAAGCACGGCTGAAAGAATATCTGCAATACCGACGGAATAATCTGCGGCTTTTGAGGTGGTGAGTGCGATGAATGCCGTAACTACGATAAGGCAAAGGGCGGATATCGAAAACATAACGGAGCAGGTCGTAAGCTCATCAAGCTTGAATCTTCTCATGATGAATCTGGCGGTATATGCACCCGTCAGGTTTATTATCGGGAGAAGTGAGCATATGAGTGAGACGGTAGAAGCATCGGGAATGAATCGATCGTTTAACACAGTAGGTATCCAAAGGTCGAGACCGTCTTTAAGGATTCCGTTGAATACTATAGTTGCGGCGGTAAAGATAAGTCCGACTCCGATAACTCCCGTGAGAGACGTTTTTTTGCCGTTTTCGGACGCTTTTTTCTCGGGAAGCTTCGTATGCTCTTTCAGTGAAGCAAAGCACATGAAAACCACTGCCGATACCACGCAAAGTATAACTCCGCATACGATGAATGCACCCCTCCATGTGGAAAATTTGAGGCAGGCGGCACATATTACATAGCAAAGTATCGTTCCCAGCGGTATTGAGGTCGATAGACTTGCGGCGGCTGACAGACTTATCTCGGGGGTAGTCCATATTGAAACGGCTCTGACTATCGGAGACCACAGCATGGAGCAGGAGTAGCCGCAGATTGCCCAGATAACGCAGAACAAAGCACCGTTTGAGTTCAGTCCCATGAATATGTTCATCAGTCCTGCCACAAAAAGTCCCGTCGTTATCATAGTCCGGGGATGGAGAATATCGCCGAGACGACCGTTTGTAAGCTGACCGCAAGCATAGAATATAAGGAAGCACGTTCCGAGTGTACCGCCGAGAGACTGAGTTATAACACCGTCCTCTATCATTGCGGGAAGACATACGGACAGATTTTTTCGACCGACGTAAACGGTAGTGTATGAAAGTATGCAGTAAAGCACAACGAGCCATGATTTCTTTTCGGTGTCTGTAAGCCTTTTTGTGTTTTTCATGTTGAATACCCCGTGAGGTTATTTTTTAGCCCAAGTCGAGGGGGCAAAGGTCAGAAGCAGTGGGTAAAGCTCAAGTCGTCCGAGAAGCATTGCCGCAGATAAAATGAGCTTTGACAAATCGGAATATGCGGCAAAGGATGACATGGGTCCGACAGAAGCAAAACCGGGTCCTATATTGTTGTAGCAAGCACTTACGGCGGTAATATTTGTTTCAAAGTCGAAGCAGTCAAGACTTATCAGAAGAAGAAGCACGGCGAAAACGATGAAATACAGTGCAAAATACGAAAGCACACCATGCTCCGCTTCACGGTCTATAGGCTTGCCCTCGAACTTTGCGGATGAAACGGAACGTGGATGAAGTATTCGTTTAAGCTCTCTCTGTGCGGATTTATACATTATGATAACTCTCGATACCTTTAGTCCGCCTGCCGTTGAGCCTGCACATCCGCCTATGAACATGAGGATAAACAGTACATTCTTTGAAAGCTGACCCCAAAGGTTGAAGTCAACGGAGGAATATCCCGTGGTTGTTATTATGGACGATACCTGGAAAAATGCGTCCGTCAGTGCGGCGAATACGCTTCCGTAGGTTCCGACAATATTTGCGGTGATAATACCCGTTGAGACGAGTACAATAATAAGATATATGCGTGTCTCCTCGCTTTTCAGTGCCTGGGAGAATCTTTTTACGAGTATCAGGTAGTAGACGTTGAAGTTTACACCGAATATGAGCATGAATATCGCTATTACCCATTTGATGTACGGTGAGTATGAGGAAAGGCTGTCGCATTTTATTCCGAATCCACCGGTACCGGCAGTTCCGAATGAATGGAGCAGGGCTTCAAAGAGATTCATTCCTCCGCAAAGAAGAAAAACGATTTCCGCAGCTGTGAGGACTATGTAGATGAGATACAGTATTTTTGCACTCTCTCTTACCTTGGGTACTATTTTGTCAACCTTTGGACCGGGCATTTCCGCACGGATTATATGCATGGAGCGACCGTCACCGCTTGGCATTATCGCCATCATAAGTACGATAACTCCCATACCGCCTATCCAATGTGAAAAGCTTCGCCAAAACAAAGATGCATGGCTGAGTGCTTCGACGTTTGTGAGAATAGATGCACCCGTTGTGGTAAATCCGCTCACTATCTCGAAAAACGAGTCTATATATGACGGAATATCACCCGAAAGAACGAACGGAACAGCTCCTATCGCCGACAATACCACCCATGCAAGTGCGACTATGACAAGACCCTCACGAGCATATATGGTTCTGTCGGTCTTTCGGAGAAGTAAAAACAGTGTTCCACCCACGACAGATGAGAAAAGTGCAACAGAGGCATAAGCTGCGGCACAGACAAGCTCACCGTAAATGAGTGCTGTAATGCACGGAAAAAGCAATAGTCCACCCTCGAGAAGTATCAGCTGACCGACTGTGTAAAAAATCATTTTGCGATTCATAAGCTACCTCAAAGTGCTATATCTTTCAGGTCGTGCAGCTTTTGTCCTGCGGCGATTACGATAACTCTGTCTCCGGGGAGAATCATATCGTTACCTCCCGGAACAATAGTCTTGCGTGAACGGATTATTCCTGCGATGATTATACTCGGCTTCAGCTTCAATTCCTTCAGAGGAACCTCGGTTACGGCTGAGGAAGAATTTACGCTGAATTCGAGAGCCTCCGCAGCACCGTCCATGAGGTTGTACATCGTTTCGACGTTACTGCCTTTGGAGTTTTCGAGGGCTCTTGCGTACTGAACGAGAACATCGGCTATGACGTTTTTCGGCGAGATAACGGAGTTTACACCAAGCTTTTCCGCAAGGGAAGAAAGTTCTGGACTGTTCACCTTTGAAATGACGGTGGGAACCTTTTGCGTCTGTGCGTATATGGAAATAAGTATGTTCTGCTCATCGAGACCCGTGAGTGCGGCAAAAGCGTCCATGGAACGAAGACCCTCCTCGAGAAGAAGCTCCTGTTCTGTGCCGTCTCCCTTGATTATTGTTGCATCCGAGAGGGATACGGAAAAATCTTCAGCAACGGAAGCGTCACGTTCGATTATTTTTACCGTACTTCCGCTACCCTCGAGCATTTTTGCAAGATAGAATGCGGTTCTGCTTCCACCGAGTATCATTATTCTTCTTGCACTCTTTTGCATAAGACCTGTTCTTGTGAGAAAGCCCGTGATTTCGCTGTGAGAAGCCACGATACCTATTTTATCGCAGGATTTCAAAACGAAGCTTCCGTCGGGAATGTAAAATTCGTCTCCCCTCTGAACCATACAGACGAGAACTCTGGATTTGAATTTTTCCGCAAGCTCATGAAGTGCATAGCCGTCAAGAGGAGACTCCTCTCGGAGCTTTATCTCAACTACCTCGAATGCACGACGGGCGAATGCCTCCACCTTTGCGGCTGACGGGAGCTTTAAAACGTCAAACAGCTCTCGTGCGGCAAGAAGCTCGGGGTTTATCGCCATTGATAGTCCAAGCTCATGCTTCATGAAGTCGAGAGAATCGTCGTTGTATTCGGGAGTACGTATTCTTGCGATAGTCTCGGTGGCACCCATCCTCTTTGCAAGGAAGCACGACAGCATATTCATCTCATCGGAGCCTGTAACGGCAATAAACAGCTCTGCTTCTTCAACACCTGCATCTGATAGGGTCTCGCAGTCGGCACAGTTTCCCACAACTCCCATTGCATCGTGGATGTTGGTGATTTCCGTGACGACCGAGGAATCCTTGTCTATCGCTATTACGTCATGCCCCTCCTCGGATAGCTTTTCTATGATTGCGGAGCCTATTTTACCGCATCCGCATACTATAATTTTCATTAAGAGATGTCCTTTAGCTTAATTTTGAGCAGTTTTCGGTAATGCTCATGTGTATTATACTCCTGCCGATATTGTTTGTCAAGAAAAGTAAAAAAACGCTTGACAAATGCTCTGTCGTGTGGCATAATCTAAGTAAACAGATGTGCTATAGAAACAGAAACAAAATTTCCGACAGAGTTCGACAAAAAATGTAAGAGAGGTGATATTATGTGCGGAAGGTATCAAGCGTGGATAGAAGATGATGAGCTGCTGAAAATAATCGAAAGAGAGAAAAAGGGAAGTGCGGCACGGTATTTTTTGAACGATGAGGTGCGTCCGGGGGATGAAATACCTATAATATACGGCTCATATGCCGCAGTCAGAGCTTATAAAGCCATATGGGGATTCCCGAGACCGAAATACGAAGTTAATTCCGAAAATGGTAATAACGGAAGTGAACTTGTAATAAACGCAAGAGCCGAGACCGTGACGCAAAAACCGATGTTCCGACAACTCGTAGAAAACAGTCGTGCGATTGTTCTGATGTCGGGGTATTATGAGTGGAAAAACGGCAGAAAATGCCTGTGTAAAGGAGGAAAAGGTGCTATTCTTGCGGCGGCACTGGAGAAAGAATTTGATGACGAAAGACGGTATGTGATACTGACAACAGACGCAGTCGGAAACGGTGAGAGAATGCCGCTGATTATTCCCCGTGAGAATATGCAGGACTGGCTGTACGATGTCGGCTACGCCAAAAGACTTCTTGAAACGTGCAAAGCAGGATAAAAATAAATCCCCATGCAGTTGACCGTTCCTCAAAGGTTAGACCAAAAAACTAACGATTGGGAATATCAGATTCTCGGCATAGGGGATTTTTATATTACAGGCGAACCTTGAATACGCATTTGCGGACGTGTTCGGGTTCATCAACGGCGAGACCGGGGGCATGAGCGTCCTCGGGGAACAGAACAACAAACGCACTCGGGGTGAGCTTTATGTACTGCATATCGCCTTCGTAAAGCCAAAAGTCGGAGTCGGGGTTTGCTTCAACCTCTCGTTCCATTGATTCGAGCGGAGCGATTCCAATTTTTTCACGACCGTCTAAAATCATCTGAATGTCGATGTAGGTCTTGTGAGCCTCCGCTACTTTGCTCTCGGTTCTTGTATCGTAGCTCTGAAGCATAAAGTAGATGTCGTCTCCGTCTACCTCGTGTCTTCCGTCCTCGAGAGCGGAAAAGTCGGTATCACGAAGAACGGTGAGAGCCTTGTAAACTCTCGGATGAACATTTTTGTACTGTTCGATGTGCGGTGTGGTATCAAAAATCATGTTGTACTCCTTGACGATTGTTGTGGTTTATTTGTGAATGTGCTATAATTGTTTTAATGATGATGCCCACATATAAAAAGAGCTACCGCATCAAATTCGGTAACTCCGTGTAATCAAAATGAGCTTCTTACTGCATTGTATCACATAAAAAAGAGAATGTCAACATAAAAAGCACCCAAAAAAACGACCCTGTAGAATTTCTTCTGCAAGGTCGAATTTTTTATATTAAAGCTTTATTGGTCTAAATTAGCCCTTAATAGCAGCCTTGAGCAGT
>CAYWFS010000011.1:0-42921 GCA_964457685.1 uncultured Ruminococcus sp. | reverse complement strand
ACGCTGAGAGCCGCAAAACTCAGTGTAAAATAAGCGTTGTGAAAATGCGATAAATACCGCATAGCGTAATAAATAAAAAAACAGCAAAATTATTTTGAAAAAATCCGAACATCTCCTTGACTGAGGAGGTGTTTTGTGATACAATATTAAATGCCGCATGGTGTCGGGTCATAAAAGAGCGGGAATTTCCGTTCTACCTGCCCAGCGAGTTCACAAAAAGAAAGTGAGGTGCTTTTCAGAATGTTCGCAATCATCGAAACAGGCGGAAAGCAGTACAAGGTAAACGAAGGAGACGTAATCTTCGTTGAAAAGCTCGAATGTGCAGAGGGAGAAAAGATCGTATTCGATAAGGTTCTCGCAGTAAGCACAGACGACGGATTCAAGACAGGCAAACCCACAGTTGACGGTGCATCCGTTACAGCTAACGTAGTTAAGAACGGCAAGGGCAAGAAGATCTACGTTATGACCTACAAGCCAAAGAAAAACGAAAAGAAAAAGATCGGTCACAGACAGCCTTACACAAAGGTTCAGATCGAAAAGATCGCGTTTTGATTTGCAGCCGTGAAACGGTAGTGGGTGAATTCAAGTGACAAAAATTACGTTCTTAAAACGCAACGGAGTGTTTTGGGGCTTCAGAGAAAACGGTCATACGGGTTTCGGAGAAGAGGGTGACGACATCCTTTGCTCGGCAATATCCGCAATGACAATGCTCATCCTTAACACGCTTGAGGTTGCATATGAGTGTTCGGTCGATTATAAAATTGACGAGGAAACAACTGATATTACGGTTAAGTGCAAATCCGCTCTTCCCGAATTCGAGAAGGACGAAAGAAAGCAGTTTGCCGCATCGGGACTTATTCTCGGATATTTCTATCAGCTGAACGATCTCGTTGAGGAGTATTACGATTTCCTTGAAGTCGATACCGCCGAGGAGTAACGGCATTAATAATTAATGGAGGAAATAACAATGATCAGAATCGGTTTACAGTTCTTCGCTCATAAAAAGGGTGTTGGTTCCACAAAGAACGGTCGTGACTCTGAGTCCAAGAGACTTGGTGTTAAGAAGGCTGACGGCTCTACAGTTCTCGCAGGCAACATCATCATTCGCCAGAGAGGCACACATATCCATCCCGGTAACAACGTTGGTATAGGTTCCGACGATACATTATTCGCTCTTATCGCGGGTAAGGTTAAGTTCGAGAAGATCGCTAACGGCAGAAGACAGGTAAGCGTTTACGCTGACTAATTCTTTGGAATTTAAATTCTAATTCATTCCGGTACTCGGATATTTTTGAAATCTGTTTTTTACTTGTTTCAAAAACCAAAGATCATTCTACAGAAATGTGGGATGGTCTTTTTTTGTATTTTTTGAGTTTGATTATCATAATTTGCAACACATAATCCGCCGACAAAAGTGCAAATTAATTAACAAGCGTGAAATAAAGAAAACGAGGAAAACAAAAATGTCAACAAAGCTGAAAAGGATTGTTTTGTCATTTACTTTGCTCTTTACCGTAGTCATAACATCTGTGAATGTGTCGGCAAGGGGGGAAGTATACGTCGGTGGAATGCCGTTCGGGATAAAATTTTTTACGGATGGGATAGTGATAGTCGGGTTCACGGAGGTTGAGACAGATGACGGAGCAAAAAATCCCGCATATGACGCAGGACTGAGAGTGAACGATATAATCACGGGGATAAACGGCAGCGAGGTTAGAACATCGGGTGAGCTTATGCGGATAATAGAGCAGTCAAGCGGTGAAATCGAGGTGACGTATATGAGAGGGCAGGAAAAGAGAAGCACCGTTATGAAGCCGTCAACCAGCTCAAGCGACGGAAAAAAGAAAACGGGGATGTGGATAAGAGACACGACCGCAGGAATCGGCACGGTGACATACATTATACCGGAGACCGGAGAGTTTGCGGGACTCGGGCATGGGATATGCGACATTGAGACGGGAGAGCTTTTAAAAATGGAGAGGGGAATTGTGGTTGACGTGCAAATATCGGGAATAAGCCGAGGAAAAGCTGGAACACCGGGAGAACTGAAAGGATTTTTCACATCAGAGAAGTCGGGAGTGCTTACAAAAAATACGTTTTGCGGAGTGTACGGAGTTCTAAGCAGGATACCGTATGACATTATTCCCGAGCCTCTCATGGAAGTAGGAGAAGCCACGGATGTTCATACGGGAGAAGCGGCAATTTGGTGTACCGTTGACGGAAATACGCCGCACAAATATAAAATAAACATCGACGAGATACACCGCAATGATACAAGAAGCTTTTCAATAAGGGTGACAGATAAGGAGCTGCTCGATAAAACAGGCGGAATAGTGCAGGGGATGAGCGGCTCACCGATTATCCAAGACGGAAAGCTGATTGGAGCTGTAACCCATGTCCTTGTTTCAGAACCCGAAAAAGGATACGGTATCTTTATCGAAAACATGCTTGAAGCAGGGTGAATAAAAAATAAGCCGGAGGCAAAAAAAGCTTTCGGCTTGCTTTTTATACACTTTTTTGAGTGTTTACAGAAAAGTTAAAAACTATAATGTGTATAACCTATTGACGAAATAGATAAATTACGATTGAACACATATTTTCATAAAAAATATAACTTGGGAGGAGCGTTATGAAAAAAATCGTATTATGTTTACTGATTGCGGGCATTTTGACATCATGTGCAGAGCAAAATGTGAGCAAAACGGAAGATACTTCTAATATCGAAAATATTTCCGAAAATGTACCTGTTTATGATGCAGCGGAAAAAGATTTGGAAGAGGATGAATCTATTGCTGACAAAGAAACTCCTGAGACCGAAATAAATGCAGAAGAGTCTACAATAGATCCATTACCTGAAACAGATACAGAAATTTCTGTAGAAAGCATCGAACCGTATAGTCATGAAGCATATTCTTATTACTTGTCCGCGGAAGAGCATGATGAGCTTGATTTTTCATATCACGATGAATACATGAATTATGCTATTTGTGATTTTGCGATTGCACCGAATGGAAATCTTCTCCTGCTGATTATGTCGGACAGCATAGTGGAATACACTCCTGAGGGTGAATTTGTCGGTCGGTATTCTTATAATTTTGATGAATCAGGTCTGAATGCATACATGTTCACTTGCGATACATACGGTAATTTTTATATGGCAGACGGTGGAAAAGATGTGATTATCAAGGCTGACCGAAATGAGATAAAAAATATTTTATCGGTTGGGGCAAAATCCGGCTTGCCTGCACTGACGCTTTCAGAGAGTATGTACGCTCGAGATGAGGATTGCCTTGAATTTATGAACTACAACGACCACTATGATTTCTGTATTTATCGGGTTGACACCAAAGGCGAAGAAGCTGTTTTGATGGAGGAGCCGTTTTTAGGTCAAAGTCTCGGCGGTGGTACGTATGCCTATGTTGAGAGGGTGTTCGATGAAAACGGAGACAGGACCTCTGAGTGCAAATTGACAGTTTATTACAGCGACGGCACACAGGATAATTACCGTTTTATATCAGAGCATGAAGGCAGCGTTGCAATATATGGTCTGGGTATATACGGAATTACAGAAGGGGATACAATCATCGGATATATCAGAGAATGGTATAGAGACGGTGACGGTAAGAAATCAAACTCTCTTGACACAAGAGTAATAATAGAAAAAGGCAGTGGCATCACTTCAATAGGACTCAATGAAGAAAATAACGATTACTTAACCAGATGCTACGGCGGAGAAACTTATGTAATGCAGCGTATGGAAGATGGAATTCGTATTATTCCGCTCATGAGACTTTATGAAGAAGAAGAGTGGAGTGAGGAACACTGGTTTAAAAATATTTTGGAATGAATTTTAATATAAAAAAAGTGTTGTACTTGTTCGGTACTATCCAAACTACAAGACTGCTTTATCATGGTATCAGGTAACAACCAATCTCAAAATATGCTTGAAGCAGGGTAAATAAAAAATAAGCCGGAGGCAAAAAAGCTTTCGGCTTGCTTTTTATTAAGGGCTATGCTATAATATTCCGTGACAATTAGAGGGGGAGAGTGAAGTTTTAATGTCTAAAGAACGCAACTACGGAATTGATTTGTTAAGGTTAGTTCTTATGTATATGGTTTGTGTACTTCATGTGTTAGGACGTGGCGGAGTTCTAAGTTCGAGTGTTCAAGGTACCGTTGGATATAGAGTGTTTTGGCTTTTGGAAACTTTATCTTACTGTGCCGTTGATGGATTTGCTATTATCAGTGGATATATGGCAAATGATAAGCCGAGAAAAATAAGTAAACTGATTGAAATGTGGCTTCAAGTGCTTTTTTATTCATTTGTGCTTACATTAATACTTACAATTATCGGATTAAATGATACTTGGGGCAAAAGAGCTATTTTAAAAAGTCTATTGCCGGTTACCTCGGATTATTATTGGTATTTTACAGCGTATTTTGCATTATTTTTATCAATTCCGATACTAAACAAATTTCTGTTTAATATTGATGTAAATAACGCAAGAAAAGCATTTATAACAATAGTTTTTGTTTTCTCGTTTATGGAAAGCGTTTCATCTGCCTTCAAAACAAACGGAGGATATTCTGCAATTTGGCTTATGGTGCTATATTGTATTGGAGTATTAGCCAAGAAAATTAACCTGTTTGAAAAGTGGCACAGTGTAACACTTATTGCAATATGGGCATTATGTATTTTATTAAGTTGGGGTCTTCATGCTTTTTTTGGAATTCAACGATTAATAACTTATGTGTCTCCTACAATATTGTTAAGTGGAATAATTATGGTTGTACTTTTTTCGAGAATGAGAATACACTCTTCGATGATTAAAGTAATAAAGAAAACATCACCTCTGGCATTCGGAGTATATTTGTGGCAATTAAATAAAGTGTTTTGGGATAAATATCTTAATGGTGCATTTGTTGGGATTGTATCACAGCCGATACCTGTCGGAGTTACACTTGTAATTTTCGGGGGGGGGTAATCTTTATTTCGGGTTTGCTGGTTGAATATATAAGGTGCAAACTGGCAAAATTTTTGAGAATTCCTGAATTAAGTCATAAACTTTCTGCTATAGTTGATATAGTTTTAAACAAATTGTGCGAATTCCTGAATTAAGGGTAACTATTGATATAGGCGGTATATAAAAAAAAGCCGGAGGCGAAAAAGCTTTCGGCTTATGTTTTTTTATACATTCAGCACTTTAAAACTGAGAGAGGTGCATCCGTTTTCGTCCGTTGTTTCGTAAAACACGCATAGCTTTCCGTCAAGCAGTGCTATATCGGAGTAGCCGCCGTTTTCGGACACAAGTATTTTTCGGCAGGTTTTGAAGCAGTCGGGTGAAATATTGACAGTTATGTTTACTCTTTTGGTTTCGGAGGCACAGTTTGTGTGGTAAATGATTCCGCTACCTTGCGTCATACTTCCCATGCAAACAGGGTCGGGAAGATTTTCTTCAAAATGCAAGTCTCTCCATGATGAGATTCCGTCGGGACTTTTGGCGACAGCACGTCTTCTTGCATTACACTCGTGACGTATTGATATAAGCACATCATCGTCGGCTGTGACAGCAAGTGAGCATTCGCTTGGATCTCGCAGAACATCCGGGAATATTATCTCTCCGAGATTCCAGTTTTTGCCGCCGTCATCTGAGTAGAGTGTGGAAATGAACGAGGGATGATGACTTTTTGCGTCCTCATGATTGTAAGCGAACCATATCGGAACAAGAAGTCTGTTTTTGCAGACAATTCCATGCCCCGGTCCGACTGCGACAACATTATAAAAGAAATCGCAATCAAAATGTATCGGCTTTGCTTTTGTAAAGGTTTTGCCGTCATCACAACTGAAGCTGCACATGATTTTACCGTAGTTCACGCAGTACAGGAATACTATCTGCTCACCGAACGGTATCATAACGGGGTTGTTCAGTGTGTTTCCGCCGCTGTTTAACACGAGAGACGTTTCCCAGCTTTCGCCTTTGTCCGTGCTTCTTCCAACGCATATGTCAATATCCGCCCAGTCTCCGTGAGTTTTTCTGCATTCGTAATATCGTATCAGCGAGCCTTGCTTTGTCGCTATGATTCCGGGTATTCTGAGGTCGGCATATTTCTGCTCAGTCATTTCGTTCCTCCGTGTGACGGCTTTTTTTCTATTATAATTCATTCGACCGAAAATTACAATAGAAATTTATTTATAAAATATTACGCAGACAGTGGATTTTATTTCGGGGGTGTGCTATAATAAGTGCGAAAAAACTTTAAGAAGGTGAAATAAATGTGGTTCGTATTCGCTATTCTGTCATCCGTTTTTGCCGCTCTTACTTCGATACTTGCGAAGATAGGCATTGACGGTGTGAACTCCACCTTGGCTACCGCAATAAGGACGGTCGTTGTTCTTGTGATGGCATGGGGAATGGTGTTCATTACAGGCACACAGAGCGGTATTGCAGACATAAGCCGTAAAAGCTGGCTGTTTTTGATTCTGTCGGGTGCTGCTACGGGTGCCTCATGGCTATGCTACTACAAGGCATTGCAAATAGGCGAAGCTTCAAAGGTTGTTCCGATAGACAAGCTCAGCGTGGTTATTACTCTTGTGCTGGCTTTTCTCATACTCCACGAAGCCTTTACGAAAAAATCACTGATAGGCTGTATCCTTATAGGTGCGGGTACTCTGATAATGGTAATGTAAGAATATAACAAAAATCAAGGAGGAAAAAGCATGGGAAAAAGAGCTTTTAAAAATCCGGTGTTTCCTCACGGTGCAGATCCGTGGGTTATCCGTGACGGAGACAGCTATTACTACTGCTATTCGGGCGGCAACGGAGTTTATGTGAACAAAATTGATTCACCGGATAAAATCACAACGGAGGGCGGCGTAAAGGTATATACTGCTCCCGAAAATTGCGAGTATTCAAGCGAGTACTGGGCTCCCGAATTACATAAGATAGGCGGAAGATGGTATATTTACGTTGCGGCTGATAACGGAGAAAATTATCACCACAGAATGTACGTCCTCGGCTGTCTCGGAGATGAGCCTACAGCGGAGTTTGAAATGCTCGGAAAGATAACGGACAAGACCGATAAGTGGGCAATCGACGGAAGTGTGCTTCAGTACAAGGGAGAGTGCTACTTCATCTGGTCGGGATGGGAGGGAGACACCAATGTTGCACAGAACATCTACATTGCACATATGTCAGACCCTTGCACCATAGATTCCGACAGAGTAATGCTTTCATGCCCCGATATGGAGTGGGAGCAGAGAGGTGGAATGCCTCATATAAACGAAGGTCCCGTTACTTTGGTAAAAAATGACACCGTGCATATTATATACTCTGCAAGCGGAAGCTGGAGTGATGACTATTGTCTCGGTAAGCTCACTTTTGACGGCAAGGGAGACATTATGAATGCGTCTTCCTGGGTGAAATATCCCGCTCCCGTTTTTGAAAAGACCGACAAGACATTCGGACCGGGACATTGCTCGTTTACTACGGACGCAGAAGAAAACATATGGGTCGTATATCACGCAAATACAGTGAAAGGCTCCGGTTGGGGTGGTCGTCACGTTTGGATACAGCCGATAAAATGGAATGGGGACGACATAGTTTTCCCGAAGACAGCATCCGCAGATGATGAATTTGAAATTGCGGTAAAAGAATAAAAAAAAGCTTCTCTGAAACAGAATATACAGCTTTTGGGTCGTATATCATTTAGTGGCAGAGGAGCTTTTGTATTATTTCCTTGACCTTTTGGCAATAATTAAGTGAACCCACGATTAAGGTTCAAAACGAAAATGCAGATCAAGGAAGAAAAGAAAATGTATAATAAAGTCGAGATATGCGGAGTAAACACATCACGACTTCCCGTACTGACCTCGGAGGAGAAAAAACAACTTCTCAGACTGACAAAAAACGGTGACGAAGATGCAAGAGAAAAGCTGATAGACGGAAATCTAAGGCTGGTTCTCAGCATAATACGTAAGTTTGCAAGCCGACTCAACAGCCGTGACAATATCGACGATTTGTTTCAGGTGGGGTGTATCGGACTTATTAAGGCGGTAGATAACTTTAATATAGATATAGAGGTAGAGTTTTCAACATATGCCGTTCCGATGGTGATAGGTGAGATAAGGCGGTATCTGCGTGACAACAATACTATCAGAGTGAGTCGTTCCGTGCGAGACCTTGCATATCGTGCGTTGGCGGCAAAGGAAAGAATGTCGGCGGAAAGCGGAGAGGAGCCTACGATAGAAGCTGTAGCCGAAGAAATAGGAGAAGCCGCTGTCTCTGTCTGTAATGCACTGGAAGCTATAGTTGAGCCTGTGTCGCTTTATGATACTGTTTACAGTGACGGAGGTGACTCAATCTGCGTAATGGATCAGATAAGGGACGAAAACACAAGCGATGATATTTGGCTCGAGGATATAGCACTGCGTGAAGCAATATCGAAGCTCAGTGAAAAGGAGAAAACGATAATTTCGGAAAGGTACTATGGCGGCAAAACTCAGATGGAGATAGCGGATGAGATAGGAATCTCTCAGGCTCAGGTGTCACGTCTCGAAAAAGGAGCGTTCGAGAGGATAAGAAAGAATTTCTGATTCTTTTCGCCCAAAAAAGACGATACATGGTCGTTGAAAACCGTATATCGTCGATTTTTTTGCTTATTCTTCGTCGTTTGCGTTGACCTTTTCGTAGTAGGGGTCTATCATTATTTCCTTTATCTTGGGATATACACCGTAGGTTCCGATGGTCACGAGAAGTGCGGGAACTATGACGAACGGGAATATCATTGCGAGAGGGAAGTACAAATTGAGGAGGAATACCTCGATAAGAGCGACTGCAACCGTTCCGAGGAACACCATGATATTTCTCTTGATTCCGAGAATCGTAAAGAGAAGTGCGTTCTTGAACATCTTGAGAAGCGGGAGATCAAAGGTTATTATCATTATGTAGATGTAATGTCTCATGAAGAAGTAAAGCATTGCAAGACACAAGCTCATATAGAACATTACATTCGTAACTGTGCTTATGTTGTAATTGAGGTTGAAGAATACAATATCGTAAACGAGGAGACCGCATATAACAACATCGAGAATGCCGTAAATAAGACCCTGCTTCAGGTTTCTGCGGATAGCATAGAAGAAATCGTGCATGAGGAATACCGGCTCACCTCTGAACATATTGCGGATTATATAAGTAACTCCGATACGCACAAGACCGAACGTAAGTATAACGAGGGCACCGATGCAAAGCAGAACCTTGTCGGCACCACTCAGAACCGTTACGTTAGACTGACGTGAGAAAACAGTCCAAAGAGCTGCCGTTGCTGGACTTTTGTCAAAGAACGTCACTCCGTAAAGAGGTGCAAACGCAACAAAGCTGGGGGAAGTGAGATGTATCGAAAGATAGCCGCTCATTGCGAGTAACAGGAAGAATATCGGGAAGTTTCCGATTATCATCATAATGTTAACGCTGAGAAGCTGGTTGAGCTTTCTTCCGAGGAAAACGAAAAAGTTTTTCAGCGTAGGCTCATCGCATATGGGAGTTTCGTCCTTTTCTACACCCTTTCCGTCCTTGGCGAAGCGAGAGAAGATGTTGTATTTTTCCTTTCGCTCCCTTTCAAGCTCCTTTTGCTCAAGCTCTTCTATTTCGTCGAGCGAGAGATTTTCATTGTTGTTTCTGTTGAAATCAGCCATTTTTATTTCCTTTGTTATTGTAGTCAGATAATCATAATAATTTCACTTGCCGCAGAAGCGAGGAGGGAAGCACCGCCAAGTACCGAGGCACAGAATAGCAACTCATTTGATATTGCCGAGACATAAGCCCTTTCTCCCGAGGCTCTGAGTACGCATTCCGCTTCCGAATAGATAATGCAGAACGCAGAGAAAACGAATATAATCGAGCATTCGAGAAGCATGAAAACATATCCGCCGCCCGAATACACACCTGCGTCAATCACGGAGCCGCTTGCCATCGCATAAATGAACACACCGCCGGTCAGTCCTTTGAAGAATGCCGAAGCTATCACCGCACCCTTGGTGAAATGTGTAAAAGCGGAAACGGTGAGAAATGCGATAATCAAAAAGGTTGGAGTACGGTGCAAAATCAGTGACGAGAGCGATATATCGTTTGCGGATATGGAAAACACCGCACCGCAAGAAAGCCTTGACATGATGAAATATCCGCCGCCACACGATAGCGAAAATATCACGAGACACAGAAAGAAAACCGTATACAGTGTCGGATAAAGCTTTTTTCGCAGTCCGTCAAGGTAAATTTCGGTTTCGTACATTTTTTCCTCCCCGATAGTCATTGTCAAACGAGTATATGCACACAACAGAGAGGATATCACATGACAGTTTAACACACACGACCGCTTAATACAATAAAGAAAATGTAAATTAACTCTGAAAAAAGAGAATCGTATACAAAAATACAAAAAATCATTGCAAAGCGGAGCAAATGAGTATATAATATTACATAATGCCGGGATATGGGCAAATACAATTCATGGAAGACGAGCGAAAAAATGAACCGTGATGAGATAACAAGAATATTCCGAGATCCACCGTACCTTGATACAAACCGACTTGTACTCAGGAAGATGCAGAAAAAAGATGCGGCGGATATGTATGAATATGCAAGTCAAAAAATCGTTACGCAGTATCTTCTGTGGGATCCGCATGAAAGCGAGAGCTACACACAGAGGTACCTTTCGTATATTCAGTCGAGATACCGTTCCGGAGATTTTTTCGACTGGGCGATAACACTTAGGGATTCGGGGAAAATGATAGGAACCTGCGGATTTACACGTCTTGTAGTGGAATCGAATTCCGGCGAAATAGGATATGTGCTGAATCCGGCATTCTGGGGATACGGAATTGCACCCGAGGCTGTAACTGCGGTCATGAGATACGGCTTTTCCGAGCTTAGATTGCACCGCATAGAAGCACGCTACATGGTCGGAAACGAAAGAAGTCGCCGTGTAATGGAGAAGCTTGGAATGCAATTCGAGGGAGTAAGCCGTGATTCCATGCACGTAAAAGGGAAATATGTTTCAATCGGAACCTGTGCCATACTCAGAAACGAGTTTATCGCAAAGCACGGAATATAAAAATAAGGTGCTGCCTTTTTATGAGAGCTTTTCTCATTTTAAGGAAGCACCTTTTGTTTTTATCTGCAATTATACGTTGAATCTGAAGAGAACGATGTCGCCGTCACGCATAACGTATTCCTTGCCTTCGCTTCGTACAAGACCTTTTTCCTTTGCCGCATTCATAGAACCGCATTCCATAAGGTCGTCGAACGAAACTACCTCGGCACGAATGAAGCCTCTTTCAAAGTCGGAGTGAATTTTTCCGGCAGCCTGAGGAGCCTTTGTACCCTTTACGATAGTCCATGCTCTTACTTCCTTGGGACCTGCTGTGAGGTAGCTGATGTAGCCGAGGAGGGAATAGCTTGCTTTAATGAGCTTGTCGAGACCGCTTTCGGTAATTCCCATTTCTTCGAGGAATGCCGCCTTTTCATCGGGTTCAAGCTCGGAGATTTCAGCTTCGATTCCGGCACAAACGGGAATAACTTCAGCTCCCTCTGCATCCGCTTCCTTTTTGAGTCTGTTGAAAAGCTCGTTGTCGGGGGATACCTCTGCCGCTTCATCCTCGCTTACGTTTGCAACGTAGATGATGGGCTTGAGTGTGAGAAGATTGATGTCTCCGAGAAGCTCAACTTCATCCTCACTCATTTCTACCTGACGTGCGGTTTTACCCTCGTTGAGAGCTTCGAGAATGCGATTCAGAAGATCAAGCTGAGGCTGGAGTGTTTTGTCACCCTTGAGAAGCTTTGCTGTTTTGTCGATTCTCTTTTCTACCTGTTCGATGTCGGAGTAGATAAGCTCCATGTTGATTGTTTCAAGGTCGCGAAGGGGATCAACGCTTCCGTCAACGTGAACAATATCTCCGTTTTCAAAGCAACGAAGAACGTGAACAACAGCGTCAACGTCTCTGATGTGAGAGAGGAACTTATTTCCGAGCCCCTCGCCCTTTGATGCACCGCGTACAAGTCCCGCAATGTCAACAAATTCAACTGTAGCCGGAGTATAAAGCTCGGGAGAATACATTTCCGCAAGCTTGTCAAGACGGCTGTCGGGAACCTGAACGATACCTACGTTAGGGTCGATTGTACAGAAAGGGTAGTTGGCACTGGGAGCACCGGCTCCTGTCAGTGCGTTGAAAAGAGTACTCTTACCTACATTGGGAAGACCGATTATACCAAGTTTCATTATTTAAACATTCCGCCGATACATGGAAAAATCACCGCACGACGGTATTCCTTTCGTTAATTATGTAGTTAAAACAAATATACGCACATTTAATTATACACTTTTTTGTCTCGATATTCAAGAGTGCAGGGAGGTGTTTTTTTCAAAAATATAAAATTCCCGTAAAATTTAGGTGAAATTAATATTCACATCACCTCGCGTTCACAATATTTTCATATAATTAGTTTAAAATAGCATATACTTAAAAAATCTTCAGCACATCGGAGGTGAATATGATTTCAGAAGCTGTATACAGGCATGAATTCAAATATTATCTCAATGCCTGTGATTGCGAGATTCTTTCAAGACGCCTCGGTGTAGTTATGAAAAGAGACCCGCACACACAAAGCAACGGAACCTATGTTATCCGAAGTCTCTATTTCGACAACTATAACGACAGAGCGTTGTCGGAAAAGATAAACGGTGACAATCCCAGAGCAAAATTCCGTATCCGTATATATAACGGAGACGACAGCTTCATCTGCCTTGAAAAAAAGGTAAAGCGAGACGACCTCACTCAGAAGCTTTCCGCACGCATTACCAGAGACGAGTATGAAAAAATCGTTTCGGGAAATGTGGACTGGATGCTTGACGACGGACGAGGTGTCGTTGCGGAGCTTTATGCACAGATGAAAGGATATACGCTCAGACCCAAGACCCTTGTGGAGTATACAAGATACCCGTTCATTTACGATGCGGGAAATGTCAGAGTAACTCTCGACACCGATATAAGAACCGGTATTAATTCGATAGATCTCTTTGACCCCACTCCTCTTACACCCACGGAAGGACCGGATGTCCTCGAGGTGAAATACGACAGATTCCTGCCGGATATAATAAAATATGTCGTAAATCCCATCTGTCGTGACCGTCAGTCCATGTCGAAATACGAACGCTGTCGTATGTACGGCTGATATATCGGCAAATTTTTCAGTACAGAACTCAATTTTGAAAGGAAATATCCACAATGTCATTTAATGATATCTTCAAGAGCAGCTTCCTCGAAAAGACTGCTTCGTTCTCCGTTCCGGACACCCTTGTTTCCCTTGCACTCGCATTTGCCATCGGTATGTTTATTTACTTCATCTACAAGAAGACATATCAGGGCGTTGTATTCTCCCGTTCGTTCGGCGTTTCCCTCGTTGCACTTACAATGATCGGCACATTCATTATCCTTGCGGTAACTTCAAACGTAGTTCTCTCGCTCGGTATGGTCGGTGCCCTCTCGATAGTAAGATTCCGTACAGCTATAAAAGACCCTCTTGACATCGTATATCTCTTCTGGGCTATCGCAGACGGTATCGTTCTCGGTGCAGGTATGTGGATTCTCGCAGTTATCGGTTCTCTCATTATCGGTGCTATCCTCCTCGTTTTCGTAAACGCAAAGACTTCCACCTGCGACTATATCGTAGTTGTTGAGTGTAAGGACGATGCTGCCGAAAAGAAGGCTGTTGAAATTATAAACGGCGGTACAAAGAAGTGCGGTCTCAAGTCAAAGACAGTTGCAAGAGGCTACATCGAAATTACATATGAAATTTGCCTTGATTCCGATTCAAGCGAATTTGTTAACAAGCTTTCCGCTACAGACGGCATAGATAAGGCTGTTCTCGTAAGCTATAACGGAGATTATATGGCATAAAATTTGTTTCTTCGGGAACAATTTGTACCATTGCTTCGTCTAACAAACGAATATGAGATAATTACCCATATATTATTTTAGGATCAATCATGAAAGAGGGGAATATTGATGGGAACAAAATTACTGGTTATCGACGATGATCCCAATATCTGCGATCTGTTAAAGTTTTATTTTGAAAATGAAGGCTATGAAGTAAAAACGGCAAATGACGGTATAGAGGGTATCAGCTTTTTTAAGATGTACGAACCCGATCTTGTACTGCTCGACCTTATGCTTCCCAAAAATAAGGACGGCAATCAGGTTTGCAGAGAGATAAGAGCGATTTCCTCTAAGCCTATAATCATGATAACAGCAAAGGATGAGGTTCTCGATAAGGTCGTAGGACTTGAACTCGGAGCAGATGACTTTGTTGTAAAACCGTTTGAAATGAAGGAGCTTTCCGCAAGAATCAAAGCGGTACTCAGACGTTATTCCGCACACGACAACCAGAATGACGATGAGACAATAAAGTTTGAAAATATCGAAATCAGCCGTGAAAAGTATGAGCTGAAGCTTAACGGAAAGGCTGTAGATATTCCGCCGAAGGAACTTGAGCTTCTCTACTTCCTCGCACTCAACTTTAACCGTGTATTTACAAGAGATGCACTTCTCGACAAGGTTTGGGGCTTCGACTACCTCGGAGACTCCAGAACAGTTGACGTTCATGTAAAGCGTCTCAGAGAAAAGCTCGAGGGCGTGTCCGATAAATGGAGCCTCAAAACAGTATGGGGCGTTGGCTACAAGTTTGAAGTGATACAGTGACCTTGAGGTTGCCTTAATAATTTCATGTAAAACGACATAATCGGGGTTGATGAGCTTTTCGTCAACCCTTTGATTTTGCCTGAATTTTGGGGGATATAATGTTTAAAAGTGTCTTTGTCAAATATATTTCGGCATTCATGCTGATAAATATAATCAGTATATTTTTCTCGACCTCTATAATCACTACACTTGTCAATGTTTACGATGAGCAGGATAAGACCAGAACCCTGACTAACATAACCTATGCCGCAACGGATTATATGATAGAGGACTACACAAAAAGCGGTGAGGTAAGCTTTAACGACTATCTCAACAGCTCGGTGTACGATATTATGCCGGTTCTTAAAGCTATGGCTAACGACAGCGAGACTATCATAATCTTTGTTGCTGACGGAGACGGTGTAGTAAAGCTCATCGGAGGTACAAGCAATGAGAAATACTTCGGCGATGAGGACGGAATCGTAAGTACGGATATGACGTATGTTTATCCTGCCTCTCTCGTTGAGCAGCTTTCCGAGAAAAAGGCGGTTTCAAACTACAGTGACCTTGACGGATTTTTCAGTGAAAAGTATCGTTCCTATATTCAGGCGATAACCACAAAGGACGGAAAAATAGTAGGTTCTGTTATGTCCGTATCTCTTTCGTCAGCAACGGACGTACTTCTCGAAGCTATGATAAAGACCATCGTTATGTCTACATTGTGGCTCATGCTTGCTACACTTGTGGCGGTTTATTTCATAACGGAACGCCTTGTTTCTCCTATTCGTGCCATGAGCAAGGCTTCAAAGGAGTTTGCGTCGGGTCATTTTGACGCACGAGTTGAAGTTAGCGGAGATGATGAAGTAGCGGAGCTTGCTGAAGCGTTCAACAATATGGCGGATTCCTTACAGCACAGCGAAGAAACAAGACGACTCTTCCTTGCAAATGTATCGCACGACCTTCGTACCCCGATGACGACAATATCCGGCTTTATCGAGAGCATACTAAGCGGTGCAATCCCACAGGAAAAGATACCGCATTATCTCGAAGTAATAGCATCCGAGGTAAAGAGACTTGCACGACTGGTTTCAAGCTTGCTCGACCTTACAAAAATACAGGCGGGCGAAAGAAAATTTAATAAAACCACGTTCGATATATGCGAAATGGCTCGAGAGATAGTGATTTCCTCGGAACAGCGACTCGAAAGCAAAAAGCTTGACGTTGAATTCGATACGGATAAATTCAATATGTACGTTTCGGCAGACCGTGACTCAATTTATCAGGTGCTTTACAATATTTGCGACAACGCTATAAAATTCTCCCATGAGTGCGGCAAATATGTAGTATCCGTAAAGGAGACAGGCTCCAAGGTTACGGTGGCTGTTTACAATGAGGGTGACGGAATTGCTCCCGAAGACCTGCCGTATGTTTTCGACAGATTCTATAAGGGAGACAAGAGCAGAGGACTCGATAAAACGGGAACCGGACTCGGACTTTATATTTCAAAAACAATAATGGAAGCTCAAAACGAAAAGATAAGCGTTGAGAGCGAATACGGTAAATGGTGCCGATTCTCATTTACACTTCAAAGAGCGGCAGCACCAAAGCAGATTAATATTGACAGAAACGGAGATACCATTTAATGAAGCTGAATTATACGGCAACCTGCCTTTTCGGTATAGAGGGCTTTCTCGGAGAAGAGATAGATGCACTCGGCTATAAAAGGATAGACAACATGGACGGCAGAATCACCTTTGAGGGAGACGAAAATACTGCCGCAGAAGCAAGCATAAATCTCAGATATGCGGAAAGACTTTATTTAAACCTCGGTTCGTTTGAGGCTCATACCTTTACGGAGCTGTTTGACGGTGCAAAGGCTATTCCGTGGGAGGATTTTATCGGACGTGACGATGAGTTCCCCGTAAGCGGACACAGTATTAAAAGTAAGCTTTTTTCCGTACCCGACTGCCAAAGAATAATCAAAAAGGCACTTTCCGTAAGACTCGGCGAAAAATACGGAATCGACAGACTTCCCGAGACGGGAAAACGCTATAAGGTGGAGTTCTTCCTGTTTAAGGATAAGGTCAGCATGATGATAGACCTCTCAGGCACACCGCTTCACAAAAGAGGATACCGTCCCGAAACAGTTGAAGCTCCGATAAGAGAAACACTCGCCGCCGCTATGGTAAGAATAAGCAGACCCAGAGAAAACGTGCTTTTGTGGGACCCTTTCTGCGGTTCGGGAACAATAGCAATAGAAGCGGCAATGCAGATGAAAAATATCGCCCCCGGACTTAATCGTTCATTTGCCGCAGAGGAGTTTCCTGTATTCCCCGAACGCTCATGGACTGATGCAAGAGAAAAGGCTCGCTCTGCCATAAAGACTGACTGTGATTTTGAAGCCTACGCAACGGATATAGACCCGAAGTGCGTTGAAATAGCCGCAGCAGCCGCAAAACGTGCAGGTGTTGACGATATGATAAACAACTTCATGATGGACGCACTTGATATAGACACCCTCGGAAGACGAGGAACTATTGTAACGAATCCTCCCTACGGCGAAAGACTTCTTACAGTCGATGAAGCAAACGACCTTTACAGAGCAATGGGGCAGGCATTCTCCCGACTTGATAAATGGCAGATATACGTCATAACACAGTCGGAGGAGTTCCCCAAGCTTTACGGAAGACGTGCGGACAAGATAAGAAAGCTGTATAACGGCATGATTCCGTGCTATTACTATCAGTTCTTCAAAAGTCCCGTCTCAAAGTGAATAATAAGAGATCCCTCGGTCAATAATCAGCTTAGATTATATGGTCGGGGGATTTTTATGCAAATATATAAAGAAAAGGTCAGCGGAGCTTTTGAGAAAGATATTGCTCTTATGGATTCGATACTCAGACCGAACGACAGCTTTGACATAATAAAGAAAACGATGGAAATATCCGGTGCCGTGATAGTGATGTACTATATAGACGGATTTGTAAAAAGCGAAACCTTGCAAAAACTGATGACGTATGTAGTCTCTGTAAAGGATTTCGGCGATAACGGAGAGGGAAGTGCCAAGGAATTTGCATACCGTCATATTCCTGCCGCTGAGGTGGACGTTACAAATTCCGTAGACGAGATAATTCTTATGGTAATGAGCGGATGTACGGCATTTTTCTGCGACTGCTTTGACGCAAACGCACTTATAATCGATCTCAGAACATACCCTGCCAGAAATACCGAGGAGCCTGAAAACGATAAGGTTATGCGTGGAAGCCGTGACGGATTTGTAGAGACTCTTATATTCAACACCGCCATGATAAGGAGAAGAATACGTTCACCCGAGCTTACGGTAAAGTATTTGAATGTAGGGAAAAGCACACGAACGGACATAGCACTGTGCTACATGAGAGGGCGAGCAGATACGGATTATGTAAAAGAGCTGTGTGATAAAATATCGTCACTTGAGACGGATTCGCTTGTTCTCGGTCACCAAAGTCTGTCGGAATGCCTTATCAAAACAAAATGGTATAATCCCTTTCCGAAAATTCGAGCAACGGAACGACCCGATGCCGCCGCCGCAATTCTGCTTGAGGGAGGAGTGATAGTCCTGTGCGACAACAGCCCGGAGGCAATGATATTTCCGACATCTATGTTCGATTTCATGCAAGAGACCGATGACTTCTATTTTCCGCCGCTCACTGGAACATATCTCCGACTTCTCCGACACTTTATTTTTTGGATAACTATGCTGCTTACTCCGCTTTGGTACCTTCTTCTCGAACATTCATCGTCACTTCCGCCGTGGCTTGTGTTTGTCGTACCCGAAGACAGCGGAGAGATACCGATATTTACTCAGCTAATCATGACGGAGCTTGCACTTGACGGATTGAAGCTTGCTTCACTTAACACTCCGAGCGTGCTGTCAAATTCGCTGTCCGTTGTCGGCGGTCTTCTTCTCGGAGATTTTGCCGTGACTGTCGGATGGCTGTGTCCCGATGTTATCCTTTACATGGCTTTTGTTGCGATAGCGAATTTTACACAGTCGAGCTATGAGCTTGGATATGCTTTCAAGTATATGCGAGTTATGATACTGTGTCTGACAGCACTTCTTGATATTTACGGCTTTGTTGTCGGAATTGTGCTTGCGATAATGATTGCCGCAACAAACAACGGCTTTAACGGCAAAAGAAGCTATCTTTATCCTCTCATCCCGTTTGACGCAAATGCTCTCAAAAGACTTTTCTTTCGTATGAAGAAAAATGACTGAAAAAACAAGAAATGCAGTACCTACACAGCTTATTTTTATACAGTATGAGCGATAGGGACTGCATATTTTTTTATTTTGATAAATCAACAATAACAAAAAAATGAATCATGTTGTTTGGTTTGATATATATATTGTTTAAAATCCCACATTGACATTTGAAATATGCTGAGTTATAATTAATTAGGAATTAAATTAGTAATGAACTATATTTAAACTAATTAAATGGAGGTCAATATGAACTTAAACGTAAACGGAAAAGCACCCGAGCCTTATGAAAAAGTCAATCCATACAAAAAATCCCCTATGGAGCTTATCGGCGAAATATCAAGACTCATGGGAGACAAAATCAGAGAAAAGGGAGAAGACAATCCCATATCTCAGAAATCCGGACGTGAGCTTATAAGAGAGCTTTCCAAAAAGGACGGCAGAACACAGCTTGATCTTGTTAAAGCTACGCATCTTAAAGCACCGACAATCAGCGTTGTTCTCCAGAAGCTTGAGCATGAAGGATTTGTACGCAGAACTCCCGACCAGTACGACCTCAGAGCGACAAGAGTTTATCTTACCGAAAAGGGACGTGAGATAGACGACAAAATGAGAAAGCGTATCCGTATGGAGGAGGAGCAGGCTATGAGCAACCTCACCTCAAGTGAGTATGACACACTTGTAAGACTTCTCGAAAAGCTCAAAAACAACATGATTACGGAAAATGATAATGACTCTATGATATATTAAAAAAATTATAGTTTGGAGGATGATATTTTGAAAAAAAAGGTAAGCTTTATTTCATACCTGAAAAAATATTGGTTCTTTGCCATTGTTTCTCCTCTGTTTATGGTTGGAGAGGTTCTTGTTGACCTTATGCAGCCTAAGCTGATGTCGCAAATAATCAATACGGTAGTTGAATCGGGCGAGCTTGAAGTGGTAATGAATTCTATTATTTCAACCTGCCTGAAAATGATAATCCTTGTGGCTATCGGAGGCTTCATGGGACTTATGTGCTGCTATACTGCCAGCCGTGCTTCCCAGGGCTTCGGTAACGATGTAAGAGTAGACGCATTCAATAAGGTAATGTCTCTTTCTCTTCAGCAGACAGATAAATTCACAACAGGCTCTCTTGTAACAAGACTTACAAACGATATTACATCGCTTCAGGATCTTGTTCAGATGGTGCTTAGAATGTTCGTCCGTGCCCCCATTCACTTTATCGGCGGACTTGTAATGTGTCTTACACTTGATATATCGTTCGGATATGTCGTTATAGTGGCACTTCCGTTTATTCTTGCGGTCGTTGCGATTATGATAAAGAAAGCAATTCCGCTGTTCTCCGTAGCACAGAAAAAGCTTGACGGCGTTAACTCTGTCGTTCAGGAAAACGTAACCGGTGCAAGAGTTGTTAAGGCATACACCAGAGAAGAGCATGAAATAGGCAGATTTGATGCGGCAAACAGCGACTACATGGCGGTAAACTATAAGGCTTCCGTTATCATGTCCGCAATCATGCCCGTAATGAGCTTCTTCATGAACCTTGCCGTAGTCGCTATAATTTACATAGGCGGCTGGCAGGTAGAAGCGGCACGTCTTAATGTAGGTGACGTTATGGCAGCTGTTCAATACATAACTCAGGTACTTAGCTCCATTATGATGATGTCCATGATATTCCAGCAGATTGCAAGAAGTAAGGCTTGTGCAGGTCGTGTAAGAGAGGTTCTCGAAGCTGACCGCGTTATTACAGACGGCGAAACAAAGGAAGGCAACGAAGTAGGCACAGTAAGATTCGACCACGTTTCGTTCAAATATCCCGATGCGGCAGGCGGAAATATTATCGACGATATTTCGTTTGAAGTAAACAAGGGCGAGACCGTTGCTATAATCGGTGCGACAGGCTCTGGTAAGTCTTCAATAGTAAACCTTATCCCGAGATTCTACGACGCAGTTGAGGGAACGGTTTACGTTGACGGTGTTGACGTAAGAAAATGGGATCTCCACGCACTCCGCTCAAAGATAGGCTTTGTACTTCAGAAGAGTGAGCTGTTCTCGGGAACTGTTTCCGACAACATTAAATGGGGTAGCGAAGCTTCAAGTGACGACAAAATGAAAGATGCGGCTGTTGTAGCTCAGGCTGACGAATTCATCTCCAAGATGGAGGACGGCTATGAATCCTACGTTGCAGAAAAGGGTATGTCTCTTTCCGGCGGTCAGAAGCAGAGAGTTGCTATATCCCGTGCGGTTCTTCGTGACCCCGAAATACTTATTTTCGACGACAGTACATCCGCACTCGACCTCGGAACAGAAGCAAAGCTCAGAAACGAGCTTAACAAGAAGTTTGAGGGAACTACCGTTATTATGATTGCACAGCGTATTGCCAGCGTAATGCACGCAGACAGAATAGCTGTTATCGAAAACGGAAAAATAACGGCATTTGACAATCACGAAAATCTTATGAAAACAAGTGCGGCATACAGAGATATTTACTCATCACAGATGAAATCGAGCGGAGGTGAAATAGATGGCTGATAACATGAACAAGAACAATCCTCCCATGCCCCCTATGCCGGGAAAGCCTCCTAAAGGTAAAAAGGGCGAACCTACAGCAGACGAGCTTCGTGAAATGATGAAGAAAAACGGTCAGGGCGGAGGCAGAGGTCCGGGTGGTGGTCCCGGTGGAAGAGGTCCCGGAGGCCCCGGCGGAATGATTCGTGAAAAACCGAAAAATGTTCGTGCGACACTCGGAAAACTCCTCAAGTATATCGGTAAAAACAAATATGCCGTTGTACTTATCATTATCACAACGATAATAACTACTCTCCTCAGCCTTCTCGGACCTACTCTCCAGGGTAAGGCAATCGACGCAATAACCCTCACTTCTGGTAAGGTAAATGTAGATTTTGACAGCCTTGTAAAAACACTCGTTATCATGGCGGTGGTTTACCTCGCAAGCACTGCTATTCAGATAGTACAGGGAATTGCTTCCGCAAAAATATCTCAGGACACCGTCTACAATATGCGTAAAGACCTGTTCCGTAAGATATCCTACCTCCCGATAAGCTACGTTGACACACACGCTCACGGAGACATCATGAGCCGTATGACAAACGACGTAGACAATATCTCGCAGACTCTTTCTTCGTCGATAACATCGCTTATTTCGGCAGTCCTTACTCTTGTGGGTGCGTTTGCGATGCTTATCAAGTATGACTGGAGAATGGCTCTTATCTCTCTCATAACAATTCCGCTTACTGTTGTGGTTTCCATGACACTTTCCAAGCTCATGAGAAAGTACTTCATAGCAAGACAGATGCTCCTCGGTCAGCTTAACACACAGGTTGAGGAAATGGTAACGGGATATAAGACTGTTATGGCATACGGTAAGGAAGATGACGCTTGCCGTGAATTTGCCAAGATAAGCGAAGAATTCCGTGTGTGCAGTATTAAGGCGAACGTATGGGGCGGTATCATGGGTCCTGCGATGAATATCATCAATAACCTAAACTACCTCATAGTAGCGGCAAGCGGTGCATACTTTACTGTAAAGGGTGCGATTTCAGTCGGTGACGTACAGGCGATACTCCAGTACTCACGTCAGCTTTCACAGCCTATCAACCAGATTTCAAACCAGTACGCAAACATTCTTACAGCTATTGCAGGTGCAGAGCGTGTGTTCAATATCCTTGATACTCCCGATGAAATAGACGAGGGCAAAAAGACACTCGATATTTCAAGAATGAAGGGTAACGTAGACTTTACTCACATAGACTTCTCTTATGTTCCGGGTAAAAAGGTTATTAAAGACTTCAGCCTTGAGGTAAAGCAGGGTCAGAAGATAGCACTTGTAGGTGCGACAGGCTCAGGTAAAACGACAATTGTAAACCTCCTTACAAGATTCTACGATATAGACTCGGGTAAGATTACCATTGACGGAATTGACATAAACGATATTCCGAAAAACGAGCTTAGAAGTGCTATAGCGATAGTTCTTCAGGATACGGTATTGTTCCATGACACAATCGGGAACAATATCAAATACGGTAAGCTTGACGCAACGGATGAAGAAATCGTTCGAGCGGCAGAGACAGCAGAGGCAAGAGAGTTTATCGAAAGACTCCCCGATGGATATAATACCGTTCTTTCGGAGGGTGGAAGTAACCTCAGCCAGGGTCAGAGACAGCTTCTCTCCATAGCAAGAGCCGTACTTGCCGACCCGAAGATTCTTATCCTCGATGAAGCAACATCTTCCGTAGATACCAGAACCGAAATGCACATTCAGCAGGCGATGGTAGCACTTATGAAGAACCGTACAAGCCTTATCATAGCTCACAGACTTTCCACAATAAGAGACGCTGACGTAATTATTGTTATGAAAGACGGTCAGGTAATGGAAAGCGGAAACCACGATGAGCTTCTCGAAAAGAAGGGCGTATACTACGGACTGTATCAGAACCAGTTCGCGGGAATCGAGACCTGATATACAAGAAAAAACTCCGATGCATACTCTGCAAAGGAGTTTTTTGTTTTGGTGATTTTCGGAAAAACTTGATTTTTTTGTAAATCTGTGCTATAATCTAAGCCATATTTTAAAATAAGAAAAGAGTGATAACAAATGGAAGAGATGATTTTAATTCGCCCCTCTCTCGAATATGCAAGCCAAATTTCCGAATATAAACAGGAATTTATTGACGCTGACAGCAGTATGGACGGTTGCGGTCCTCTCCGAAGATACGAGGATATTGCGGAATACATCAAATTATGCGAAGATTACGAGGATGTAAATAAAATTCCTGCGGATCTTGTCCCTGCCACTCAATTCTTATTCGTCCGTAAATCAGACAACAGACTTATCGGAATGATTCAGGTAAGACACTACTTTAACGAGTATCTCGAAAAGTACGTTGGAAATATCGGATATTCCGTAAGACCGAGTGAAAGACGTAAGGGTTACGCAAAGAAAATGCTTGCCGCTGTTCTTCCTTTCTGTCGTGAGCTTGGACTTAAAAGGATTCTTGTTTCCTGCATTGACGGCAATATTGCAAGCGAAAAAACAATTCTTGCGAACGGCGGAAAATACGAATCCACTGTACAGGAACCCCGTGGAAACAGAATATTAAAGAAATTTTGGATAGAGCTTTAAATAAATAACCGCCTGTTGACTGATGAACCGCCCCCAAAAGTTAGACTGAAAATCTAACGATTTGGAGGACGGTTCGGTAACAGACGGTTTTTCTTTTAGAAGTAGCGATACTTCTTTCTTTTTATAACAAGGAATATTGCACTGAGGATAACTGCCATTATTTCGGCTACGGCTATCGACCACCAAACACCGTCAATCTCGAACAGTGCGGGAAGAATAAGAACTGCCGCAACCTGTAATACGAGTGTTCTGAGGAATGAAATAAGTGCCGAGGTAAGTCCGTCTCCGAGAGATGTGAAGAAGCCTGAAGAATAGATGGAGAATCCCATGAAAGCAAAGGATATGGAGAAAATTTTAAATCCATGAACGGTCAAATCGAGAAGCTCTGCATCATAGCCGACAAACACATATGAAAGCGGATATGCGAGAAGCTCAGAGGCCGCAAACATAAGAACGGAGAATGACGCTATTATGATAAGGCTCTTTTTCAGAAGTCCTTTAAGCTCACTTTCGTTCTTTGCACCGTAATGGTATCCTGTGACGGGAGCAACTCCGATGGAATATCCAACAAATGCCGCCGAGAATATCATGCTGACGTACATCATTGAGCCGTATGCCGCTATGCCGTTTTCTCCTGCGTATTTGAGAAGCTGCATATTGTAGAGCATACTTACTACGCTCATTGAAATGTTGCTCATGAACTCGGAAGAACCGTTTGTACACGCACGAACGATTGCAATTCCGCTCATTTCGGTTTTACAAAGTCTGAGCAAGCTGCTGTTTTCTCTTGAAAAATAGATTATCGGAACAAGTCCGCCGATTATCTGACTGAGTGCTGTAGCTACTGCGGCTCCTGCGAGCTTGAACTCCTGCGGAAGAAGTCCTACGAGAAGTGCGTCCATAACTATGTTTGTAGCTCCTGACATTACCGTAACGATAAGTCCGAACTTAGGCTTTTCCGCTGTAACAAAGAACGACTGGAACAGCATCTGAAGCACGTTGAAGGGAAGTGCAAGAAGATATATACGGGCATAAAGCACCGCATCATCGAGTATTTCACCCTCAGCTCCGAGAAGTGCGGCTATGGGACGAGCTAACACTATACCTATAACTGCAAGAACGATAGCAATTACAGTAGATGTGTATACGAAAAGTGAGAAATGCTTGTTTGCAAGCTCCTTTTTGCCCTCACCGAGATTCTGAGAAACTATCGCCGAGCCACCTGTTCCGAACATGAATCCGACTGTTCCGAGAATCATAAGGAACGGCATAATAAGGTTTATCGCAGCAAAGGGAGTTTTTCCGGCGAAGTTTGATACGAAAAATCCGTCAACGACACTGTAGATAGACATAAATATCATCATAATTATTGACGGAACGGTAAATCTGAGCAGTCTTCCGTAATCAAAGTGATCGGAGAGCTGTATTTCTTTTTTCATTTTTCCTCCTTATTTCCGAGTATCTTTATTTGTGCTTTCAGAGAATCGAGATATTTTTGTGTCAGACGAAGATAGGTGTTGAATTCCTCCTCCGACCAGTCCGAAAGTGCCGCACATTCTGCACGGAACAGCTTTTCGGCGGTTTCTTTCAGATATTCCTTTCCCTTGTCGGTAAGAAAAACCTTTTTATGCTTTCCTTTATCCTGTACCAGATACAGTATATCATCGTTTTCAAGCTTTCTTATAGCGGAATTTATTGTCTGCTTGCTTAGTCCGCTTGAAGTGCAAACATCATGCAGATAGCATCCGTCTCCTTTGTCAAACATAACGTACATTATCCACAGAACGCTGTCCGACACGTTTAGATGAAAAGCCGCAGTGTGATACACCATATCGAGGTCGTTTGTCAGACATCCTATCATTTTGACCTTTTCACCGTTTCCTATACTCACACAAATCTCCTTAGTACGAAATCATACTCGCATATTATATCATGCTTTGTTATCTGTGTCAAGGAAAGACGAAAAAATACCGCCGTATCTTTATCCGAAATCGAAATTAAAGATACAGCGGTAAGGTTTAACCTATATTGTTTTCTATAATGCACTCGCCGTTGTTGTCGTAGATTATCTTTTCCTTGAGATAACCGAACTTCATGGAGTTTGACTGAACAACAACACCGTCGGAGTTTTTGATAATAATGCCGTAGTCGGGGGATTTTGAGCCACTTCCGCCATCACCTATACCGAGACGGAATGTATTACCTGTCATAGTTACGTTTCTTGCACCCTCAAAGAGAACGTGAGAAGCCTCGTCGTCGGATTCAAAGGGAAGTCCGTCGGGGGCACCGCCTCTGTAGAAGAAGTTACCGGTGATTGCACAGTCTGCAAATACGGCACCGTTCTTGTTACCGAACCAAAGAGCGGGTCCGAAGGTTCTGTCAAAGTAGTTGCCGGTGATATTTGCGGCACAGCCTGACGGGAACTTAAAGCCTGCGGTTCTGTTCCATTCAACACGGTTTCCTGTGAGAGTTACGGAAGCACAGCAGGGACCACCGAGAATGCCGGCTTTCATATTTGCGGTAAACCAGTTGTCGATAATGAAGCCGTCCCAACCGTCTATGTAAAGTCCTGTTCCGCCGTTTCTGTGAAGCATGGAGTGACGGATGGAGAAACACCAGATATGCTCAAGGCGAACACCGTCTCCGGTAAAGTATCCTACACGGCAGTCGTCTATTGTGGGGGTGTCCTCCTCGCTGCCGCCGTTGTACTTATCCCAGTAGAGGGAAATGCCGTGGATGTTTTCGCCGAGGTTAGCTCCGTTAAAGGAAACACCGCAGATAGAGCATCCGAAAGCACCTGTAATGTCAAGCAGGCAATGAGCATTCGGGTCGTTGAGCTTGAGTACGGATATGCCGTCGTCACGGAAGCTCCAAGCAGAACGTCCCTCGAGTCTTGTGTGAGATCTCATGTGAAGCTCGCCTGTCATGAATACTCCCGGAGGAACTACTACACAGCCTCTTACTTCACCTGCACGGTCAAGAGCGTTCTGTATGGCGGCAGTACAGTCGGTAACACCATCGCCTACAGCACCGAATTCGGTAATATCAAATACGTTTGTCATTATATTTCTCTCCTTTTATATATCTGACGAATATTACTTTTTGAGAGAGTCTCTGATCTCACGAAGGAGAAGAATCTCTTCGGAGGGTTCAACGGGTTTGGGTTCTTCAACCGGTGCGGGAGCTTCTTCTTCTACCTTTCTCTTTTCAAAAGCATCCTTTGCCTTGTTCATGGTTCTGATAACGCAGAATACGCAGAGAGCCACGATAAGGAAGTTAATGATAGACTGGATAAGAGAGCCGTAGAGAATAGCACATTCAGCCGCGTCCTCGGTAGCCTCTGTAAGAACTATTTTGTACTCGGAGAGATCAAGTCCGCCCATTATCTTACCGATTACGGGATTGATTATTCCCTGTACAACGGAGTTTACTATAGCAGTGAACGCAGAACCTACAACTACACCGACAGCCATGTCGATTACGTTTCCGCGTGCTATAAATGTCTTAAATTCACTCCAGAAAGAGCTTTTTTTCTTGTCGTTTGCCATTGTCATTCTCCTTATATTGATTTGTAGGATAAATTCGGTTGTCTTACAATTCAGTTGTCACACTGAACATCCTCGGGAAGCTTTACTTTTGAGGGATCTATCTTGCCGTGGATACGCTCCTCATAAGCCACGTTTGTTCTGATGAGGTGGAGGAGGTGATTGTTGAGGTCTCTTCCTTCGTTCTCAGCAGTAACTAGCATTTTCTTGAATAGGTCTTCGTCAATGCGTACCGTGAATGTAACTTTGTTTTTCTGTGCCATAATGGATTCCTTTCATGTTCACGTTTACTCATACTTCCTTAATTATATCACTGCGATATGAAAAAATCAATCGTTTTGCCGTAATTAAGAGCATGGGAAAAAAGTTATGATTTCGACTTGACTTTTATCGCTGTGTGATATATAATAAATAGGTAACTTCGGGATGTAGCGCAGTTGGTAGCGCGCTTGCTTTGGGAGCAAGATGTCGCAGGTTCAAATCCTGTCATTCCGATTTGACTCGGAGCGGTGTTTGTTTTTATGCATAGCTCCTTTTTTGTTATCAAAAATGATTATGATTAGGTTAAAAATGCTCGTTCGTACTTGACAAAACGGGAGAAATGGGAGATAATATTATTCAGTGAATAAAATTAATATTATTATACTCATCGGAGGTTTATTATGAAAATCGGTGCACAGCTCTACACAGTTCGAGATTTTTGCCGCACGCTCGACGATTTCTCCGAAACGCTCAAAAAGGTTGCGGATATCGGATATACCACGGTTCAGGTTTCCGGTACCTGCCCATATGAAGCTCAGTGGCTCGATGAACAGCTCAAAAAGAACGGTCTCACCTGCGACATCACTCATTTCGATTACAATAAAATCGTAAATGATACCGAAAACACCATCGCATTCCATAAAGCATTCGGATGCCGCTATATCGGTCTCGGTTATCCTCCGAACGGTGCGGCAGGATACCCCAATCTCAAGGCTCAGATGAAGCTTCCGGCTCAGAAAATACACGAAGCAGGTCTGCAATTCTCGTATCACAACCACGATTTTGAATACAAAAATAAGCTTGAAGACGGAAGAATTCTCATGCACCATATGTCCGAAGACTTTACAACCGAGGAAATGTGCTTTACTCTCGACACATATTGGGTTAAATCGGGCGGATATGACGTTGTCGAGGAAATAAATCGTCTCAGCGGCAGACTTCCCGTTGTTCACTACAAGGATATGCTCATTGACGGAGACAAAAAGCTTATGGCGTACATCGGCGGCGGTAATACAATGGATTTTGAAAAGATTACCGAAGCGTTCATCTCGGCAGGTACTACTCTTGCTTATGTTGAGCAGGACGATTGCAACGGAGAAGACCCGTTTGTTTGCCTCAAAAAGAGCTACGATTACTTAAAATCTATCGGTCTTAACTGACCACCACTCAAATTCAAAACCAAAGGATAAACAATGCTTAAATTTGTACTTGCGACTATCGGATTATACCTGTTTATGATATGCCCGAAGCTGCGACATCGCAATAACATGGATACCTTCTGTTCCGTTCCGCTTGCACACAGAGGAATACACAACAACGAAGATGTTCCCGAAAACTCTCTTCCCGCATTTCGTGCTGCTGTTGACGCAGGGTGCGGTATCGAGCTTGACGTTCGATTCACAAAGGACAGACAGCTTGTAGTCTTCCACGACGAGGAGCTTTCCCGTATGTGCGGAGACGACAGATTTGTACTTGACGTTACATATGATGAGCTTTCTAAGATGAGACTTCTCGATACAGACGAAAAAATACCTCTCCTTTCCGAGGTTATTGCTGAGGTTGACGGAAATGCCCCGTTGCTTATCGAAATGAAGAACGAGCTTAACGTGGTGTGGGAGCTTCCGAGGGCTTTGTATTCAATAATGAAGGATTACGACGGTGTGTACGCTATCGAGTCGTTTAATCCCATCTTCCTCAGAAAGTACAAGCGATTCGACAAGACCGTTGCACGCGGAATGCTATCAATGAAATTCGGTGAGCTTAAAAAGCAGAGAAAGAGATCACAGAGAATTATTGCTCTGACTCTTGAAAATCTCATGTGGAATTTTATGGCAAAACCCGACTTCATAGCATACAGGATAACCGACTACAGAAAAATTTCACTCCGACTCAATCATTTTCTCGGAGCAACTACCGTCGCATGGGGTACAAACGATCCCGAGGATATAAACAGTCGCACCAAAAAATATTTCGACGGCTTCATCTGTGATATTGAACACACAAACGAAGCACTCGCCGGAAAAGCAAAGCTTCAATAAAATTCAATAAAAACAGAAAAATCCCTGCTCAAAATAATATGCATCTCGAAATTTTGCATATAATGTGAGCGGGATTTTTTGATTTAATAGGCGGTTACTGTTTATTTAATTCAAGCCACTGGGAGTGAGCAAGACGGTTTCCGCAAAGTATGGTGGAGTTTTTGGAAAGGTCAAGCTTTTTGCCGTCCATGTCCGTGATAATTCCGCCGGCTTCCGTTACGATGAGTGAACCTGCCGCAAAATCCCACGGTGAGAGGGAATACTCAAAGAAAATGTCGAGAGATCCCGATGCTACGGATGCAAGGTCGAGAGATGCCGTGCCGGAACGTCTGAGGTCGAGAGTGTGCGTGAACATCTTGTATGCAGTCTCGAAGGTTGCTTTTCCGAGCTTGTCCTTTGCATAGGGGGATGTACCGAATGCGGCAAGACAGTTTGAAAGGGGCTTTTCTTCAACAGCAAGACGAATGTTTCCTTTTCCGCCACCCAGTGTAACAAATGCACCCTTGCCTTTTTCGGCATAATACATTCTTTCGGAGTATGGGTCGTATACTGCACCGTATATCATCTCGCCTTTGTCGCATAGTCCGACGGAGATTGCACTGTATCGTCTTCCGTGAATGAAGTTTGTTGTGCCGTCTATCGGGTCGATTATGAAGCAAAGTCCTTTTTTCAGTGCCTCTGAATTGTTCGAGGACTCTTCTTCACCAAGCACTTCCGCTTCGGGGAGCTGTTTTGTGAGATTTTCCGTAAGGTATTCTTCAACTGCAACATCGTATGCCGTAACGAAATTTGCGTCTCCGGATTTTGCTTTTACCTTTGATTTTATGTCGTCAGCTTCAAGCATGATTTCCGCCGCTTGACGCATGGTAGCTTTTATAAAATTGTACATATTCATTCTCCTTTGGTGTTTTTTATGAATTTGATTCCTCCGAAGTCGCAGAGAATACCTTTTTTCAGGCTAACCTTTTCATAGCCGAAAAAATTCTCATCCGATTCACCGAATAAATACACACGTCCGTCAAAAAATCCTCCGCAACCGCCTATGAAGCCGCAGTTGTAGCCGTTGAGTATGATTTTTTCTCTGTTCAGCTTTACGTCTATTCCGTTTTTTTCGAGGACGGCGAATATTCCGACATCACTTGTAACTACCTTTTCATCGCATACGATACACGAGCAACCTGCATATCCCTGCTTTGTGTCGATGATTTTTGTACCAAGCTGTGTGGCGTAATCGAGAAGTTCGGCGGCACAAGATGCTTTTCGGCACAGCAGAGAGTTTTTTATAACGGCGGTGTTCAAAGAGACATCTAGCGGATATTTTTTCCCTCTTTCACATGATGTACATACCGCATGAAGTCCGCTGAGGTATTCGATTTTTTTTACGGTAGCTTCGTTTTCTTTTGCATAGCTTTCGGGAAAGAAAATCCTGTCTCCGATTACCGTGCATATCATGTCGGGGTGAGTTGAAACGGGGGTGTCTATCTCACGGTCGGGGGGCAGGGGGATAACTTCAAATTCCTCGCAAAACTCCTTTGTAAGCGGAGCAATAGAGGACACGAGTGCAATAGCTTTTTTCATAATTCTTCAGGATAAAAATTAAAAACTCTCCGCTTGAGTGAATCATCGGAGAGCTTTTAACATTGTTTATTTTGTTTACGCACGTTCTACTTTACCGGAACGAAGGCAACGGGAGCAAACACTTACTGTTGTATGTTCGCCATTAACAACAGCCTTAACCTTTCTGATGTTCGGCTTCCAGGATCTGTTTGTCTTACGATGAGAGTGGGATACGTTGCAACCGAATGTAACGCCCTTTCCGCAGATGCAGCACTTTGCCATATTAATATACCTCCATTAATGGATTCTTTAAACTAAAGTCAACATGAAGTATTATATCATACTTTTTTTCAAAATGCAATAGGTGAAATATGATTTATTTCGAATTTTTTTGATTTTGACAAGATAATTTTCGGTTTTACGGAGAACAAGAATTACTTCTGGATCTTTGTCATAATCTTATCGAGGGAGAGACCGTACTTGTCGGCAATATCTCTTGCGTAGCTCTTTCCGTCGGGCTTTTCGCGGAGTATCTTAAAGCTTCTCGAACCTTTTTCAATTGCCGCAACAAGATTGTCTATCTTAACACCGCCGTTTGCCGTGCATGAAGCGTTTATAGTGTCTACGGAAGCCGCAAGGTCGTGCAGGTGTGTCGAGAATATTCCTCTGCAACGAGCCATGGAGAAGCCCTGAAGCACCTCGGAGGCGATATAAGCCGCTTCATATGAGCCTGTAGAAGAAAGGGATTCATCGCAGAGAACAAGGCTGTCTTCACTGATTTCTTCAAATATTGTGCTGAGTCGGGAGCATTCCTCGCCGAGACGACCCTTGTCGATTGTGTCTTCGCTTCCCGTGGGAAAATGAGTGAATATTTCATCGCAGGGACTGATTGTACATGAGTCGGCACAAACGGGAAGTCCGAGCTGAGCCATAACAAACGCAATTCCGACGGCACAGGTGATAACAGATTTACCGCCTCTGTTGGGACCTGTAAGCACGAATATCATTCCGTCTTCATCAAAGCGGAAATCGTTCGGAACAACGGCTGCGTCAAGCTTCATTGAGACGATGGGATTGCACAGACCCTTTGCATCAAAGGCTTTTTCCGAAACCGGCTTTATAACGGGATGACAGAGAGGACAACCCTTTTCTTTAAGCTTTACAAGAAGCTCTGTAGCCTTGGTAACGAACTCTATCTCGGGCATAAGTCTGATAAGGAAGTCGGTGTTTTCGAGAACGTAATGCTGAATAACCTTTTTCCATGAGCGGATGGACTGTCTGAACACATCGTTTATAGCACCGTTAAAGGCATTTGCAAGTGCGTTTTGCTGGTTATCCGACTGTCCCTTTTTAAACGGAACAAGCGGAGCTATGCAGGTCATATCATCGTTCTTGAAGTCGAGACGGAGCATTTTGTCAAGTAATTCACCTGACTTAAAATATTCGTTGTTCATCGCCAGAACCCCTGCCTTGCTTGCACGGAGCTGAGAGTCGAAGTTTACGCCTATTGTAACGCTCTTTATTTCACGAACTCTTGATGTAAGAGCTTTGAGCTGTTCATTGAGGTTCTTGTAGTATTCACTGCCTGTGAGGGTGTTTATTCTCTCTGCGAAGCGTCTGAATGCAGTGCTTTTAAACTTCGGTGCAAGAGGAATAAGCTTGTCCCTGAGCAGGTCGAGAAGGCTTGTGTAAAGCTCTACTTCTGTAATACTGTAAAGATAAGCCTCGGTAGAAGCCGCAGAGTCACTGCTCATACGTCTCAGCTCGGTAATATCATTGAGCAGGGGAATCATCTTAAGAAGAATGCCCGACAGCTCGGGATTTGCAAGCATATCTTCAAATGTATCCTGTCTGTAAAGGATAACCTCGGGGTCGCAGGTATAGAAGCTACCGAAATCGCAGGTCTTGAGATCCATAAGGTAATCAAGCTCCAGCTGTTCCGTGGTTATCTGAGAGAGACGTGCGTTTTCTTCTCCGAGCATATGTCTTCTGAGAGTATCTGAGTCGGGATAGAGGAGACTTATATCGGATGTGTCTATTGTTTCGTTTATATCGGGCATTTTTTACCACCATTCGTGTTTTTTGATGAAGTTCATAATAATCTATCTTATTATACTATATCACGCAAAAAATAACAAGTGCTTTTTATCAATTGTGCAAATTGTTAATTTTTCGTATTCACTCGCATAAATGCTGTCAATACTATTGATTTTTCGGTACAGATGGTATACAATACGTTGTAGCATGTTTTCACAACAATGAAAATTTATCAGGTTACAATATTGTAGGAGGTCACAAATCCGATATAGTATGCCGAATTGGTTGTCGTGTAAAAAATACATTTAATAACTAATATATCAAAATAGTGCGATTTATGCCCGAAATGCTGATATATTGTTGTTTAATAACAAAAATGTTGATTTTTTGTAACGCAATGACGGTGAAAGCAAATGTCGGATACTCAATTATATGAAGGGACTAATCAAAAAAACATCAGTAACCCTAAAGCTTGTACTTATATTGCTGTGCCTTGTCGGATGTACGGCTTCCGCAGATACACCGCCGGTAAATCAAAACGACCTTCAGCTTATCGAAAGCGAGGAGGTATCATCGGCTTCTGTCACCGCAAGCGTGTCTCCTGCCATATACACTACGGGGGAGGAACCGTCAGAGGTATCGTTCGAGTTTGATTCAAAGGACGGCAGTGTTGAGCTTCGTTATACCACAAACTACTCGGAGCCTGAAGCGGATTCAAACGAATACAACGGAGAACCTATCGAACTCAAATATTCAGACACAAAGGACGGATATACAAAGCAGGCTACCATAAGATGTGCGTTGTTCAAGGACGGAGAGCGTGTATCGGAGATAGAAAACTTTGTCTATATGTCGGCTCCGGAGGGAAGATTCGAGTTCCCTGTGTACAATATATATTCAAATAAGAAGAACTTCTACAGCAATGAGACCGGTATACTTGTTCCGGGTAAGCTTGCTGCGGAAGGAAATCCCGAAGGATGGCAGCCGTGGTATTCAAACGCAAACTACTACGGACGAGGAATCGAATGGGAACGTCCTATAGGTCTTACGATATTTAATACGGACGGCACTCTTGCTTTTAACACAAACTGCGGAGTCAGAGTTTCGGGCGGCTATACGAGAGTAAACAAGCAGAAATCGCTCAGACTTTACGCAAGAAAGAAATATACTCCCGACAGCGGTGTGTTCGAGTATTCATTCTGGGACGGACTCAGAGGAAGTCAGACTGACACTCCCGTTTCGTTCAGCGATACCGTACTTCTCAGAGGCGGCTCTAATAACGAATCAAACGCTATATATACAACTCCGTCACTTCTGATGCTTCTTGACGGCACAGACCTTGACAGACCGGCTATTTCTCCCGTTATCGAATACATAAACGGAATATACCACGGTGTTGTAATGCAGCTTGAGGACTACGACCCCGACTATTTCCTCCAGCATTACGGTGTTGAGGAGGAATACCTGTCCACAATCAAGGGTACCGCACCCGAGCTTATGCGTACTACCGGTTGGTATCTCGATGACGGTCCCGAGGGTGAAGAGGACGAGCTGATAGACGCTCTTTCGTACATCTCGAAGAACAATATGAGTGATCCCGAGAAATACGAGAAAGCAACCGAGATGATAGATATACAAAACTTCATCGAATATATGGCTTTTGAAGCTTATCTCGGAAACAGCGACTGGCCCGACAATAACCTCCGTGCATGGAGATATAACAAAAACGGCTACGACCCCGACGCTGAGGGTGTGTATGACGGAAGATGGAGATTCCTTACAAAGGACCTCGACCTTTCATTCGGATACGGCTCTTTTGACGTAAATTCAAACCCGTATTCGGCAATCAAGGGTTCGTCTACGCTTCTCCTCAAAAACGCATACACTTCGCTTATGAAGAACGAAGAATTTGCGGATTTGTTCTACAGCTTCATGTGTACTCTTTCCGATGCGGTAGTATCTCCCGAACGCTGTGAGCATATATTCGACCTTATGCAGGTTTATATGGGACGTGAGACCGCTATATCAATCTCCTCATGCGGAGTAGCAAGCGGATCTCAGTCAACGTGGAACTGGGGATTTGACGTTTTAAGAGACTATTCCATGAACCGTGCTTCCGTTGTTCAGAAATTTACAAAGACCGAATCCGGCAGAGCATACGGAAATGTAAGCGTAAGCTATGACGGAGAGGGAGAAGTCAGAATAGGTTGGTTCGATACGGAGAACGGCGAAACTCGCTCCTACCTCAAGGATACAAGAATACCGCTTGAAATAACACCTGCCGACGGATATGAGGTATCGGACATAATTTACGACAACTGTGAAATGACCGAGGACGGCTATCTTGTCATAAACGGCTCAAACGCTTCCGTTAAGGTAGTATTTGCAGAAGCGGAGAAGACAGAGCAGGGCGGTATTGTAATAAATGAAGTAATGTTCCGCCATACCGATTACAAGTGGGTTGAGCTTTACAATACAACGGACGAAGCTATAACTCTCAGAAACTGGTCTCTCGGTAAAAAGAAGAACCTGAGCAAGGCGGTACAGTTCGACAACGTGACGATAGAAGCACATTCCTACGCTCTCATTTGCTCAACGGATTATTCTAACAGTCAGGGTATCGAGGGACTCAGCGTAGCTCTTTCGTTCGGAAATGACGATACATTGTATCTCTTTGACGGAAGCGGAAATATAGTGGACAGCGTTGAGCTTTCATCTCCCTCGAAGACCGTACATATCGGAAGACTTCCCGACGGCGGAGACTTAACGGAATTCTCAAAGGAAGAAGCTACACCGGGTTCCGCAAACTCAATACTCGAGGACAAGAGCTACTTCGGTTCTGACAGCTTCAAGCCGTATGTGCTGATACTCGGAAAGGTTTATGAGTTCGGCGATATTGCATACGAAAAGAACGGCGAGTATTACGTTAACAGCGACAAGCTTATCAATATTGTTTCGTCTCACACTTCCTGCAAGGACATATACCGCTATCTCGTCAAAAAGAAAAAGGACGTAACGGTTGCGGAGTTTGTTGAAGCAAATCAAAACAACGAGGGTGCGGGAGTTCGCTATATCGAGGAGCTTGATTCATACATCATCGGTTAAAAGACGTTCATTATTGCCGATATGATTTTTGCGAAATATTGCCTTTTAAGCCCGTTTTTATGCCAAAGTCGGTCTAAACACTTGACTTTTCGGAATAAAGGACTATAATACAATATGGCAAAGATCATACGGCTTATGATATTACAAAAATCTCAAAGGAGAAAAGAAAATGAAAAAGGTATTTAGTCTTGTGCTTGCGGCACTCATGCTTACCTCTGCTGTTGCTCTTACAGCTTGCTCCGGAAACCAATCCGAAGAAACAGTAGAAAATAAGGTTGAGGACAGCACTCCCGTCGAAGAAGAAAACAACGGTGGTGAAGCTGAGGAAGAACAGCCTGCCGAAGAAGAAAACAACGGTGGTGAAGCTGAGGAAGAACAGCCTGCTGAAGAAGAAAACAACGAGGCTGAGGAAGAAGTTAAGGAAGAAGAGCCTGTAGTTATCGAGGAAGAGGATGACGGCATAGTATTCGACCAGATGGACACATGGCACTATGCTACATACAACTGCGTATTCTACGATAACGACGGTGAAATCGCAGGTTACTCTCTCGGTGAAAACGCTCACTACGAAGACGACGAAATGGCTGAATTCGTTGAAGCTAATCCCGAATGGTACAAGGATACAGCAATGATGAGTGAATGGGATGACGCAGACGCTCCGTTCGGTGACTGCATCAACTCCATGCTTTCCGCTGACACAGACTTCGTACTTGACCCCACAAACTGCAACGGTCTTATGGTATACAAGACCTTTAACATTGACGGTGAAATCGGCGAAAACGACCTTTACGAAATGTACTGCTTCTATGACAACACAGCATACATTTATGTAAACGGCGAGCTTTACTTCTCTCATGACTGCCAGCTTGGTGCTAACGGTAGTAAAGACTGGAACAGCGGCTACGAGCTTATCTCTTGCAGCGATGAAACAAAGACTCTTAAGGACTTCCTCCACGAGGGTGAAAACTATGTAGCTGTTTCCATTAAGAACGCATTCGGTGGACGTGAATTCGATATGTACATCACCTGCGAAAAGAACTCCACAAAGGATTCCGTAAGCTTCTTCAAGCGTGGTTCCGAATGGCACTACACCGTACTTTCCGCTCCCTACACCGACAGTGAAGGTACTCTTGAAGGTACAGCTACTCCCGGCGGTTACTTCGATGAAGCTACAGACGAAATGGCTAAGTTCATCGCAGACAACCCGAACTTCATGACAGATACAGCTCTCCTTGAAACATGGCCCACAGCAAACGGTCCTTTCGGCTCAAGTGCAACAATGGAAGCTATAGGCTGGACAGGCTCCAACCACGGTCTTATCCTCTACAAGACATTCACCGTTGAAGACCTTACAAAGGTTTCCGCTTGTGACAACTTCCTTTGGGACTGTGCATACGACAACGCTATCCATGTATACCTCAACGGTACAGAAGTATACACAGATGACGGCGAATGCGTAACTCAGGACTGGCAGGACGGTCAGTTCACACTCGACACAGCTACAATTTCCTCTCTCCTTGTTGAAGGCGAAAACTACTTCGTTGTAACAATCAAGGACGCATGGGGCGGCAGAAACTTCGACGCAGGCTTCTCTGCTGAATGGAACTAAGCTGAACTAAATAAAAGCTAAATATTAAAAAAGACTACTGTACGCAGGCATAAGCTTGATGTACGGTAGTTTTTTCTGTTGTACGTTTACTTTTTCGAGATTATGAGTTATAATATAATGATAGAAAATAATAAAAAAGGAAATTGACATGGAAAATATATTTGATATAAAAAGAGAATGCAAATGTGCGGGAAAATGCGGAGCTTGCCAAACTCTGAATCTGACATACGGTGCGGAGCTTTCGCTGAAAATGAAGCAGGTTATAACTCTCCTCGGAAAATTCGGTCACATAGACGAGATAATCCCGATGGAAACGCTTGACGGCTACAGAAACAAGGTGCAGTATATCATGCAGTACAACGGCGGTCGTGTGAACTATGGTCTTTATCGTTCGTCGGACGGAAAAATAGTCCACGTTGACAACTGTATGATGGAGGACAAAGAGATAGGAAGTGTTTGCAGAACGGTACGCAGACTTGTTGACAAGTACAAGCTGACAGTGTTTGACGGCAGACGAGGTCTTGTGCGTCACGTTATGGCAAGAAAAGCGTTCGCAACGGGTGAAATACTCTGTGCCATAGTAACGACTGACGGAAAATTCGAATGTGCAAACGAATTTGCGGCGGAGCTTGCCAAAAGAATACCGTCTGTGAAGTCTGTGTCAAGAATTATCAACGACACAAAAACACCTCTATGGATGGGCGGGGAAGAATACGTTCTCTACGGTGACGGATACATAACGGATGAGCTGTGCGGCTGTAAATTTGAAATATCCGCGAAGTCGTTCTATCAGATAAACCCCGTACAGACGGAAAAGCTGTACAATACTGCGGTTGAGCTTGCGGGAATCAACGAAAAAAGCACGATAATCGACGCATATTGCGGAATCGGAACGGTCGGAATCATAGCGGCAAAGAAAAAGAACTGTACGCTTCTCGGATTTGACATAAGCGAGGACTCCGTAAGAAATGCGGAAGCCAACGCAAAGCTCAACGGGGTAGAGAAGGCTAAATTCGTGTGTGCCTCCGACAGCTCATATACGCTGAAAAAGGAGCATACCCCCGATGTGCTGTTCGTAGACCCCCCGAGAGCAGGCTGTGACAGAAAATTCCTTGCGTCCGTAATGAAAACCCAGCCGAAGAAGATAGTCTATATCTCCTGCAACCCCGAAACCCTCGCCCGAGATCTGTCCACCCTCAAGCAGGCGTATAAAATAGGAAAGATGGTCCCCGTAGATATGTTCCCCGGCACAAGACACGTTGAGACGGTTGTCCTTTTAAGTGCAGAAAATATCGACGCACATATTCCTATCCACTTGGAAGTGGAAAAACTGGGGTATATTCCACATACGCCTGTAAAGTCCGAACAAAAGGAAGACTATAAAAAACCGACACAACAGAAGACTTTTGGAGTTGCAACATATCCGCAAATCAAGGAGTATATTCTGGAAAAGTATGGTTTCAAAGTCCCCTCCGCTTATATCGCACAGGTCAAAGACGAGTGCGGTATCAAGGAGCGGAAAAACTACAATGTAGGAAAAGAGGGACACAGGCAAACATCCTGCACCCCCGAAAAGCGGGAAGCCATACTTGACGCCTTTCGGCATTTCCACATGATAACCGCTGAGTGACAGCCTACCATGAGAGCCAGACACGATTATGTGTTTGGCTCTTTTTTTATATAAAATGGCAGTCCACCTTTTGCCTTTTCCTGATTGATTCGGTATGTATAGTATCGAAACAAAATTTAGAAAAGGAGTGTTTACAAATGGTAAAAAAGGGAAGTGGATTACGGTTGGCAGTTTTGCTGCTGACATTATTTTTATGTGTGGGATGTTTTATAGGATTGGGGAACGAGAAAGCATTTGCGGCAGATATTCAGTATTCGGGCACTAGTGGTACTTGCTCTTGGGAAATTGATACTGACGGTTTGCTGAGAATCTTTCCCACTGATGGGGGTGGTGGTACTCTGAGGGATTTTGAGTGGAAAGCTTCCGAAAGTACACCATGGTATCAATATAGAACTAGTATAAAAAAAGTTATAATTGAAAACGGAGTGCGAGCACCCCGTGCATCTCAAAATATGTTTAACGGGCTAAGCAATTGTACAGAAATGGACTTGTCAGGATTAGATACCAGTAATGTTGTGAATATGTATAATATGTTCTATGCTTGTAAGAGTTTAACAGAGTTGGATGTAAGCGGTTTTGATACCAGCAAGGTTACAGATATGAGTGATATGTTCTCTGGTTGTACCAACTTAACCAAGTTGGATTTGAGCAGTTTCGATACCAGCAAGGTTACAACTATGTATTATATGTTCTACTGTTGCGAAAGACTTACTGAGTTAGATGTCAGTAATTTTGATACTAGTAATGTTACGAATATGTCCTATATGTTTCGACATGACAACAATTTAACAGCACTTGATGTAAGCAATTGGGATACCAGTAATGTTACGGATATGTCCTATATGTTTGCAATGTCTGATGGGTATAATGCTAAAAGCTCAACCTTATCTAAGCTGGATGTAAATAATTGGAATACCAGTAAAGTTACAAACATGCATAGCATGTTTTCTCTTTGCAGCGGCTTAACCAAGTTAGATGTAAGTAATTTCGATACCAGCAAGGTTACAGATATGAGTGATATGTTCTATTATTGTAGTAATTTAACAGAACTAAATGTAAGTAATTTTGATACAAGTAAAGTTACTAATATGAAAGGTATGTTCGGTTGCTGTTTTAGGTTAATTAAGTTGGATGTGAGTAGATTCGATACCAATAATGTTAAAGATATGAGCTATATGTTTGGGCCTAGTACAAGTGGGATGGTAGGGGATACTGGTTGCTATTCCCTAACTGAACTGGATGTAAGCAATTTCGACACTAGCAATGTTACGACTATGAATGGTATGTTCTGTGGATGTAGTGGATTAACTGAATTGGATTTAAGCAATTTTAATACCAGTAATGTTACGGATATGGGTTATATGTTTAGGAACTGTAAGAATTTAACTAAGTTAAATATAAGCAATTGGGATACAAACAGTGTCAGCAATATGCTTAGAATGTTTGAAAAATGCAATAACCTGAAGAAAATAACCTTTTCTGATGCCTTCCAATTTGTGGGAACAAACCATTATTTTAACCTTAACAATTGGGTCAAAACCCGTAATGCGGATGGCTCCAAGACCTATGACAAAACTGAATACACAGCAGCACAGCTTACAGCATTAACGGCTGATACCACCCCCTCTATTGGTGGTACATGGTGCAGATTCGGTGTTGAAGACTATACTCAAAATGCGGATGGTAGCATTGAGTACATTTCAGCCGATGATTCTTGGAATATCATTTCAGACAATATATGGAGCTACACATTCAAGGTGTTTGATGATTCCCTTGTTTATCGCCTATTTGAGGACATTATGAATGGCTATGCTTCTGAGGCTATGTCTCCGTATTACATTACGGTACAGGAGAATCAAGCCACTGTTACCAATACAGCAGAAGGTGAAACTGGTAAGGTTATTATTACAAAGACAGTTGAAGTTGCCGATGGTGTTACCCTTCCTGATAGCGAAGTTGGTAGAGAGTTTGAGTTTACTATGTATCTTGAGGGTGACGATATTTCTGGCACGCAGACTTTCAATAATGTTGTATTCAAGGATGGTGTCGGTAAATTCTTCCTGAAGGATGGACAGAAGAAGGAATTTACACTGCCTGTTGGGACAAAGATTGAGGTGTACGAAAGTTTATATGACGATTATTCTACGCACTGTTCAACATATCTTGGGGAAAAAATATACTACAATTGGGGAAAAGGGTATGTTGATGAAGAATTGATAAATATGGTTAATTTCAGGAATTTCTATAGTCCTCACGATGGTGCCCAGACCTTGTTGACATTGGAAAAAACGGTTTCTGACAATTATACGGGTAATGATAGGTTCACAATTAGAGGCTATTTTGAAGATTTGACATGGAATACAACCTATACATGGTCGGATGGTACTTCCTTCAAGTCAAATGCTGACGGTACGGCTTTCTGTACGGTTGAGCTTTCCGCTGGGGAAGAAATTACGCTCTATATTCCTTGGACGTGTAATTATCAGTTTACGGAGGTAGCTGGGGACTATGTAGCTTCCTATGTTATTACCGAAGAAACTGGTCCAAGGTCAATGGTTGGTAACTTAGTCGCTGAAGGTGGTAATACACAGAAGTATTTGGATTTATCGACTAACTTGGAGTATAACTATGATAGCGATTGGATTACCGTAGAGTTCCATAATGAATTTACTACTTCTCAGAATTTGACGGTTGGAAAAGTTACGGGGATGGAAACTGATGACGGTTATGCAGAATACGAATGTGACGACAAATTCGAGTTCACGATTTATTTCAGCAATATGGAGCAAGGCAGCAGTTTTTCTTCAACCATTGGTAAAGTTATTGCGGATGAAGATGGTACTGCTACAAAGACATTCTACTTAAAGAATGGAGAAACCGCAGAATTTTATGATATTCCTGTCGGGGTACAGTATTCGGCAACGAGCTTTCCGAGGATAGCAAGCACCTCGTCGTTGACGGGATTAACACGGATAATCGGTTTGATAACCGCACCGTCGATGGCTTGCCGGATAAATTCGG
>CAYWFS010000010.1:20768-47739 GCA_964457685.1 uncultured Ruminococcus sp. | reverse complement strand
ATGCTTTCCGCAGGAGGGACAGGGAATGTTATGCTCGTCGATGAACTCTTTCATTTCAGCCTGAGAGAATGCGTCAACTGCCTTAGGAAGCTCAAAGTTGTTTTCGGCAACCCAGTCTTCGATTATCTTATCCGCACGGAATCTTTCCTTACACTCCTTGCAGTCCATAAGGGGGTCGGAGAAGCCGCCGAGGTGACCGGATGCTACCCATGTCTGAGGGTTCATGAGGATAGCCGCATCAAGTCCTACGTTGTAAGGGTTCTGCTGAACGAATTTCTTCCACCAAGCCTTTTTGATATTGCTTTTAAGCTCTGCACCGAGAGGACCGTAATCCCATGTATTTGCAAGACCGCCGTAGATTTCACTTCCTGCATATACAAAGCCTCTGTTTTTGCACAGTGCCACTATTTTATCCATTGTTTTTGCGTCATTTGCCATGCGAGCCATGATTTATACCATCCTTACTGTAATTATTTACGTTATTTTCTGTAGTCCATATAAAGCGAGATACCCGAGTTTATATTTGCATCGAAGTATTCCCCGCTATCCTTATCCGCCGCATAATATGTAACGGGATACGATACCGTTTTGTTTTCAAAATACGTTACCGCACAGATAAGCTCATATATGTCTTCAAACTCATTCATTGTGAAGTCGGTCGTAATTACCGCTCCATCCGGTTCATAGGTATCTGCCACCCACTTCGGAGTATCCTTTTCTTCTTCCGTTTCCTCCGTTTCGGGTTCGGGCTGCCATACCTCTGTCTCTTCCTCGACCGGGGCAAGCTCAAGACCCTCGATATTTCCCCATTCGGACTCATTCATGATCAGCTGAGAAAGAATTATTTTCAGCTTGCTTTCCTCGATATTTGCAAGGTATGTGAGATATTTTTGCAGAATCTCGACCGTATATGCTTCCTTTATCGAAAGCTCCGATGAGTTATGCTCCTTTGTGCTGAGAAGAGTATATATATTATCGGAGGTAAGAGCAACCTCTCCCTTTCCGACAAGATATGTGTTAGCCTTATGCTCTGTCCATTCGCTTCCGTCAGCCTCTATATGCTCTACCGTTGTCTCGTAACGCATGGTATTGTATGTTCCGTCGGAATAAATATCACTTCCAACATTCACCATAACACCACCGAGTAGAGAATAAAGCTCATCGAGGTCATAGCCGTTTATAAGGAGCTTATACTTTGCGTTAAGTCCCGTCATTGCGTAAATATGCTCGGCTATTCTGTCTATGCCGTACTGCTCATAGATTTCCGAGAGAGTGATATATCCGCCGGTCGTATAGACTCTGATAGACGGAGAAAAATATGTATACACAAACTCACGGCTTTCCTTATTTATGTGGACAAGGACAAGTGAGGAAAGAGCTTTTTCTCTGTACTCGGTTGAAAGACAGCCTATGGTCTCTGTGGGAGAAACCACCGTCCAGTCAGTATTATACATATAGCTTGCGTCCGGCTTATAGTCGTTGTAAAGGTCGGGACGATGGTCGTTTACAGCGACAAGGAACGTAAAGCTATCCCCCTCCGGAACCTTTTCATCGGATACGATAACATCGCCCGATATATTTTCCTCGGGGTCTATAATTTCTTCGCTGTTATTTATAATATTGTCGAGTGAGGTATCCTCATCAAGTATCTCGCCCATTGTATTTGTCACAAGTCCTGTGGCGAAATACGCTATCACTCCGAAAAGCAGGGATGATATAAGGAATGTCACTCCGAAATTTTTCAGTGCCGAAAGCATTTTTGACTCCTTTCCGGCTTTAATGCTATAAAATATATTATACAATAATTCACCTCGTATTTCAACGGCAAAATTACAATTTTCTTAGGAAATCGTCATTTAAGAGTAGTGAATATTGCTACTCGGTTGAAATAACTCCTCTTTTGTGCTACAATAATAAGCGAAAATTTCCGTGAGGTAATGCATTGTGAAACAAAATTATTCTCTTGTACTTGAGAAAAAGCTAGGCGAGATACAGTCAATTAAAAAAAAGCCTACGCTTCTTCTGCAAGCCTGCTGTGCCCCCTGCTCATCGTATGTACTCGAATATATCGAAAGATACTTTGATATAACGCTGTTCTTTTACAACCCGAACATTTCCCCGAAAAGCGAATTTGAATTCAGGCTGTCGGAGCTTGAAAGATTCACCGGTGAAAGCGGAAGTCACGCAAAAATACTTGCACCCGAATACGATTCAAACGAATTTTACTCGGTGACAAAGGGACTTGAAGAACTTCCCGAGGGGGGAGAGAGATGTCGGATATGCTATGAGCTTAGACTACGCAGAACGGCTGAATACGCAAAGGAAAACGGCTACGATTATTTCTGCACCACGCTTTCGATAAGTCCGTACAAAAGAGCGGATTGGCTGAATGAAATAGGCGGAAAGCTTGAAGCCGAATACGGAGTAAGCTACCTTTATTCCGACTTCAAGAAAAAGGGCGGCTACAAGCGTTCCATAGAGCTTTCAGAGGAGTACGGCTTATACAGGCAGAACTATTGCGGTTGTATATATTCAAAGCTTGCACGGGAACGCTACGATGCCGAGAAAACAAAGGAAACCGAACAGCAATGAACGACAGCATAAAGGTCATACGAAGCGGACGACGCAGCATAGCAATCGAGATAAGCCGACAATGTGAGGTTATAATTCGTGTTCCCGAGAGGATGCCCGAAAGAGATATACAGCACTTTGTTCTGTCTCATTCCGATTGGATAGAGACTCACCTTGCCGAAATGAAAGAACGCACGAATGAATGCAAGGTCATAAATCCGTTCACGGAAGAAGAGCTTGCGGAAATGAAAAGCTCACTCATGAAAAAAGCAGAAGAAAAGGCTGCTTATTATTCAAGCATCATGGGTGTAAGCTACACAAAGATAAGTGTGCGACCGATGACCTCACGCTGGGGGAGCTGCACCTCGGAAAAAAGGCTGTGCTTCAATTCCCTGCTTGATTTGGTACCCGAATTTGTGCTTGACTACGTAATAGTGCATGAGCTTAGTCACACGCTGGAAATGAATCATTCAAAGCGGTTTTGGGAGATAGTTGACAGCTATATTCCCGACAGAAAAGGGGCAAGAAAGTGGCTGAGGGACAACGGAGACGCACTTATAGCCGGAATCAAATAAAAAAATACCCGACACCTTTTGGCGGAATATCAAACCTAAAAAGTGTATCGGGTAATTTTTATTTATTGCTGATTATTTTCGTCACCGTTGTCGGCGGAGTTGTTATCTGCATCCTTCTCAGGTGCGGCAAAAGGATTTTTTTCGTGCTGTTCATGACTTTCGGCACGCTTTCTTTCCTCTTCACGCTGTCTTTCGAGTTCCGCAAGATGTCTGGCTCTCGCTTCGTTTTCTTCACGGGATCTGCGACGCTTTTCGGCTACCATTTCTTCAAGCTGTTCTATGGTAACGTCTGTATCGGTCATTGCACGAACAAACTGCTCTTCCTCCATAATCTCATTCTTCATGAGATATGCTGCAACAAAGTGGAGTCTGTCCATGTTATCCTTCAGAATCTGTTCCGCATCGGAGTAAGCCTTTGTAACAATGTCCTTAACTTCGCTGTCGATTATGGAAGCTGTCTCCTCTGAATAGTTCTTTGTCTGATTAAAGTCACGACCGAGGAACACTTCGTCACTCGAGGATTCTGAGCCGTAAAGTATCGGACCGAGCTTATCCGACATACCGTATTTTGTAACCATCTGACGTGCGATGCTTGAAGCTCTCTGAATATCGTTTGATGCACCTGTGGATATATCGCCGATAATAAGAGCCTCCGCAACACGACCGCCGAGAAGCGTTATAATCTCGCTCTCCATCATGCCCTTCGACATATAGGATTTATCCTCCTTCGGGAACGAAAGAGTATATCCCCCTGCTCTGCCACTCGGGATAATGGATATTTGATGTACAGGCTCATCGGGCTGACGAACCCATGTGGTGATTGCGTGACCGGTTTCATGATATGCGGTAAGTCTCTTTTCGGCATCGCTTATCACTCTGGATTTCTTTGCCGGACCGACTATTACCTTTATCATTGCTTCTTCGAGGTCGGTCATTCCGATGAGGTGCTTACCCTTACGAGCCGCAAGAAGAGCCGCTTCATTAAGAAGGTTTGCAAGCTCCGCACCGGTGAAGCCTACGGTAGTCTTTGCGATAACGGAAAGGTCTACGTCAGCTTCAAAAGGCTTATTTCTCGAATGAACCTTGAGAATATCTTCACGTCCCTTTACATCGGGAGCATTCATTGTTATCTGTCTGTCGAATCTGCCGGGTCTGAGAAGTGCGGGGTCAAGTATATCGGGACGGTTTGTTGCCGCCATTACGATAACGCCCTCGCTTGAACCGAAACCGTCCATTTCAACGAGGATCTGGTTAAGAGTCTGTTCTCTTTCATCGTGACCGCCGCCGAGACCTGCACCTCTGTGACGACCGACTGCGTCGATTTCGTCAATGAATATAATTGCGGCGGGGTTTTTCTTAGCGGTATCAAAGAGGTCACGAACTCTCGAAGCACCTACGCCGACGTACATTTCAACGAAGTCGGAACCGGATATTGAGTAGAACGGAACACCCGCTTCACCTGCAACAGCCTTTGCGATAAGTGTCTTACCTGTTCCGGGAGGACCCACGAGAAGCACACCGTGAGGTATCTTTGCACCGAGCTTTGTGAAGTATTCGGGATTGCGGAGAAATTCTACAATCTCCTCAAGCTCTGCCTTTTCTTCGTCCGCACCGGCAACATCCTTGAAGTATACCTTAGCCTTATCCGCCGTAACGAGCTTTGCTTTTGCACGTCCGACAGAATTTATCTTTGCACCCTTACCGCCCGTTGCCTGGTTCATCACGAACATCCACATTGCAACGAGAAGTATTATAACTATTATATACGGAATCAGCGACACCCACCATGGTATACTGTACGGTGCCGGATAATCGTATGCCGTTATTATATTTTGCGAATGTTGCTCCTGTATAATGTCTCCCAAATCCTTTATAAACAAGTCGAGACTGCGGAGCTTATATGTTGCGTATGCTTCACCCTCCGTGCCGTCTGCGAGAGTTACTCTCAGGATCATGGTAAGGTTATTGTTCTCATCGACGCTGAATTCCTTTACCTGTTCGTTAACGAAGCATTCGACCACATCACTGTAGCACAGATTTTCCTGCGGTATCGAATTCCATAACGAGGCGGTTGCAATAAGAATTATGCCGATAAGAACGATATAAAATATGGCAATTTTAAAACCGTTCTTCAATATTATCTCCTCCGTTGATTCTTGAACAAGCTTATTTTGAGTATACCTCGGGTTTCAGTATGCCGATATACGGAAGTGCTCTGTACTGCTCGGCATAGTCAAGTCCGTAGCCGACAACGAATTCGTCCGGTATTTCCATTCCCGTATAGTCGGGAGTAAAGTCAACCGTTCTGCGTGATGGCTTATCAAGGAGAGTACAGGTCTTTACAGACTTCGCACCGCCTATTCTGAGATACTCTGTAAGGTATGAAAGCGTCTTTCCGCTGTCGATAATATCCTCAACAACAATGATGTCGCATTCGGAAAGGTCGTTTCTGTGCAGGTCGAGTATTATGTTGATTCTTCCCGATGTGGTAGTTCCCGCACCGTAGGACGATACCTTCATGAAATCTATCTCCACGGGGAGTGATATTTTCTTCATGAGGTCTCCCATAAATACAACGCTTCCTTTAAGTATGCACAAAAGAAGCAAACGCTTAGAATCCTTGTAATCACGGTCTATCTCATCCGCTATGCGATCAGTTATTTTTTCTATTTCTTCCTGAGAAATAAGTACCCTTTCAATGTCACGGTCAAGAACCGATGTGCGTGCCATGCTGTTTTCCTCCGTAAAAGTCAGAATAATTTACTCATTCTTTTTATAAACGCTGATTACTATAGAGACTTCCGCTTTGTTTTCGGCAGTGCCGTCACGAGGCGAAAAATTCGGTACCCAGAGTATTCCGTCATCATCGCAGATTATCGGATGCAGACTTTTTTCTCTGAGTGTCATTTTTGTATCGACAAACATCTTTTTTACACGGTGTCTCATTCCGCCGTATACATAGCTGTCGCCTTGTTCCCGATTTCTTATAATCAATGTACCTTTTATTTTATCAAAATCGAACGACCTGAGTGTAGATAATTTGTAAATATTTTCATCATTCTTGCTGAGTTCCGTGTGAGAATTGTGGTTTTTCGGTGAAATCACCACACGATACATCTCATTTTCGTACACATTGCCGTCACGAGGATATACAAACTCCGTTTTTTGTTCGCATTTTTCCGTGCTTTTGGCAAAATAAACTCTCTCCCTCTCTATAACCGCACGCATATTTCCGGGAAGCGAAAGAGACGACTCTCCGCTTTTTTTTCGTGCGAGGTTGAGTAGGTCGGATATATGTCCTTCCTCTATTGTGGAATCGGTTTCCTTTGCCCTGTCGTACATAATACGCAATATTCTCGAAGACAATGCAATATGAAGCGAAAGAAGCTCATCTCTTTTTATCTCACGTCTGTCACCGAGGATATTCAGTGCGTAAGACGAAAGAAAATCATCGTCCGCTCTTATAAGTCCGCTCATTTTCGCTATACTGCCGGCAGGATTCGGGTTAAGCCTTTCGAGTGTCGGCATTACAACGTGACGGATGTAGTTTCTTGTGTAATCCGTATCTGTATTGGTTTTATCGAGAACGAAAGCTATATCCGCCGACTTGCAGAACGAACGTATCTCTTCACCCGTAAGCTCCGAGAGGGGTCTGATGAATTTGCCGTCACGCACGGGAAGTATGCCGGAAAGTCCGTGAGTTCCGCACCCTCTCAGCATATTGAAAACCACCGTCTCGGCATTATCGCTTGCATTATGGGCGGTTGCCACGACTGCACCGTATTTTTCTGCAAGCTCATCGAAAAACGAATATCTTACAAGACGTGCCGTTTCCTCTATTCCGCGTCCTTCTTTTTCCGCAAGCATCGGTACGTCTGCCTTTTTAAGTTCAAAGCAGATACCGTATTCCTCCGCCTGTTTTCGACAAAAAGCCTCGTCTGCGTCCGCTTCTTCTCCTCGAATCATGTGGTTTACATGAGCCGCAATCAGCTTTATACCGTTTTCATTGCAATATCGCCTGAGAAGATACAGCATACATCCCGAGTCAGCTCCGCCGGAATAAGCCGCCACTACAGCTCCGCATGACTTCATTATCTCATCCATTCCGTTTTTTTCAACGGTATTCAGAAATATATGAAAGACTCGCTCAAGCTGTTTCTTTTTACTGTCCGCTTCAATCATTATTCTCGTCGTCCGCCTTTATCATACAATTTTTCACTGATTTTTATTCTTGCAACGCAAAAAGCAAGAAACACTGCCACACCTGCAAGAATATGCTCGAACATATACGGCACGCTGTTGTATGCTATGAGAAAAAGCTTTCCCGAACAACGCATCATATCCACATAATACAGTATGTATATCGAACCTGCAACAAGCAAAAGAAGGATAAGCCGCAATATCTCCGCAAGAATCATATCAGAATTTCTATTCATTCGAGTTCTCCGTACGAATCTTCGTATGTGTTCGCTATGTATCAATTATAACATTAGCTGCAAGCATACGTCAAGCGGTAATTATCAGCGTATTATCCTTTTTTGCACTTATTCAGTTAATTAAATCTCTGTCTTTCTCTTGAGAGCGGCGGCATACCAACCGTTTTCATATCTTTCCGCAACGGGAGCATAACCGTCACGGTCGAGTGCGGAAAGAACTTCTCCGGCTCTTTCTTCGATGATACCGGAAACAATATATGTACCGTTCTTTGCAAGGAATGCGTCAACATCGGGTGAAAGTCTGATTATAACGTCCGCAACGATATTTGAAACAACGACCTCGTATCCGCCATCGGGAATGGGAGCCTGCTTCAGAAGGTCGGAAACAGCACATTCAACATTGGGAGTATCGTTAAGCTCAGTGTTTTCCTTAGCTACCTTTATAGCAACGGGGTCTATATCGCAGGCAAAGCAGCTTGCAGCACCGAGTTTTGACGCAGCTATGGCAAGAATACCGGAGCCGCAACCAACGTCGAGAACCTTACAGCCCTCTGTAACGTAGTCTTCGACAAAGCCTGCACAAAGTCTTGTAGTCTCATGTGTACCCGTACCGAATGCCATACCGGGTTCCATAAGCACGATAGTCTCTCCCGGCTGTCTTTCGTAGGTCTCCCAAACGGGAACGATAACAAGGCGGCGACCTGTCTTTATCGGCTTATAGTATTTCTTCCAGGAGTTTGCCCAGTCTTCTTCGTTTACACCAATATGCTCGATTGTGTATTCTATCTTAGAGTCGTCAAGTCTTTCCTTAATGAAAAGCTCACTCTCTGCGGGGGATTTTATAGTGGAGACGAACACGGACACGGATGTTTTGGTTCTGTCAGCCGCAACTATGCTTTCGTCTATAAGGTCTGCGTAAACGCCTTCGAGAATATCGTCAACATCGGAATAGTCCTCTATCATGAGTCCGTTATCCACCATTGACATTACCCCTGCGACTACCTCGGAGTCCTTTGAATCACAGGTTACTTTTATCTGCACCCAGCTCTTGTTATCTTCCATTCTGACCTCCATCAGTTATCTTTTTTATTGAAAAGTCGTTTTATAAAGCTTGTTCTCTTGGAGTAATTTCCTTCTCCGCAGGATTGTGCGAATTTTTCAAGCAGGTTCTTCTGCTCGGATGTAAGATTCTTCGGCACTTCGACTACAACTGTAATGTAGAGGTTGCCTCTTATCTTGGAGTTAACTCTTGTTACACCCTTGTTTCTGAGTGTGAATACAGTACCTGTCTGAGTACCCTCGGGAATATTGTACTTTATTGAACCCTCGAGTGTGGGAATCTCGATTTCGGCACCGAGAGTTGCTTCCGCATATGTTATCGGAACTTCACAGTAGAGGTCGTCTCCGTCTCTTTCAAATACGGAATGAGGACGAACGCTGATTATGATATTAAGGTCTCCTGCGTTTCCTCCGTTCATACCGTCGCTTCCCTGGTATCTGAGGGAGAGCTGCTGACCGTCATCAATACCTGCGGGAATGTTTACTTCGAGCTTCTTCTGAACTCTTGTAAAGCCGCTTCCACGACAAGCAGAGCATTTGTGTTCGATTATCTTACCGGTTCCGCGGCATTCCTCACAGGTCTTCTGAGTCTGCATGATACCGAACGGTGTTCTCTGCTGAACTCTTACCTGACCGCTACCTCCGCATGTGGGACAGGTCTTGGGTGTGCTTCCCTTTTCGGCACCGCTTCCCGAGCATTCCGCACATTTCTGAACCTTACTGTACTGAATTTCCTTTTTGCAGCCGAAAACAGATTCTTCAAAGGAAATTGTAAGTCTTACTGTAATATCGTCTCCTCTTATCGGACCGTTGCGTCTTGTACTTCCGCCTGCCGCACCTCCGAAAAAGCTTGAGAAAATATCGTTTATATCAAATCCGCCGAAATCACCGAAGCCGCCGAAGCCCGAACCGCCACCCATAGAGGGATCGAATGCCGCATGACCGTACTGGTCGTACTTAGCCTTCTTATCGGGGTCGGAAAGCACGTCATAGGCTTCGTTTACTTCCTTGAACTTAGCCTCGGCTTCCTTGTCACCGGGATTCATATCGGGGTGATATTTCTTTGCAAGCTGTCTGTATGCTTTTTTTATGGTTGACTCGTCTGCACTTTTATCTACACCGAGTACCTCGTAATAATCTCTTTTTGTATCTGCCATAAGCTCCTCCGACATCCATAGTGCTTTGAGCTAAGGATGCTTACAATATTTACTCTTTCACCACGTATAGGGCGGAGATTAGTCTTTCCCCGCCCTCGTGGTTTATATCATTTTATGATGCTTTACTGTAAAATGCACGACAATCAGTTGCCGGATTTGTCTTCAAAGTCGGAGCTGTAGTAGGTGTTACCGTCAGCACTCTGCTCTGCACCGCCGTTTTCCGCACCGGGCTGACCCTGCTGCTGTGCGTACATCTTCTCTGCGATGGGGTAGAATGCCTTTTCGAGAGCTTCTGTATCAGCCTTGATAGCGTCTGCATCACCGTTCTTGATTGTTTCCTTGAGCTTTTCGATAGCTTCTCTTACGGGAGCCTTATCGCTGTCGGATACCTTGTCACCCATATCGGAGAGGCTCTTTTCGCTCTGGTATACCATCTGCTCTGCTCTGTTCTTTATTTCGATGTTTTCCTTATTTTTCTTGTCCTCAGCCGCATACTTTTCAGCTTCCTTAACCGCACGGTCAATATCTTCCTGAGACATATTTGTGGAGGATGTGATAGTGATGTGCTGTTCCTTACCTGTACCCTTATCTGTTGCGGATACATTTACGATACCGTTTGCGTCGATATCGAATGTAACTTCGATCTGCGGAACTCCTCTGGGTGCGGGTGTGATTCCATCGAGAATGAAGCGTCCGAGTGTGGTGTTGCCGGCTGCCATGTCACGTTCGCCCTGGAGTACATGAACTTCAACGGAAGTCTGACCGTCAGCTGCTGTGGAGTATACCTGGCTCTTCTTTACGGGGATAGTGGTATTTCTGTCGATGATACGGTTGAATACACCGCCGAGAGTTTCGATACCGAGTGAAAGAGGTGTTACGTCAAGGAGAAGGAGATCCTTTACATCACCGCCGAGAACGCCTGCCTGGATAGCTGCACCTACAGCAACGCATTCATCGGGGTTAATTCCCTTGAAGGGCTCCTTGCCGATGAAGTTCTTAACAGCTTCCTGAACTGCGGGGATTCTTGTGGAACCGCCTACGAGAAGAACCTTATCTACCTGACCGATGGAAAGACCTGCGTCTGCGAGAGCCTTCTTTGTGGGGATCATGCTTCTTTCAACAAGGTCTGCGGTAAGCTCATTGAACTTAGCTCTTGTAAGAGTTGCGTCGAAGTGCTTAGGACCTGTAGCGTCTGCTGTAATGAAGGGGAGGTTGATATTGGAGGATGTTACACCGGAAAGCTCAATCTTAGCCTTTTCCGCTGCTTCCTTGAGTCTCTGGAGAGCCATCTTATCTTTTCTGAGGTCGATACCGCCGTTCTCTCTCATGAATTCTTCTGCAATCCAGTCGATGATTCTGTTATCGAAGTCGTCACCGCCGAGCTTTGTATCACCGTTTGTAGCAAGAACTTCAAATACGCCGTCGGAAATTTCAAGGATGGATACGTCGAATGTACCGCCGCCGAGGTCGAATACCATTATCTTCTGTTCCTTTGTTTCCTTGTCAACACCGTAAGCGAGAGCAGCTGCTGTAGGCTCGTTGATGATACGAAGAACCTCGAGACCTGCAATCTTACCTGCGTCCTTTGTAGCCTGTCTCTGAGCATCGGAGAAGTATGCGGGAACTGTAATAACAGCCTGGCTTACTGTACCGCCGAGATATGCTTCTGCGTCAGCCTTGAGCTTCTGAAGAACCATAGCGGAAATTTCCTGAGGGCTGTACTTCTTATCGTCGATGGCTACCTTATAGTCGGAACCCATATGACGCTTAATGGAAGCAACTGTTCTGTCGGGGTTTGTGATAGCCTGACGCTTTGCAACCTGACCTACAAGTCTTTCGCCGCTCTTGGAGAAAGCTACAACGGAAGGAGTTGTTCTTGCACCTTCGGGATTGGGAATAACGATGGGTTCGCCGCCTTCATATACAGCAACACACGAGTTTGTAGTACCTAAATCTATACCAATGATCTTTGCCATGATAAAATATCCTCCGAAATAATGTTATATAAATTAAATTTTAAACTTAGTTAAATATTGAGAGCTTTTCTCTCGTTTTATGCCGGTTCTCCGCCGAATCAGTTGGCAACCTTTACCATTGCGTATCTGATGACCTTTTCGCCGTACATATAGCCCTGCTGGAGAACGTCTACTATTTCGCCCTCGCCGTAGGATTCGTCTTCGATGTGCATTACCGCATTATGGAGAGTGGGGTCAAATGTTTCGCCCGACTCACCGAATGCCTTAATATTAAGCTTTTCGAGAGTTTCGGGAAGCTTGGAGAGGATAAGAGTAAGTCCTTCGGCAAGCTTTTCGCTGTCATCGGCAGAATACTTTGCAGCTATCTGAAGATTATCTATTATAGGAAGAAGTCCGCTGAGAGTATCGGAAACCGCATCGCCGTAAATATTCTTTCTTTCCGTCTGAGTACGCTTTCTGAAGTTATCGTATTCTGCGGCAAGTCTGAGATACTTATCGTTCTGCTCATCAAGCTTCTTGTTTGCTTCCTCAAGAGCGTTATTTGCACTCTCAAGCTCGCTTTTCAGCTTTTTTACTTCCTTTTTATCTTTTCTGTCGAGTTTTTCGGTGCTTTCGTTTTCAGTCTCGGTAGATGTTGTCTCTTCCGTAGCTTCAACGCTTACCTCTTCCTCGTTTACTGTATCTTTTTTTATTTCTTCCGTCATTATTCTCTCCGTATTTTTCGTTATTTTTTACTATCTGTAATTCGTTGCGATACAGGGCAGACTATTTGCCGTCCGTAAGTGCGTTATCACGACTTGCCGCAATAACATCCGCAACTCCTTTTGTTATGCTGTCTATCGTTGCGATAACCCGTCTGTAGTTCATTCTTGTCGGACCTATTACACCGATGGCACCGACAGGCTTTCCGTCCTTCACAACGGTCTTGAACACAAGAGTTGAGTTATCCATTACCTTGACAAGGTTTTCACGTCCGATGAACACCTGCATATTATTCGAGTTTTTGGCTTCATCCGAAAGAACCTCGAGAAGCATATCTTTTTTCTCAAACAGAGCAAGCATATCTCGCAGTCTGTCCATGTCGTAATATTCGGGGTATGAAAGAAGTCTGTTTATACCCTCAAACCTTATCTCGCCACCGTCAAAGCCCGTTATCGTCTCACACACCGTCTTTATTATCGGAGCTACAAGGTAATCATATTCGCCCATCATGCTTTCCATTTCCATAAGGGACGGAAGCGTTATTTCGGACGCTGTTACGTTTGTGGCTTTCGCATTCAGGACTCCCGCAAGCATTGTTGTTGCCTGCATCGGTATCATATGTGTGGAATGAATATATTTTGTTTTGACTATGCCGCCGATAACCATAATAAGCACTGCTGTGTGGTCATCGAGACGCATAAGCTCGTATCTTTGAACGGTTATCCTTTGCTGTCTTGGTTTTATTGCAAGAGCCGTATAATTTGTGAGCTTCGAGGCAAGCTTCATCGCCGCATTCATTATAGAATCCAGCTCACTTTCCCTCTGTCTCAGCGAATTTTTTAATTCCTCTATCTCACCCTGTGTGAAATTGTATCTGTCGATAAGCGAGTCAACGTAGAATCTGTAGCCTGCCTCCGACGGAATTCTTCCCGACGAGGTATGCGGCTGTTCGAGATACCCCAGCTCTTCAAGCTCCGCCATTTCATTACGAATGGTAGCAGACGAGCAGTTTATCTGCTTATTCTGTGTCAGAGTCTTACTTCCGACAGGCTCGCCGTTTGCAATGTGTGAATCAACAATAGCTTTAAGGATAAGCCTTTTTCTTTCGCCAAGCTCATCTTTTCCGCCGATCATTTTCCACCTCCGAATTAGTCGGTACTTTGTTTTTTCTATTTGGATTTTAGCACTTCAATTGTTCGAGTGCTAATTTCTGATATAACTATACCATTTCCGTTCAATCCATTCAACACGATTTTTTTACACAATTGTTAATTGTTTTTTAACAACACGCATTGATAGAAAAAAGCAGCGGATTCTCTTAGCATTCCACTGCTCTGTTTGTTTATTTTGTCGGTTTTGGGTTATTTTCGTTTCTCAATGAGTTCGGCTTCTGTTTCGCTTGCCCGTAATTCTCATACAACACGCAAAAGCTACGCAAGCAAAGCAATTTAGCAAAAGGGGAGCCACACTGCCATCGCCGGTTTCAGGAGAGGTACATTCCTCATCAGACACACCGTCTACTCCGCACTCCTCGGAAAGTTCTGCATCGGGAACAGTCGGTGCATAATCGTCGGAATACGATATTACGGAATAATATCCGCTCTTTTCATCGTAATTCACACCGTTCACTATGTAAATATCGTCTATTGTAACATCCGCATTGCGAAGTACAAATCCGTGATTGCCGCCCTCAATGAGCTTCACTTCCCTATTTTCAACGATACAGGCACTGTCTCCGCTTTCGAGTATCACTTCATGCAAAATCCCCGATTCAAGCGGTATTTTTACATTAATCGTCTCGCCGCTTGAGATAGCGTTTTTGATTTCGTCGATCGGGTCGGAAAAATCGTCTATAGTTCCGCCGGCTCTGAACACAACGGAGGTTACATTGGTAGGTTCACTTCCACGGCAGGTCAGAATAAAGGCAAGTCTTGCGTTGTCGCTTTCCTTTGAATCAAATCTGAACGAAAACTCTATCGTTCTCGAACCGCTTGTCGAAATATCCGGAAGAAGAATATACGCTCTCTCCGAATCCTCGGTATCTAATTTCAAGCCATCATCGGTTATATACATATCCACAGTCTGGGAGCCGACAGTTCCGAGAGATATATCGCACAAATCAAGGCTCACGTCAGAATCAAACGACTGATGATACAGGACATAGCCGCTGTCGTATTTATAATTTCTCGCATTTACGGGAACAATAAAAAGGAGAAGCATCAAAGTCGATAACAAAACCGCAAGTCTGTTTCTCACTCCGAATCCCCTCCTTATGAATGACATTATTCTACAATGTTTCCTTGTATATTATACAATTTTTAAGCTCTCACGTCAATAGATTTATGAAAAATCAACGTCATTTTTTTAAAAATGCAAAGCGAAGCACTGTACTGTAACATCATATTCGAGTAAAAGCAAAAAATCCACCCACGGATGGTGAGCGGACTTTTTTTATAAGATTCAAGATTAGTGAATGATGTATCTTTCTGTATCCTTGTCGAAGAGGTGAACTCTGGACATATCGAAAGCAACGTTGATGATGTCGCCTGCTCTTGCTGTGGAACGAGCGGATACACGAGCTGTAAGAGATGTTTCTTCAGCTGCGAGGTAGAGGTAGATTTCAGCACCCATAAGCTCTGTTACTTCTACGTCTGTTTCGATTACGGAATCGGACATAGCTCTGATGGAAGCAGCATCGTCACGGATACATTCAGGACGGATACCTGCAACAACTTCCTTGCCAATGTAGTCCTTAAGAACAGGGTTGGAAGCCTTTTCTGCGGGAAGCTTGAGGGAGTTGGAGCCGAATGTGATGTAGAGATCTTCGCCCTTCTTTTCGAGTACGCAGTTTACGAAGTTCATCTGAGGAGAACCGATAAAGCCTGCAACGAAGAGGTTTACAGGGAGATCGTAGAGGTTCTGAGGAGTATCAACCTGCTGGATAAGACCGTCCTTCATAACAACGATACGAGTAGCCATTGTCATAGCTTCTGTCTGGTCATGAGTTACGTATACGAATGTTGTACCAACTCTCTGGTGAATCTTTGTAAGCTCTGTTCTCATCGTTGCACGAAGCTTAGCGTCGAGGTTGGAGAGCGGTTCGTCGAGAAGGAATACCTTAGGGTTACGAACGATAGCACGACCGAGAGCAACACGCTGCTTCTGACCACCGGAAAGAGCCTTCGGCTTTCTGTCGAGAAGGTGAGTAATATCGAGGATACGAGCAGCTTCTTCTACACGACGCTTGATTTCTTCCTTCGGAGTCTTACGGAGCTTAAGACCGAACGCCATGTTATCGAATACGGACATATGAGGATAAAGAGCGTAGTTCTGGAATACCATCGCAATATCTCTGTCCTTAGGAGCAACGTCGTTTACGAGCTTGTCGCCGATGAAGAGTTCGCCTTCTGTGATTTCTTCAAGACCTGCGATCATACGGAGGGTAGTTGTTTTACCGCAACCGGAAGGACCTACGAGAATAAGGAATTCCTTGTCCTTGATTTCGAGGCAGAAGTCGGATACAGCTGTAACGCCGCCCGGATATTTCTTATAGATGTGTTTAAGGGATAAGCTTGCCATTAAATAATCCTCCTTGGATATTCACACAAAAAATAATTTAATGATAGAGTTTCTTCTCTTTCCATTTAACTGCATATATTGTATCAAATTACAGACGATTTTTAAAGAGTTTTTTTTACCGAATTTTCATTTAATACTTTGTGCAATCTGTACACTAAACCACCCCAACACGAGTTTGTTCGGAAGTACCGCAGGGAGTGTTTTTCTAATAAAATTAGAATTGCTTATTCTTTTCCCATGCCCTTTCGGGTAAGAGATATACGTTTTTTTCCTATATCCACGCTTTTTATCATCACTTTGACAACATCTCCCACGGAATAAAGCTCTGACGGGTGCTTTATGAATCTGTCGCTCATCTCGGATATATGGAGAAGTCCGTCCTGATGCACTCCGATATCGACAAACGCACCGAAATCTATTACGTTTCGCACAGTTCCCGTGAGTATCATACCTTCCGTAAGCTCCTCCATCGTCAGCACCCTTTCTTTAAGCTCGGGCGGAGGAAGCGTATCTCTTATATCACGACCCGGCTTTTCAAGCTCATCGAGAATATCGGAAAGAGTCATCTCTCCTATTCCAAGCTCATCGGCAAGCTTTTTCATGCCGTATTCCGTCGCGTCCTTTCTCAGAGCTATACCGCCGTGTGCATCCTGTGCAGTATGACCGAACATTTCAAGGAGACGCTTTGCAGCCTTATACGACTCGGGATGAACTCCGGTATTGTCAAGCACCTCGTCACCGTCGGGAATACGAAGGAAGCCTGCCGCCTGTTCAAACGCCTTTGCACCGAATCTCGGAACCTTGAGAAGCTCACGTCTTGTTTTGAATTCGCCGTTTTCTTCTCTGTATTTCACGATATTCTTTGCGGAAGTCATGTTTATTCCGGCAATATAAGAAAGAAGCGAATATGAAGCCGTATTTACGTCAACACCCACGGAGTTCACGCAGGACTCAACAACGCCGTCAAGGGCTTCATCGAGACGTGCGGGCTTCATATCGTGCTGATACTGTCCGACACCTATGGATTTCGGGTCTATTTTTACAAGCTCGGCAAGAGGGTCTTGAAGTCGTCTGGCGATTGACACGGCACTTCTTTCCGTTACATCAAAATCAGGGAATTCCTCTGCTCCAAGCTCGGATGCCGAATAAACGCTCGCACCTGCTTCGGAGACAATTATGTACTTTGTCTTGCCGCCGATTTCACGAAGAAGCTCCGAGATAAACATTTCGCTTTCCCCCGAGGCTGTTCCGTTACCTATCGCAACAACATCCACGGAATATTTTTCTATAAGTCTGCGGACGGTTTTCTTTGCCTCGGCAATCTTTTCGTGAGGTTTTGTCGGATATATTACCGCAGTATCGGCAACATCTCCCGTTTTTGTCACAACCGCAAGCTTACATCCCGTTCTGTACCCGGGGTCAAAGCCAAGCACGGTCTTTCCTTTAAGCGGAGACTGCATGAGAAGATTTTTCAGATTCAATGCAAAAAGCGATATTGCACTTTCACTCGCATTGTCGGTAAGCTCAGCTCTTATTTCTCTTTCAATGGACGGAGATATAAGTCTGTCGTAGCTGTCGGTCACCGCAGAGGCTATATATGAAAACGCAGGACTGTCGAAGCTCTTTACAACCTCCGAAAGCATCGCATTCAGCACTATATCACGCTCTATTTCAATCGAAACGCTGAGTGCATCCTCTTTTTCGCCACGGTTCACCGCAAGTATTCTGTGAGACGGAAGCTTTTTTATAGGCTCTGAATAATCCGCATACTGGTCATAGGTGTGGTTCTCGTTTGTCATTTTGGAAACAAGTCTTCCGTGACGAACGGTAAGCTCACGCACAACACGTCTTATCTCCGCATTGTCGCTTATTCCCTCGGCAATAATATCCTTTGCCCCAGATATTGCATCCTCGGGAGTCGCTACCTCATTCGAGACAAACCTTTTGCTTTCTTCTTCAATAGACGGAGAATACTTTTTTCTTTGCTCGAGGATAATGTCTGCAAGAGGTTCAAGTCCGCGTTCTCTTGCGACGGAGGCTCTTGTTTTACGTTTGGGGCGGTACGGGCGATAAATATCATCAACCTCGGTAACGGTCTCTGCCCTCTCGATTGCCGAGGATATTTCATCGTTAAGCTTTCCCTGTGCGTCTATAAGTCCCCTTACCTCATCCTTGCGTTTTTCGAGTCCTCTGAGATATGTAAGTCTTTCAAGAAGCTCACGAAGAACTCCGTCATCAAGTCCTCCGGTTACTTCTTTTCTGTATCGTGCAACAAAAGGTACTGTATTTCCGGCATCGAGAAGCTCCACTGCCGCACTTAGCTTATCCACGGGAACATTAAGCTCTTTTGCGATTTTTTCGTTAATATTCATCTTTTTTCTACCTTATTTATTATATGAAGTGAGTATCTTTTCTTCTTCTTCCGTAAGCTCTCGCCATTCTCCCCTTGCAAGGTCGGTGTCAAGCTTTATTCCGGCAAACACAACCCTTTCAAGAGACAGTATTTCTGAGCCTACCGCAAGAAACATACGCTTTACCTGATGATACTTACCCTCGGTAACCGTTATCTCTCCGCTTTCCGCAGATTCAAGCTCGACCTTGCACGGCTTTGAAGTGAAGTCAGACAGCTCCACTCCGTTTTCGAGACGATTTTTCTGTTCTTCGCCTATCGGAAGGCAAGTGAAGCGGTATGTCTTCTCGCAGTGTTTCTTCGGAGACAGCAGATTATGTGCGGTCTGTCCGTCATTCGTTATTATGAGAAGTCCCGTTGTATCTATATCAAGTCGTCCGCACGGAAACATATCCATATGCGAAAATTCATCGGGGAGGAGCTTCATAACAGACTTTTCGTCATCCTCCGTTGTGCTTACGGTATCAGTCGGCTTATTCAGCATAATATATCTGAATTTTTTCCAGCCTATGCGTTTGGAATCGAGCATTACCTCCGCACTTCCCTCATCTATTTTTTTCGAAGGATCACGAACGACCTCTCCGTTCACGCTTACCCTACCGTGTCTCACAGCTCTTGAAGCTTCACTTCTCGAAAGCAAGCCGCTGTCGCAAATATATTTATCAAGTCTTGTCATGTTCCCTCCCGATTTTTCCGTTCTATCCGATAATTGCTTTATATAAAATAACAGCCAAAGCCGAAAGAATCGCCGACGCACAAAATCCGCACCGCAGTCCTATAAGAAAGCTTCGCCAAAATTTCATAATAAAATAATATGCTCTCATGGTTTTCCCTCCGAGCATTATTATTCACCCTATTATATCAAAATTATTCCGTCATTGCAATAGGAACGTATTCAGGTATTTTTTTGTGAGGGTTGAAAACAAAAAGTGAGCTTTTCCGCATAATTGCACTTGACAGTTTCGACGCATTGTGATAGAATATTCTTGATAAAATCACATAGAAAATAACATTATTTTCATGATATAACTCAAAGAAAGGATTTTCCGATTTTTCGGAAATGGTATTCATCATGGCTAATAAACTCAGAGTCGGTATCATCGGTGCAGGTAACATTGCTACCTCCGCACACCTTCCCGCATACCAGCAGCTCACAGATATAGTTGAAGTTGTTGCTATCGCCGACATCGTTCCCGAACGTGCTAAGGCTGCTGCCGAAAAGTACAACATTCCTCACTACTTCGCATCCGTTGAAGAGCTTCTCGCTAACGTAGAAGTTGACTACATCGACGTTTGTACATGGACTGCTGCTCACGCTCCTGTTGTTATCACAGCAGCTAAGGCAGGCAAGAACATCCTTTGCGAAAAGCCTCTCGCAGCTACTCTCGAGCAGGGTCTCGAAATGGAAAAGGTTGTTAAGGAAACAGGCGTTAAGTTCATGCTCGCAGTTGTAACTCGTTACGGTGCTGAACAGTTCAAGGTTCGTGAACTCTATGAACAGGGTGTATTCGGCGAAATCTACTCCGCTAAGACACTTTACGTTCGTCGTAGAGGTACTCCCGGCGGTTGGTTCACCGATAAGGAACTCGCAGGTGGTGGTCCCGTTCTCGACATCGGTGTTCACGCTATCGACCGTACATGGTACCTCATGGACAGACCGAAGCCGATCTCCGTATCCGCTGAAACATCCTACCGCATCGGCGACTTCCAGACAAAGGGCATTACAAGATGGGAACCCTTCGGAAAGGGCAACGGCGTATTCAACACTGAAGACTCCGCTACTGTATTCTTCCGTTTTGAAGGCGGCAAGACAATGATGGCTGAAATCGCTTGGGCTATCAACGGGCCCGAATCCGCTACAACTCAGCTCTTTGGTTCTAAGGCAGGCTGCACATTCGATCCTCTCACAATCTACACAGAAGACGAAAACGGCTACCTCACAGACCTTAAGCCCGAAGTTACTCCCAACGACTACTTCGTTGAAGAGATCAAGCACTTCGTTGAATGCGTAAACGAAAACAAGACTCCCATTTCTCCTATCGACGACGCTGTTACAGTACAGAGAATGCTCGACGGTATCTACAGAAGTGCAGAGCTTCACGAAGAGGTTAAGATCTAATTTCCTTTCCTTTATATTTAAAAACAGGAACATTTTCTCATTCAAAACGGGAAATGCTCCTGTTTTTTCTTTCTTGTAATTGACTTTATACTCGATTTATGGTATAATGTTCGAAACTGAGGGAGTAGATAGCGTATTTTTGCGTGTCAAGTCAACACATCGACTTATACAGTCTGGCTTGAATCAAATAACGAGACTCAGGTGCGGTAGTATTGTAGTATCACTGTACCTGTGTCTTTTTTTATGTTTACTTCCTTTATATTATATAGTGCTGTTTTCAGCAGGAGGTTTTTATGGGAATTATAGAGCTGTTTCTTATAGCCGTCGGACTTTCAATGGACGCATTTGCCGTCTCTCTATGTAAGGGGCTTTCCACTAAGGATTTAAGACCCGTACATTACATAAACATCGGACTTTGGTTCGGTGGTTTTCAGGCACTCATGCCGACTATCGGATACCTTCTCGGCTCAACCTTCGAGAGCTACATAACCGCCTTTGACCATTGGGCTGTATTTATCCTACTCTCGATAATAGGTATTAACATGATACGAGAAAGCTTCTCGGATGACGAAGAAAACACAGGCGACTCCTTTGCGTTCAAAACCATGCTTCCCCTCGCACTTGCAACAAGCATAGACGCACTCGCAGTAGGTATCTCCTTTGCACTTCTTCCCGACGTAAATATTGTAACAGCAGTTACGTTTATCGGAATCACCACCTTTGTTCTCTCCGGAATCGGACTGAAGATAGGAAATGTTTTCGGTATGCGTTTCAAAAAGAAAGCGGAAATCGCAGGAGGCGTTATCCTTATATTAATAGGTATAAAAATTCTTCTCGAGCATCTCGGAGTAATTAATTTTTAAAACTAAGTGTAAAATTATTCATATATTTGCCTTATAATAAAATAGGAAGAAAAATTTCACAAGGGAGAATATGCTATGAAATCAAAGGTTTATTTTTCACGAGAGATAACCCCCGCAAAGGTAGCCGAGCTTTACGACAAAATCAGCGGTGAGCTTGTCGGAAAATGTGCGATAAAGCTCCACAGCGGAGAAGTCGGAAACCAGAATTTCCTCGGCCCCGATTTTTGGTCTGACGTTATAAAGAAGAACGGCGGCACCGTAGTCGAATGCAACACCGCATATGAAGGCGAAAGAAACACAACCGAAAAGCACCTTGCCACTCTTGAAAAACACGGTTGGAGCAAGCATTTCAACGTAGACCTTCTCGACGCAGAGGGAGACGACCTTGTCCTCGATATTCCCGACGGAAAGGTAATAAAGAAAAACTACGTCGGCAAGAATCTCGCAAACTACGATTCCCTGCTTGTCCTCTCACATTTCAAGGGTCATCCTATGGGTGGCTACGGCGGAGCTTTAAAGCAGCTGTCCATCGGTATCGCTTCATCCTACGGCAAGGCATATATCCACGGTGCAGGAGATCCCGCCAAGCTTTGGACTGCCGACCACGACCTTTTCCTCGAATCCATGGCAGATGCGGCATACTCCGTTGTTAAATATTTCGGTACACACGCCGCTTATATTAATGTAATGAAAAATATGTCCGTTGACTGCGACTGCTGTGCCGTTGCGGAGGATCCCTGTATGCCCGACATCGGTATTCTCGCCTCCTGCGACCCCATAGCGATAGACAAAGCCTGCATAGACCTTGTTTATTCCTCGGAAGCCAAAGGAAAAGAACATCTCATTGAGCGTATCGAATCGAGAAACGGAGTACACACCATTGACGCTTCCCTTTCACTCGGTTTCGGCTCCTGTGATTACGAGCTTATCGAGCTTTAAGCCTTTTATCAATTTCGCTTAAATTCCATCCGTTACGACCTGTATATTTCTTGTGATTGCACTATTGACAAGGTGTACCGTATTTGATATAATTATTACATCATATGACTGACGGATAATGCAGAGCCACCATATATTGTGTATGATATATGCGAAAACTGCGTGGAGTATGATTTTATGAGCCGACCGTCTGGGCAAATTTAGCTCAGGTTGTCGGCTTTTTTTGTACCTATTACTCACACCAAACAGTCCATAGGAAGGAGAAAAATGCTCGGATATATCCACTCTTTTGAATCCATGGGACTTGTAGACGGCCCCGGAATACGAAGCGTCGTTTTCATGCAGGGATGTCCCATGCGCTGTCTCTACTGTCACAACCCCGATACCTGGGAAATGTGCAAGGGGCAGTGCGTCTCGGTCGATGATATAGTGAATAAGCTGCTCCGTTTCAAAAGCTATTACGGTGAAGACGGCGGAGTGACATTTTCGGGAGGAGAGCCTCTTTCTCAGCCGGAATTTCTTGCAGAATGCCTTAAAAAATGCAAGGAAAACGGAATCCATACCGTACTCGACACTTCGGGCTGCGGCATGGGAGAATACGATGACATTCTCTCCTACACCGACCTAATTCTATACGATGTTAAGCACTTCTCTCCCGACAGTTATACCTCTCTGACATCTCAGGATATAAGCATAACGAGAAAATTCATCTCCGACGCTATGGAAAGAAATATTCCTCTCTGGATTCGTCATGTTGTCGTTCCGGGGATAACCGACAGCGATGAGCATTTTCTCGGACTTGAGAAGTATATTTTAACGCTGAAAAACGTAAAGAAGATAGAGCTGCTTCCCTACCACACTCTCGGAGTATCAAAGTACGCAGCCATGGGAATAAAGTACAGACTCGAGGGAACCCATCCCATGGAGTCTGAAAAAGTAAAAATATGGAATGACAGACTGAACAAAAGCTGTCTGTCAAAATAACAGGAGGAACAAAAAAATGGGACTTATTGATGTTAATTGCAGTGCTTGGAGCGGATTCAGAACAGGTGAATGGAGACACCTTGTAAACGTCCGCAACTTTATCCAGAAAAACTACACACCCTACTCGGGAGACGACAGCTTCCTCTCCCCCATCTCCGAAAAGACTTCCAAAATCTGGGCCGAGGCAGGAGAGCTTATCAAAGAGGAAATCAAAAAAGGCATTATCGACGTTGAAGTAAACGCAGTATCCGGTATCAACAACTTCGCACCCGGCTACATCGACCGTGACAACGAGGTTATCGTAGGTCTTCAGACAGATGCCCCCCTCAAGAGAATAGTAAACCCCTTCGGCGGATTCAGAAACGCAACCTCCGCTCTCGAACAGTACGGATACAAGCTCAATCCCGAAATCGAAAAGCACTTCAAGCTCTACCGCAAGACACACAATGAAGGTGTATTTGACGCATACCCCAAGCGTACAAGACTTGCAAGAACAGCCGGACTTCTCACAGGTCTTCCCGACGCATACGGAAGAGGTCGTATTGTCGGCGACTACAGACGTGTTCCGCTCTACGGTACCGATTTCCTTATTGATGCAAAGAAAAAGGATCTCGATATGCTTGACGGCTCAATGACAGACGAAAGAATCCGCCTCCGTGAAGAAGTGCAGATGCAGATCAGAGCCCTCGAAGAAATGACCGAAATGGCTCGTTCCTACGGTTGCGATATTTCAAAGCCTGCCGAAAACGCACATGAAGCTGTACAGAACCTCTACCTCGCATACCTTGCAGGCACAAAGGAAAACAACGGTGCGGCTACCTCCCTCGGCAGAACCTCCACATTCCTCGATATTTACATTCAGCGTGACCTTGAACGTGGACTTATCACCGAAGAAGAGGCTCAGGAGCTTATCGACCAGTTCATAATCAAGCTTCGTCTTATCCGTCACCTCCGTACACCCGAATACAACGAGCTTTTCGGCGGTGACCCCACATGGGTAACAGAATCCATCGGCGGTATGGGTGTTGACGGAAGAACTCTTGTTACAAAGAACTCCTTCCGTTACCTCCACTCCCTCACAAACCTAGGAACAGCTCCCGAACCGAACCTCACCGTTCTTTGGGCTCAGGCTCTCCCCAAGCCGTTCAAGGATTACTGTGCTAAGATGAGTATCGACACCGACTCCATACAGTACGAAAACGACGATATAATGCGTCCCATGTACGGCGACGACTACTGCATTGCGTGCTGTGTTTCCGCTATGGCTGTCGGCAAGCAGATGCAGTTCTTCGGTGCAAGAGCAAACCTCGCAAAGAGCCTTCTCTACGCTATCAACGGCGGTATTGATGAGATTAAGGGCATAAAGGTCGTTCCCGATATTGAAAAAATCGACGATGAAGTTCTCGAATACAAAAAGGTACTCAGAAACTACAAAAAGGTTCTCGCATATGTTGCGGAGCTTTACGTTGATACAATAAATATTATCCACTATATGCACGACAAGTACGCATACGAAAGCTCACAGATGGCTCTTCACGACACACTCGTTGAAAGAATCGCCGCTTTCGGTGTAGCGGGACTTTCCATTGCAACCGACTCACTCTCCGCTATCAAGTTTGCTAAAGTAAAGCCGATAAGAAACGAAAACGGAATCACCGTTGACTTTGAAGTTGAGGGCGAATTCCCGAAGTACGGTAACGACAACGACATTGTTGACGATATTGCCGTAGAGCTTGTTTCTTACTTCTCCGCAGAGCTTAAAAAGCACCAGATGTACCGTGGAGCTATGCATACCCTCTCCGCTCTCACCATCACCAGCAACGTAATGTACGGTAAAAAGACAGGCTCTACCCCCGATGGTCGTCATGCAGGAGAACCTTTCGCACCCGGAGCTAACCCCATGCACGGACGTGACGAAAACGGTGCCCTCGCTTCTCTCAATTCCGTTGCAAAGCTTCCCTATCGTGCGGTTTGCCAGGACGGTATCTCCAACACATTCTCGATAATCCCCGATGCACTCGGCAAGAACGATGACGACCGCAGAAAGAACCTTGTTTCCATCCTCGACGGTTACTTTGCACAGGGAGCACACCACCTCAACGTAAACGTAATGAACCGTGAGATTCTCGAGGACGCTATGGAACACCCCGAAAAGTACCCCACCCTCACCATCAGAGTATCCGGTTATGCCGTAAACTTCAACAGACTCAGCCGTGAACAGCAGCTCGAAGTAATCAAGCGTACATTCCACGAGAGTATGTAATTTTTGTGTCTAAATTTATCTGAAATAATAAAAAACACCCGATTTTGTCTATATTACACAAATGCGTTATTCTATTGTGTGCATATTGACGGTCGGGTGTTTTTGCATAAAATATTGTTTTGTTTTTTTGATATTTTCTATTGACACCCCCCCCTGAATTGTGATATTATATAATCAAATAAAATCTTTTTTCGACATTTTGTGTATTATGCGGTTTGCATAATGTATTTTTTCACAAAACAATCACTCGCGTATAACCTCGGCAAAACTCACATCGTTTTTGTTAGAAATCAGTAAAACAGTCAATTTACCATTTCAACTATTCGAGGAAAATATTATGGATAAAATTTCTGTCATCGTTCCAATCTATAACACCTGTGATTACATCAAAAAGTGTGTTGAAAGTTTGCTCGCCCAGACCTATACGAATATAGAAATTATTTTGGTAAACGACGGCTCGACCGACAACTCCGATACCGTATGTAAGAAGTATGCCGCCGAACACGAAAATATCAAATACTATTCGTTGGAGCAAAATCACGGTTTATCCTATGCAAGAAATTTCGGAATAGATAAAGCAAGCGGAAATTATCTCGGCTTTGTTGACAGCGATGACTGGATAGAGCCTGATATGTATAGCCTACTTATTTCGACGATGAAGAAGTATAACACGAAGTTGGCTTCATCTCTGTTCTATCAAGCGTGGAACGAGGACGGCGAAATAAAACGCTCCGAAATCAGAAAAAGCGGAGACGATATATATTTAAAAAATGCCGTAGACGCACTCATGTTTTATACCGAAAGATACGATGTTATGGTCACAAATAAGTTGTTTTCAAGAGATTTGTTTGACGATGTAAGTTTTCCTGTCGGAAAGGTTTACGAAGATACCTGCATTGCACATCTTCTGATAGACAAATCAGATTCCGCTGTCGTTGTCGGAAAGCATCTTTATAATACATATCAGCGAAAAAACAGCATAACCCACTCGGGATTTAAAATTCGTCAGCTCGATTATCTCGACCATGTTATTGCAAGGTATGACTTCGTTGCAAAAAAATATGACAATGATAAGCTTGAAAAGCTGTGCAGAAGACGTGTTTTCGAGACTTTACTTGAAATGGCTTCGGCAGTCAATCACATAGCTATAAACAATTCGACCGATATAAACGAAAAGTTTAAAGCGTTGAGAACACAAATCTATGACAGTTACAGCTACGAAAACTGCGATTTAAATGACAATCAACTGAAGTTGGTGAAAGCACTTGAGAAGAGCTTGACTAACTTCAAAATCACCCAAGATTACTTAGGTTCATGGTATTCTTAAAATTTCAACCC